>NZ_JBZAYA010000013.1:0-137130 GCF_058244265.1 Arthrobacter sp. SE2 | reverse complement strand
AGGCGGGGGTGGTTGTGGTGTGCTACTCCCCTCAGTCCCGGCCCCAGCTGGGGGGGGGGTGGGGGGGGGGGGGGGGGGGGGGGTGGGTGGGGGGGGGGGGGGCCCCGCCCCCCCCCCCCCCCCCGCCCCCGCGTTTTGGCTCTACTTCAGTGCTGCGGTGAAGGCGTCCTGCATCGAGGTCAGGACTTCCGTTGGGGTCTTCTTGCCGCCAAGCATTTCCTGAATGCCGGTCAGGTGCAGGTTCTGGACCTGGGGTGAGGGCCAGTCAACGTCCGGGAACGACGCCGTCTTTCCGTCCTTGACGAAGGGGATCTCGAGCTTGTTTATATCGTTGGCCTCGACCGTGCCGTTGGGGGCTACACCGTACTTGTCGGCGTTCATGGCGCTTCCGTCCTTGCTCGCGAGGAATGCGACGAACTTTTTCGCTCCGTCGGCGTTCTTGGCCTTGGCATTGACGCCCCAGCCCACGCCCAGTCCGAAGGCAAGGCGGGTGTCGGCTGTGTTGTCGGTGGCCGGGATCGGTGCGAGCTCGATGTTCAGCGCCGGGTTGGCCTTCTTCATGGAGTTGGCCATGGTCGAGATCTGGATGGCTCCGAGTGCCCGGCCGTCAGCGACCATGGCGGTCTGGTTGTCCACCGAGGTCCCCAGGGCGTCCTTGTTGAAGCAGCCCTTGTCGAACATTTCCTTGTACTTGGTCATGGCGTCGAGCCAGTTGCTGTCCTGGAAGGTCGTTTGTTTGTTGAGCTGCTTCTGGTTGAAGTCCGGGTCCTTGGCGTAGACATCCGTGGAGACCAGCGCATAGGTGACCAGCTGAGTGACCCACTGCGTCTGTGCGCCCAGAGCGTAGGCGACCTTGCCTGCCTTCTGCGCGGCGGTGCAGAACCCCAGGACTTCGGAGTAGGTCGTGGGGATCTTCAGGCCCGCGTCCTGCAGGGCTTTGGTGTTGTAGACGCCGCCCAGGGTGTTGGCGGTGGCCACGTCCGTGAACATGTACCTCTTGCCCTGGTAGGCGGTTGCGGAGGTGGTGGAGTCGGGTTGGGTGGCTGCCCAGCTTTCGCCGGACAGGTCCGCGAGATAGCCGTTCTTGGCCAGGGTCCGCACCGCGGTGGCGTTGCCGCTGCCGGGGAAGACGTTCAGGACGTCCGTGGCGGTACCTGCGGCGAGGCGTGTGCCCATCTGCTGGTTGTAGCTATCCGTCGGGATGATCGTGTATTCGACGGTCAGGCTCGGGTTGAGTTCGTGGAACTTGTCGGCGATTGCCTTCCACTTGTCGTCCGAGCCGGACAGCCGGGCGACCGTGACCGTCCCGGGGCTGGATGCCGCCGGAGCGTTCGAGGAACATCCTGTGAGGGCGATGCCGACGGCGGCTATCGCGCCGATGGCTGTGATGACTTTCTTGTGACGCATGGTTCTCCCTTGAAGCGCGTGGGTTGAAGTGACTGGGGGATGGGTGGAGCCGGCCGGGCGGGGACGTAGGGTGCGTCGTCCGCTCAACCCTTCAGCCCTCCTGCGAAGCCCTTGATGATGCTTCGCTGCAGGAGGAAGTAGAAGATCAGGAGTGGGGTCACGCCGATGATGAGCGCGGCGAAGATGGTGCCCCATTGGTTCACGTACTGTCCTGTGAACGAGTAAATGGCGATCGGGATGGTGTTGGTTCCGCTGCCTGACAGGTACAGCAGCGGGGTGAAGAAGTCGTTCCACACCGTGATCGTGTTGAGGATGACGACGGTGCCGGTGATGGGCCGCATCAGCGGGAACACGACCTGCCAGAACACCCGGAACGGACTGCCGCCGTCGAGGGTGGCCGCTTCCTCGAAGTCAAGCGGCAGGGACCGCAGGAACTGCGTGTAGAGAAAGATCGAGAAAGGCATCTGGGCGCCGACATAGATGATGACAAGGCCCCAGATCGACCCGATGAGGTGGAGGTCACGGAAGGTGGTGTAGAGCGGGATCAGTGCCAGCAGTCCCGGGATCAGCAGCCCGCCGAGGAAGAACGCGAATGCAAGCTTGGACCACCTCCGGGTGATCCGTGCCAGGGGGTAGGCTGCGGAGGCGCTGATCACTACGATCAGGAAGACGGATACGACAGTGATGACGATGTTGTTGATCATCGCCGGACCGAGGCCTCCGCTGACCCATGCGGTGGCGAAGTTGTCGAAGGAGGGGGTGGCGACAGGGGCGAGGGACGCCGTGACACCACCGGAATTGAGTGCTGTGTTGATCAGCACGTAGACGGGGGCGGCGAAGAGGAGGGCGACGAGGATCATGACTACCTCAAGGGCGCCCGTTTTGAGGGTGTAGCGCTTCATTTGTCTTCTCCTCGGCGGAGCAGGGTGAACTGGATGAGGGAGGCAACCGCGACGAAGGCGGTCAGAACGAGGGTCAGGGCGGTGCTGTACCCGAAGAGCTGGAACTGGAAAGCGTCCTTGTAAGCGATCGTGCTGAGGCTCTCGGTCGCGCTGCCGGGCCCGCCCTGGGTCATGATCAACACCTGATCGAAAAGCTTCAGGCCGCCGATGAGGGACAGCATCAGGTTGATGGTCATCGAAGGCGCCAGCAACGGCCGGGTGATGTTCCAGAAGGTCTTGAAGGACCCGGCGCCGTCCAGGCTTGCCGCCTCGTAAACGTCCTCGGGAATGCTCTGCAGGCCCGCCAGGAAAATCACCATCGAATAGCCGGCGAACTGCCACACCACCACTGAGATGATCGCCGGCAACGCCAGCTGGGCGTTGCCCAGCCAGTCCTGGGCCAGGAAATCCAGGCCGACAGCCCGCAGTGCCGTGTTCAATGCACCGTCCGGGGCGAGGATGTATTGCCACAAGTTGGCCACAACCAGCGGCGTCACGACGGCCGGGGCGAAAAACAGCACGCGCAGCCAGTTGCGGCTCCGGATTGCGGAGTTCACTCCCAACGCCAGAAGCAGGCCGATGAAGTTCTGGACCACCATGACGCCGATGGCATACAGTGTCGTGTTCAGGATCGACGCACCGGCCGCGGAATCCTTGAACACCCGGACGAAGTTGTCGAACCCGACGAAGTCGAACTGCGGCGACAAGCCGTCCCAGTTGGTCAGGGCATAGAAGGCTCCCCGCCAGCTAGGGATCACGACGATCAGGGTGAAGACCGCCAGCGCGGGCAGAAGGAACCACCACGGCGCCCTCGCGCCGGCGCCCGCCCGCCGCCTGCGCGTTTGCGCTGGCCGCGCCCTCGGTGTCGTGGAACGTCCAGGCACCCCTGTGCGGGGGTCTGCGAGTTCACGTTGCGTCATCGCATTTCCATTCTCTTCGTCGGGGACGACTCCGCTTTTGCGGAGGTGAAACCCTATCCATCTGAATCGTTTCATCGAAGAGATGGACTACTGGGGAGGCTTTTCGCTGTCCAGAGGGTTGTCCGGTTCTGTAAAATTGAAGTAGTACGTTCTACTTTGATTGGCAGAGAAATGATCTCAAATCGTGTAGTACGTTATACACTTTCTATAGCGTAGATCACAAAGTGCTGATCTGCCAAGAGGTCCAGGCTTCAGATGCGGTAAGAAGGGATGTCCAGCATGAATGCAGCCGAAGGAGGCGCGATGAACAAGGGATCCGTCAACAAGCGACCCACGATTGTCGACGTCGCGACCCACGCAGGCGTTTCCACCGCTGCTGCATCCAAGGTGCTCCGTAATGCCTACGGTGTCAGCTCCGAGATGAAAGCGAAGGTGCAGGCTTCCATGCAGGCCCTCGGGTATCGGCCTCTGGCCTCCGCCCGGGGCATGCGTGGACGAACCCACACCGTGGCCGTGGTCGTCGCGGATCTGCACAACGAGTTTTCATCGCTTCTGGTCGAAGGCATCAGGAGAGAGTGCGAACGGCAGAAATACCGGCTGCTGGTCGCCCCCGCAGGCTCGGGCAAGAATGCCCAGGACCGGATGGTCGAAGACCTGATCGACCGGGGAATGGACGGGATCGTTCTGATTTCCCCACTTGGAACGGACTCCGAGCTGGAGACGATGGCCAGGAACATCCCGGTTGTCGTGCTCGGCCGCCACGGGGCCAGCCCGGACTTTGACTCGGTTGCCGCAGACGACTTTGCCGGTGCGAACCTTGTTGTGGATCATCTCGTATCGCTCGGGCACCGGCAGATCACCTATGTCAATCACACGACGGAAGGAACGAATGACGCACGGCTCCCTGAGGAAGTGCGCGTGCGCGGGTATGTTGACGCGATGATCCGTCACGGACTCGGCGACGCGATCGACATCATTCAGTCGCAATGGAGCCAGGAGGGCGGCGAACAATCGGGACGGTTGATCCTGTCCCGAGCAAAAAGGCCCACGGCGGTCTTCGCCGGCTGCGACGTAGCCGCCTTCGGAGTCCTGACAACCATGTGGAACGCAGGCATCCGTGTTCCCGAGGAACTCTCGGTGGCCGGCTTCGACAACATCTTCACCACTTCGCTCGCGCCAATCTCGATCACCACAATCGACCAGTCAGGCCTCGACATGGGCGCAGCCGCAGGACGCCTTCTCTTGGAACGCATCGGCGGCCGTACCGAGGCAGTAAGCAGCGTGGTGCGGCCAACCCTTGTGGCACGAAAAACAACCGCCGCGCCCATGCAGTCGTCGAACGAATTCCCGCCCGCTCACGGAGCCACGACTGTCTCTACGGAGATGTAGCCGGATGGAGCGCTGCCCTGCGAGCCGGCGGCCTTGAGGATGACCTGATGGTGGAGGGGGATTGGGGCACGGGCAGCGGTCTTCATTCACGTCGTCGTGCCCCTCAACAGTGCCTGGGCGCTCCGCGTTAGTGATGTTGGGCGGTGCGTCCGTCGGGGCGGCGCACGAGGAGCCCTTCAGCCTGGACGTGGAACCGGACCATGCGGCCTGCGCCAACGACGTCGCCGTCCACTTGCACCGGTTGGGGTGCGTCGGTGAGGACCTCGATGACCCGTCCCTGGAACCGCGGCATGGACCGGTGGCGGCCGCGGCTGCGCGTGACGACGGACCAGGCGGCGCGCGCCCAGTCGGTGACGTTCCGCTGTAGGAGGGCTACGCCGTCGAGGAGGCCGTCGTCGGGTATGGCCCCGGGCATCAGCCTCAGTCCCATCGTCAGCGACCCGCAATTGCCAACGATCACGCCATGCGATTCCCTCCTGCGCCGGGTCGAGCCGTCGACGCAGATCGTGGTGAATGCCATCTTCTCCTGGGTCGCGCGTGCCCCGGAGAGCAGATACGCGGCCGGTCCCAGCCCGGACTTCATGGTGTCGTCGGCTCCGCCCACTGTGGCTGCGTCGAATCCGGCTCCGGCCATCACAAGGAAGACGAAGCCTTGGACTTCGTTGCCGTTTCCGGTGCGGTCCAGCTCGAGCCGGCCCACGTCCATCGGGTGGTCCTTGCTGTTGCAGGCGATCTGCACTGCGGCCGTGATGTTCTTCCGGGGAATGCCGAGGTTTCGGGCGAGCAGGTTGCCCGTACCGATCGGCAGCAGGGCGATGGGAATGTCCGATCCGGCGAGTTCCTGCGCGACAGTACGTATGGTGCCGTCACCGCCGGCAACGAGCACTACGTCGACGCCGGCTCGCACTGCCCAGCGCGCCTCTTTCGCCCCGCGGGACTCCGCCGTCGTCTGCAGCCAAAAAGGGGCCGTCCACCCGTGCGAGACAAAAGTGCTCTCAACCTCTGTCTGGAACCTCTCCATGGCCCGCGGTGTGGAGAATTTCGACGTGTTCACAACGATGGCGGCCTGGCTGACCAGGAGGCTTTGCGGTGGCTCCGCCGCAAGGAGGCCCTGCCGGGGGACGGATGCGTGGAGGAGGTCTGTCATGATTCAAGCCTCGCGGACGGGCAGTCCTGTGCCATCGTGCAGGTGGATCGATCACTCTACTGCGGATGCAGTAGAGTGTCCCAGTTTGCTGGGCACGCTGTTCGCGGGCATGGAAGCGGGCCGCCGCCTGCCGGCAACGGCCCGCTTCAGGTTTTTCCTACATGTATCGACCTAGCCGACGGCGACGGGGACTTCCTCGTTTTCCTTTTGTGGCCCGGCATCGAGGGCGTGTCCCTCAGTGTCGATGTTCGGGACGATGCGGTCGAGCCATTTCGGAAGCCACCAGGCGGACTTGCCTAGCAGGCTCAGCAGCGCCGGCATGAGGACGAGACGGACGATGAAGGCGTCAGCCATTACGCCGACCATGAGACCGAACGCGATGGACGCGCCGACGGCGAAGGTGCCCGTGGCGAATCCCGCGAAAACGACGGTCATGATCGCGGCGGCGGCCACGAGCACGGGTCCGGATCGGGCGAATCCGTCCCTGATCGCCTGTTTGGGTGACATGCCCTTGTCATGCATTTCCTTGATCCGGGACACCAGGAATACCTGGTAGTCCATGGCGAGTCCGAACAGCACACCGACCAGCAGGAGGGGAAGCAGGCTGAGCATAGGGTCGCCCTGCGGGGCGGCAATGAGGGGATCGAGCCAACCCCACTGGAACACGGCAGTGCTTGCGCCGAACGACGCTCCGACGGAGAGGAGGTAGCCGAGGGTTGCTATGACGGGAATGAGGAGGGAACGGAACATCAGCACCATCAGCACCATTGAGATCACGACGATCACGATGATGTATTTGATCAGCGCGTTCATGAGCGCCGTATCTTGGTCGATGCCGATTGCCGTCTCGCCGGTCACCTCGAGGTGGACGCCTGCCGTGGAATCAGCCTCAGCCCGGATGCGGTGGACCAGGTCCTTGGTCTGCTGGTCGATGGGGCCGTCGTGGGGTATCACGATGATGCGGGCCATGGTCCCGTCCGTGGAGACTTCAGCGGGCACGACCTGCTGAACCCCGTCCATGCCGGCAATGTCCTTCTCGATGGCCGCCGTCGTGGGGGCACTGCCAGTACCGTTAGCGAGAACCATGAGGGGGCTTTGAATGCCACCGAACTTGTCGACGATGAGGTTGTAGGCGGTGCGTTCAGTGGATCCGGGATCCGCGCCGCCGGGAACGTTGAACGCCGTCTTCATGCTCAACATCGGCAGCGCGACAACGACCAGGATGACGACTCCGGCAAGAATCGACACAATCGGCCGGTTGACAACGAAGCTTCCCCATCCGCGGAGGATCCCGCGCTTTTGAGCGGCGCCCTCCGTCCAGAGCTTCCCGGAGGCGAGTTCCTTCCGGTGCTTCTTGGACAGTGCCCTGGTGCCAAGGGTGCGCATTAGCGCGGGCAGGAGCGTCAGGGCCAGGAGCACGGACACGAACACGCCGAACGCAGCCGCGATTCCCATCTCGGTGATGAAGCTGAGGTTCGCGACCAGAAGGGCGACCAGGGCGATGATCACGGTGAGGCCGGCAAAGACGACGGCGGTGCCGGCCGTGCCAGTGGCCCGGGCTACGGCATCTTCGACACGCTTGCCCCCGCGAAGCTCTGTTCGGAAGCGGGAAAGGATGAACAGGCTGTAGTCGATGCCGACCGCCAGTCCGAGCATCGAGGCGAGAATGATGGAGTTCTCTCCGATGGGCGTGAGGGACCCATAGGCGAGGATGCCGACAAGGCCCACTCCAACCCCGAACACCGCGATGAGCAGGTTGACCCCGGCTGCCAGCAGAGACCCGAAGGTGAGCACCAACACGAGGAAAGCGATGACCACGCCGGCCCCCTCGCCGATGCCGGGAGCCGGGGCGCCCAGGGGAACGAGGTTGCCCCCGAGCTCGACGCCGAGATTTGACGGGGCCCCGGTGCGCACCTTCATGGCCGCGTCATAGGAGGAAACCTTCTGGTCTTTCGACAGTTCCCCGAAGGACAAGGTCGCGACAGCGACACTGTGATCTTTGGAGATGTAGGGCCGTGCCGGGTCGAACGGGTCACTCACCCTCTCGACACCGGGAAGGGATTTGGCGTCGTTGAGCACGGCGGCGATCTGTCCCGCGACGGCGGGGTCGGAGACGTTGCCGCCTTCGGGCTGGAAGACCAGTTGGAGCGTTCCGCCGGAGGCCGCCCCCGCGGAGGGGAACTCTGTCTTCATCCGATCGAGCGCTCGCGAAGCCGGAGAATCAGGGACGGAGCTGGACGCTGAACCGGACGGGCCGTTGGCGCTGCCGACGACCAGGGTGGCAACGAGGACGGCGAAAATCACCAGCCATGCCCCGATCACCACCAATCGATGTCGGGCGCTGAACCGACCGACGTGTGCAAGAAACGCGGACATGAAGACTCCTCAGATATACGGAAAATGTTCACTTCCGATGTTTCCTGCCACGGGAGCTGTGCGAATCATCTAACGGGATCGCCTTGCCTACTGCGTATGCAGTAGGCCACGGGGGCAGTCTCACGCCGGACCGGGTCGCCGCCGCCGGGCGCCTATCATGAAGGCCGCCCGGTGGACCGACGTGATGTGGTCCGTTGCGGCGCAGGAAGAGTCAGGGAGTGAATGATAATCGTGAGATGACATCAAGCAGCGCCCCGTTGGCATCGCCGAGATTGGCGTGGTTTCTCCGCGGCCAATTCCTCAACCGAGTGGTTCTGATTCTGAGCTGGGCGGCTGTTGTAACGGAGTTCTTCGTGTTGGGGCTCTCCGGTGAACCGCTGCTCGGTTACACCGGAGTGTTTCTGGTGGCGGCAGGCCTCATCCTGGGCCGATTCCAGCGCGTGCTCGGATTGCTCGTCGTTACGTTCGGCTCGGTTGCGGCAGCGCTCCTCGCGACCGAGTTCGTGGCGATGTGGTCGGTCGTCGTCTTTACGTTGTTCTCGGTGACCGTTCGCGGTGCCCGCGCCATTCTCGCGCTGCTGATGGCCGGTGTCCCTGTCTACTTCTCGCTCGTGATACGGGAGCATTGGAATTTCCAGGCATCTGTGGCCCTGGTGGCTTCGGCATGCTGCGCCGTAGGTGCGGCCGTCGGAAACGCTGTGCGCGCGCAACAGGATTACCTTGAATCCATGAAACAACGCGCGCTCGACGCCGAAGCCGCAGCTGACCTTGCAGTTGAACGCGGAATCACGCAGGAGCGGGTACGTATTGCCCGTGACCTCCATGACGTCGTGGGCCATGAGGTCGCCGTGCTCGGGATGAATCTTGGCGTCGCGGAAGTAAGCCTTCCCGCCGGAGACTCGGCTGCCCGCACGGCGCTGGAATCTGCCCGTGCCAGTGTGCGCAGGGTGCTGCACGAGACGCAGCTGATCCTCGCCGTGCTGCGCCGCGGTGTCGATGACGACGATCCGGTCCGCCCGACTCCTGATATTGCGCAGATCCCGGCACTTATCGAAACATTCCGAGCAGCAGGGGTTTCCGTGAATTTCGTCATCGACGGAGACACCGACGGGCTGGATCCCACCGTGGGCCTGGCTGCCTTCCGGATCGTGCAGGAGGCGCTGACAAACGCGCAGCGGCACGGCCGGGGACAGGTGGAACTGGCGATCGGCTGCGCCGACGGTCACCTGAGCATTGTGGCGGCCAACGATTATGCGGGGATCAGGAAAAGCAGCGGTGAAGGCGGCGGATATGGTCTGATAGGCATCCGTGAGCGCGCGCGCTCGGCCGGCGGCCGTGTAGAGGTCGACGATGATGGCCGCAGGTTCCGCGTCGCGGCCATTTTGCGAACCGACGGAGGGATGATTCAATGATCCGCGTACTGATCGTCGATGACCAGGAAATGATCCGGGTTGGCCTGCGTGCGATTTTGGAGACCCAGGCCAACATCACCGTGGTGGGCGAGGCCGGGGATGGACTAGAGGCCGTCCGGCTTCTCAGGGGTCTGGCCGCGGACGTGGTCTTGATGGACATCCGCATGCCCGGTGTCGACGGCGTGGAGGCGACCCGCCGGATCCGGCAAACCATCCCGGCCGAACGTGTCCGCATCATCATCCTGACAACCTTCGATCACGACGAAACCGTCTTTGCCGCGCTGCGGGCCGGAGCTAACGGCTTCCTCAGCAAGGGGGTAGGACCTGCCGAACTCGCGGCCGGCATCGAGGAGGTCGCGGCCGGAGGCGGCGCTCTCTCTGCCACTGCCGCCGCAGCGCTGATCGACCGGGTCGCCGAAGAGCGGCAGGCCGACGTCGACCCGGCACTGGCGGACCTGTTCTCCACCCTCACGCCCAAAGAGCACGACGTCGTCATCGCTATTGCCACAGGGCTGAGCAATCAACAGATCGCCGAAACCATGTTTATCTCGCCCTATACCGTCAAGACCCACGCCAACCGGGCCATGGCGAAGGTGGGGGCCAGAGACCGCGCCCAGCTGGTCGCCTACGCATACCGTGCGGGTCTTGGCTCCTGACCCAACTGCTCTCTGGCCGATCCATTGCGGCAGTAAATGGGCCAGTCCGGCTGGACGACGCAGGCAGATCCCATTGATTGGAGGATAAGAGGGTACCTTTCCGGCCGCAGCAGCGGAGGGACTCCCATCGTCTCCAGGATGACTATGTCACAGCGATCCGACCCCCTTATCCGCATGATTGAGCCGGCGGGTGAGCTGCGTCAGCTCCGTCGCCATCTTGGTTCCTCCGCCGCCGGACTCGGCGCGGCCGAGGCCCTCCGCCGGAAAGGCTTCGACGGCCGCATCCACAAGGCTTTCCTGCGACCGGAGACCCAGGGTTTGGCCGATGAAACTGAGGACACCGGCGGGGGTCTTGACGGTGAGCGTTTCCATGATCCTTCTGCTTCAGTGGCGGCTCCAGCCGTGGCCGTTACGTTTCCGCGTCGTTCTGATAGGGGGACCGCTGCTGGGCATGAGGGGCGGAGTGCAACTTGGGGAACCGGGAGCAGTCCAAAAGTTCGCGAGGAAATAAGCGACGCAGGAGCGCCGATGGAAGTTTTGGATTGGGACCGGCGCAAAGCGCCCTGGTTGCGCGGAGGACCCGCCCAGCGATGATCGAGCATCAGAATGACAAACAGCGAAGATTCTTCTGGTCATTCATGGGCATTCGGGTGCAGCCCTGCATGACCCGCATCCGTTCGATGGATTTTGGCGACGAAGCGGCCGACGTCGAGGAGAAGGCCCTGAGTCTCTCGACTCAGCAGTTTCTTCGAACGTTCGAGTCGTGCCCATTCCTGGGGGTTGATGTCGGCACCGTTGCTTCCGCTTTTGGTGGGTCTTGCCAAAGAGCGAGAGGGAGAAGGGCAGAAGACGGGATTGGAAGGGCCACCTATTGGTAGCAAACCCCAGGAATGTCAGGATTTACAGCCCCGAATGTGCCGTCGCGGGCACGATGAGATCATTTGTGGCCGATTTTCAGCCATCGTCCGCCGATGTCGGCGCCGTTCTACTGCGGCGCCGGTACCTAGCGGTGCCCCACCATCGACCACTTGGGACTTTCTGGCGGCGGATTTTGCCCTAAGTCTAGAGAGGAAGCGGCGGTCTGGATGACATCTAAGGTTTCAGCCGCGAGGACAACCACGAGTTGAAGTCGCTTCGGCTGATCCGCAGATGTCGCCCGATTCGGTAGGCGCGGGGGCCGACGTGCTTGGCCCGCCACTGGTAGAACTTCTGCGCAGGAATCTGCAACTGGGTGCAGCTGTCTTTCGGGGTCAGCCATTGTTCTTCGGCAGCTTCGACCGTGCTGCTGCGTTCTGACGTCATGGTCATCCGAATCTCCGTCGTGTCCGCGGTTTGATCGCTGGCGGAAGCGCCAGCCGTGTTCCTAGTTCATGGGAGCGGAAGAACCGGGCGGCATGACGGTGGGGCGGAAGCTCGCCGCCAGGTCATCGACGCGACCTAGCACTTGGTCGGGGGGTGCCCGAAACCTCCGAATGAGCACTGATCCCCGATCGGCCCGACGCAGGAAATTGAGATGTCGGCGAATGGTCGACGACGATGCCCGGAACGCGGTTGAAATTTCGGCTGTCAGGTGGCTGGTTCAGGGCCTCGGGGTGCTCAACCCGAGTTCGCACACCGGAAACCCGAACAGGCCGACCGGGTCTTGATACAGGTCATTGGCGTCTCGGCCTCGCGATCGCCAAGAAGACCGGCCGTGCCGAGCCGTCTGTTGAGTCTGGGGATCCCTGACCGCCGAGTCTGATGTGGCTTTCGGTCGGCCCGTGGCCGCGGCGATCCGCCCACCGTTTACCCGCCGGAAACAACGCAGAGTAACGAAAAATGATGAGCACGCACAGCGCCCGATTGGGCCGTGTCCCCCGGAATCTAGGCATTTTTGACATCCACCGAATACTGATGAAAGGCGGCAAATCATAATCCTTCATTCTGCACTTCAAGATCGTTGAACTTGACTGGATGAACGAGCTGCAAGGCGCCTGGCTGTGGAACACGCCGTGTGTTCCCGGTCCTCCGCCGGTCGAGCAGCCTGACCTTTTCGGATCGGATTCCAGGTATCCCGAATCGTCTCCGTAACGATGCTGACACTATTCAGCGGCTTCGAGCGCACAGAGCTGAAATGGCGGTGTCTTGACCACTACGCAGGAAGAAGACGAGGCCCACCGGCATCCTCAAGCTGCAACCCCCAACGCTGAGGATCCTGATGAGCTCCTTTGACAGACAGAGTGTTACAACGCGGCGCTTCGATTGACACCGATCATTGAATCGGCCCCGCTTGTGCTAGCGGGGCCGTTCGGCCACGAATTCAGGTATTCAGGTATTTATGCTGCGCGGTTCCGGGCCGGGAAACAGTGTCGTGGGCTCACGAACGACATCAGGGCTTCGCGTTCTATCGAGACGTTTCTCCGGCAGCTTGGAACGGGAACGGACTGTCTCTCCATCCTGCGGAACGGGAACAGGCGCAGAAGGCGGGGCGGTCGTCGCGGGCGGGGCGTTGTTCTCTCTTAGCGGGTGTCTCCCGCTCTCGTTGGATGGCTGTCAGCGATTGGAGGAGTTCGTCGTAGACGATCGCCGGTTCTTTGACGTCCAAGCCAAGGTATCTGGGCAGGTTCGCCGTGAACTCGTGGAAGGTTTCGTTCCGCGTGACGCCATTCCTGGGGGCACGCGGTAGACAAGATAGGTCGCGCGGCTTTCGTCACAGGGCGGATCCGGGCAAAAGGCGCAAGGCGACCGAGGGGCGCCGGCTCCCGCGAGTCAAAGGGAGACGGCGGACGATCGGGGCCAGCGGGTGTCAAAGCGTAGGGTCGTTTGCGGTGGTCCACTGGGAACGACCGAAGACAAGATACTCGTTGCCAGATCGCGGTCAGCCACTCGTACGATTCTCGGTCGCCTTCGCGATCCGAGTAGGTTGCCAGCGTGGCGACCATCCATCGGTGGCGTGGCCCCAGTGCGTCACGCTTCCTTCTCCTTTGCACACTCTTGGGCTTCCCGGCTCTTCGTGACCTCCAGTTGGCGTGGCCAAGGTTCACGTGGGCTCCCTCGCCTCGGATCCGAGTGATCTCAGTCTGAGGGTCCGGCTTTCGCAGAGCACTCCAGGAATTCCGGCTCGTTAGACGCTCGGCAGCATCTGGCCCGTCTGAGAGCGTGTCTGTGCGTCAAGCCATGCCTCTACATCGCTGGCGCGATAGCGGACGCCGCTGCCTAATTTCACGAATTTAGGGCCCATCCCTCGGTAGCGCCATTGCGCCAATGCGGGCGCCGTCTTGTGAAGCTTGGCTGCCAGCTCTGCCGGGGTCAGCAGTTCCGATTCCATGAAGCCTCATTCCCTTCCGTGAACGCCTCGTCATATTAGATGCAAAGTTGCTAATTACGCTTGTTGTCTATATAGCGTGTATCGTTTCTTATATGGTACATAGCGGAGAGCGGCTGCGAGGACATGACATTGGCCCAACCGGCAAGACCGTCGCTCGGAACCTGAAGCGTTTGCGGGGGAATGTCACCCTGCGGGAGCTTCAGCAAAGGCTTAGGGGCGTCGGGCACGAAATTTCCGCGAGCGGAATACAGAAGATCGAGGCCGGCGTTAGGCGGGTTGATGTTGATGATCTCGTGGCCCTGGCGGTAGTCCTCGGCGTGAACCCAAATGCACTGTTGTTTCCCAACTCGCTCGACGAGCCGGTGGCCGTCACCGGAGCTGACCCGGCTGACCTGGTACGGGTTTGGGAATGGGCGGATGGCATAACACCGATCGAAGGCGACTTGGGCAGTGATGACTACGTACGGGGGCTACGCCCCGACTTCATCCCGGCAGGGAATACGAAAGCTGGTCCCGTGACATTCGAAGACCTCAATTTACGAGTGGACGAGCTCAGCGCAATTATCAAGTCTCTGGTTGATCAGAGCGCAGCGAAAGAACAATCCGGCGATGGCAACAATCGAACCCTATGAGACGCGGGCCGGGCGCCGGTATCAGGTTCGCTACCGGAAACCTGACCGGGTACAGACCAAGAAACGTGGATTCAGGACAAAGAGGGACGCCGAGCTATTCCTCGCCAGCGTTGAGGTATCCAAGGCCCGCGGGGAGTTCATAGATGCGGCAGCCGCAAAGGCCCTGATCGGTCCGCTTGGGGAAGCGTGGTTGTCGCGGCAGACCCATTTGAAGCCATCTTCATTGCGCCCCGTGGAGTCGGCTTGGCGTAATCATGTGCTGCCGGTGTGGGGCGGTGCGGCAGTCTCTGATATCCGAAAGACAGATGTGCAGCAATGGATCTCAGCTTTGACGAAGGGGGATCAGAGCGCGGTCCCGCCGCGGAAACCGAAGGGGGCAACGCTTGTAATCCGCGCTTACGGAGTCTTGGCGGCCATTCTGGATGACGCCGTGAGCGACCGTCGAACATTGAGTAATCCAGCACGGGGCGTAACCTTGCCGCGCAAGATCAAGAAGCCGCACGTCTACCTGAGTCACGAGCAAGTGCATGCACTCGCCGCAGCCAGTAAATATCCGACACTGGTTCTCGTGCTTGCCTACTGCGGGTTGCGGTGGGGAGAGGCGACTGGACTGCGAGTCAAGCATTTGGACATGTTGCGGCGGCGATTCGTGATTGAGGAAAACGCGGTTCAGGTCGGTTCGGTGATCGAAGTAGGTACGCCAAAGAACCACAAGAAACGAACCGTGCCGTTCCCGCGATTCCTCGCTGAGCCGCTGGCACAGCAGTGTGAGAACAAGGACAGAAATGATCTCGTGTTTCCCGGCGAGAATGGCCATCACCTCCGCCTCGCACGCGTGCACGACGACAACATGAGCTGGTTCGCGGGGGCCGTGAAGAGAGCAGGAGTGCCACGAATCACGCCTCACGATCTCAGGCATTCCGCCGCGAGCTTTGCTGTATCAGCCGGCGCGAACGTCAAAGCGGTTCAGAGAATGCTGGGTCACAGCTCGGCAGCCATGACCCTAGACATCTATGCGGACCTGTTTGACGGGGACCTGGACAGCGTCTCGGACGCCCTGGACCTTGCAGTGTCTCAGGCAAATGTGCCCAAAATGTGCCCAAAACCCTGATTGCGGCAAAGCAAAAGGCCCCCGATCCCTTGTAAACAAAGGGAATCAGGGGCCTTTCAAGTGGCGGTGACGGTGGGATTTGAACCCACGTTGGCTTTTACACCAAACAACATTTCGAGTGTTGCACCTTCGGCCGCTCGGACACGTCACCAACTGAAATAGGGTACCGGAGTGAAGGCCTGTTCCCCAAAACGGCCGGTCGGTGCCCACTTAGTAAGTAGCCTTCGCTTCCCCAATCGCAGCCGCAGGACTAGATTCGCAAGCACGATGACTCTTCCACAAAACGCACCGCAGAACACGCACCCCCAATCGGCCCTGGCCTACTGGACGGTGGGCCCCTGCCAAGGTGAGCTCCGCAGCGAGGAACTTCCGGCCCCGCGCCAGGGGGAGGCTCTGGTCCGAGCTTTGTACTCGGGAATCAGCCGGGGAACCGAACTCGTGGTTCACGAAGCCAATGTCCCTCCACGAATCGCGAACGCGATGCGCGCACCCCATCAAACCGGGGATTTTCCGGCGCCGGTCAAGTTCGGCTACCTGTCGGTTGGCGTCGTTGAGGAAGGCTCCGAAGATTGGATCGGCCAGAACGTCTTCTGCCTGCACCCGCACCAAGACCGCTACGTCGTGCCGCTCACCTCACTCACCCGAATTCCCGACGGCGTGCCTGCACGCCGCGCTGTGCTCACCGGCATCGCCGAGATCGCCCTCAACGCCCTCTGGGAGGCCGGACCCCGCCTTGGTGACAGGATCGCCGTCGTCGGTGCCGGACTGGTGGGCGGCATGACCGCAGCACTGCTGCGCAGTTTCCCGCTGCAGCGCTTGCAACTCGTGGAGACGGATCCGGGGAAGCACGGGTTCGTGGAATCCCTGGGCGTGGAGTTTGCGCTTCCGGACGATGCAAAACAGGACTGCGACATCGTGTTCCATTGCTCCGCCACGGACGAAGGACTGGCCCGTAGCCTGCAGCTCGTGGGTGACGAGGGCGAGATCATTGAGATGTCCTGGTACGGGGACCGGAAGGTCTCCCTGCCGCTGGGGGAGGACTTCCATGCCCGGCGCCTCTCCATCCGAGCCAGCCAGGTTGGAGTGGTTGCACGTTCCCGCCGGCACCGCCGCACCTCAAGCGAGCGGCTGCAGCTTGCCGTGTCGCTCCTGCGGGACCCAGCGTTCGATGCGTTCCTCACGGGAGAGTCGCGGTTCGAGGAGCTGCCGGAGGTCTTCAACGGCCTGGAAAACGGCGAGCTGGACGATCTTTGCCGCGTCATCAACTACCCCAAAACCAAGAAGGGCTAACCATGTTCAGCCTCACCGTCCGCCGGCACTTCATGATCGCCCACAGTCTCCCGCGGGAGTCGTTCGGTCCGGCTCAGGGACTCCACGGAGCAACGTTCGTGGCCGAGGTGACGTTCCGTCGGGCGGAACTGAACGACGACGCGATCGTGCTGGACATCGGCGCCGCCGGAACAATCCTGGACGAGGTGCTGGCCGGCCTCAACTATAAGAACCTCGACGAGCACCCGGACTTCGCCGGACAGCTCACGACGACGGAAGTGCTGGCCCGCTTCATCGCTGAGGCAGTCGCGGCGAAAGTCCGCGGGAGCCACGACGGCGGTGCGCTCGCCGGCGTCGACGTCGTCCTCCGGGAACATCCCGACGCCTGGGCGGGCTTCTCGCTGGATTTCGGGCGCTAGCTAGCGCGGGACTGCCCCGGATGGCGGACAAACGGTGCAGAATGGGGCCATGACGTCCGCCGTGCTTTCCACCCAAACACTCACCCCGGAACTCCTTCGCGCCTGGGCGTGGCACAGACAGGGCCTGGACGGTTCCCTCGCCGGCAAGACGTCCGAGGAAGTCCTGGACCGCGCCGGCTGGGCCCGCTCCGTGGGCGGCGCCAACCCCTACCTGACGCTCTTCGCCCGGGCCGGGATCCGGCGCGAACAGGTCGATCGCGACGTCGCCGAGTTGAGAATCCACGAGCTCCCCACGGCCCGCGGTTGCACCTACGTCCTGGGCCGGAAGGACTTCGCCTGGGGACTCCAAGTCGGCCGGGACGCCGCGGTGGCGCCATTCAAGGTCCTGGCCCGGCTCGGCGTCGAACGCGGTGAGATCACCCTGCTCGAAGAGCAAGTGCTGCACACCCTCATCGAATCCAGCGACCCCATGGACCCGAAGCAGCTCAGGGACGAGCTCGGCGAGTCCGTCCGCGGCCTCGGCGAAGAAGGCAAGAAGAAGGGTGCGTCAACCACCCTCCCCACTGCGTTGGGCCTCCTCCAAGCCGACGGACGCATCCGACGTGTCCCCGTCAACGGCCGCCTCGACCAGCAACGCTACGCCTACACATCATGGGCGCTGCCGCCCAGCTCCCTCGACGACGACGCCGCCCGCGCGCTCTTGATCGAACGGTATCTGCGCTGGACCGGCGGAGCGACGTTCAAGCAGAGCCAATGGCTAACGGGTTTCACCGTCGCGCAGAGCAAGGCGGCGCTGGCCGCCGTCGGCGCCGTCGAAGTGACCACGGAGGCAGGCGAGTCGGTGTGTATGCTGCCCGACGACGTCGAGCACCTTTCCGCGTTCAGGGCACCGCAGGAGGAGCAGATCCAGCTTCTGGCCGGGACGGACTCTTTGGTGCTGTTGCGCAGGAACTCGGCGGGCATGCTCGCCGAGCGGGATCGGGGCCGGAAGGTCATGGACACCACGCTGGCGCTTCAGGCGGACCTGTCCGACCACCCGATCCTGGACCGGGGAAGGATCATCGGGCTGTGGCAATACGATCCGGGTAAGGAACGGATCGCCGCCTGGACGTTTGACAAGCCCAGCGCGGCCGTCACGCACCGGATCAGTGAGGTGGAGAGCTGGATCCGCGAGGACCTCGGGGATTTCCGCTCGTTCAGCCTGGACTCGCCGGCATCGCGGCAGAAGCGCATCGACGCCTTGGACAAGGCGAACGCCGCGAACGCCTGACACCGGGCTCAGCTTGGGGCAGGTTCAGTCCACCCAAAATCCGGAGAACTCCCCGGTAGCTTGCGTGAAGGTGGCATCCACGTGTTTCACGCGGCCCGGGGCATCCCGGGATTGCAGCCATTCCAGCAGGGAATCGACGGCTTCGCGATCACCCTCAGCGATCACCTGCACCGAGCCATCCAACTGGTTGGCCGCCTCCCCGGTCAGTCCGAGCATTCGGGCCTGGTGCATTGTCGAGTAGCGGAAACCGACGCCCTGGACGCGGCCGGTCACCATGGCCGTGACCCGTACCGGGGAACTCACGCGGCACCCGATCCATATGGCCGAGTGATTGCCTCCAGGAAATGCCCGTCCGGATCCGCGAAGTAGACGCCGCGTCCGCCATCGTTGTGGTTGATCTGCTGGGCGCGGGACCGCGCAGGGTCCGCCCAATAGGGGATTCCCTCGGCCTGGATCCTCGCGAAGATCCCGTCGAAGTCGTCCTCACTGACCAGAAACGCATAGTGCTGGGGCGAGACGGGCCGGTCCGCCGTGGCGAAATCGAGGGCAACTCCATGGTCAAAGGACACAGTCATGAAGGACCACATGGGCTGCGGCCTCGGCAGGCCAAATACCTTGGCGAGGAACTCCGCGGAACGGCGTTTGTCCGTCGCGTAGACGATGGTGTGGTTGAAAGAGACGGTCATGAGGTCCTCCTCAGATGTGCTGCCTGAGACCATCTGACGTCCAACACCTCACAATTTCAAGGGCGCCTTTTCATCGGGATTCGTAGATGTAGCGGCAAGAATGGATCTCCGCCCGTGAGAGGGCGTTGTGAGCGCGCTGAGGGTCAGCGTTGCCAGAAGAATGAAGAACGGAACGTACAGGTAGAGGTATCGTGGCCGCGTTTCGAAAAACAGGAGAAATAGGGTCAACGCGAGCAAAGACCAACGCATGATTGCTGCGCTGGACGTCAGAAGTCGCGGTGACCGCACGCGCATGGGCAGTGCGACCAGGAAGAGCAATGCCAGCCAACCGGACTGCCAGACGCCTGTCATCAGGTCAAAGTGGGCGCCGTTCCCCCAGAGGTAGTCCTTGATCTTATTGCTGAGCGGATCTTTGATCGGGAAGGGATCCTTCTGATTCAAAAGGAGTCCTTCTCCCCAGGTATGAAAACTCCCATCGCCAAACGTCCACACGGCCTTGCGGTCAATGAACTGCAGGTAGCCCGGATATCCCATATCCGCTACGCGCTGGGCGTACACCTCAAGGCCGTGCTGGTAGCGCTCAGTTGGATCTTGAATCGCCGCAGTGGCGTTCACATCCGATTGCGTGAACGCGCCAATCCCGGTTGCTCCCATCATGAGGAAATGCGTCCACGGAAAGGCCTTGGTGTTCTGATCGACGTTGAAACCGACATAAGACTGGGCTTTGATGTCTACCCACATTGCCGTGTTTGTGGCGGTGAACCCGATTGCCGTTGCCACCAGAACCCCTGCCAACGCACGCAACTTATGCAGGGCGCTCTTGTTGCGGAAAAGAAATTCGAGTGCGTAAACACCAACTATCGCTGCGGTTGCGAATGCAGCGGTCGGTTTGAGGTTATAACCCACCGCCGTGACGGCGCCAAGCAGCGTCCAAAGGACAAGTTTGACCTGCCACCTGCCCGCCCGCACCGCCTTGAGATGGATGTAGAAGAGCAACACTGGAAAGAGAATGCCCACGCTGTCGGAGTAGACAACGGAGATGTACGGGGAGAGCACGAGGTACAGCGCAGATGGGAGAAGCGTGAAGACGGCGGCACCTTCGTTGACAAGTTGCCGTGCGCACAAATAGGTGAGCAGGATTGCCGTGCACAACACCACGCAATTGAGGACGATCGCTGCGTAGAGGAGCCCGCCCGAGGGGACACCCAGGGCCACCATCACTTGGGAGTACCTCGTGAGCGCGACCGTGATCGCCAGGTTGTTCGGGTACATGTTGAAGTAGTCGTAGATGGTGGACTTGCTGCCATCGGCGACGCCGAACGCGCTCTCTGCAACCGCGCCAGCGTCCCACCCGGGCATGACCTGCAACGCGTACCCGAGCCTCAACTGCACCAACAGGGCAAGGATCATGGCTACACAGAGGAATGCGGGGCGGACCCATCGCGGCGCGGTTTCGAGTCGGCGGCCAAAAGCCGCCGAAGCTCGATACAACGGCGGAAGAACGAAGAGCACGAACAAGGCGCCACAACCCGTAAGTGCATAGTTGTAGTTGGCGATGTGCGGGGAGGGCCAGAACAGCACCCCAAGCAGTATGAATGCGAGCATTCCGCAAAAGATCAGGCCAGGGGCTGCGGACAGCTTATGGTGCCTAACGGGTTCTTCGCGCCATCCGCGGATCCGGCCGGCCAACTCCGAGTAGAATCCGAACGTGGTCCGGGCGCCAACCACAGCTATGAAGACGCCGAACGCGGCCAGTATCTGGAATGCCCGGGACGGCATCAGGGTCGGCGCGATGAATCCGGCAACCAGAGCCGCGAAGACCGCGGAACCGAGCCAGATCCACGTCGACAACTTCACTTTGGGCGGGTTCCGCGTAACGGCCTGCTCTGGAGCCTCGAGGACGGGCCGGGCTTGGGTCTCAGGCATTGGATGCCTCCGGCTGAACTTTGCTCTCGTGGAAAACCCAAAGACGCATCAAGGTGTAGGTGAGCGTAGCTACGCAAGCGATCGCGAATAGCTGAACAAGGAGTTGGGGCATTCTGGCGACATCCACGAAGAACCACAACAGTGCGGCGTTCAACGTAAAACCTGCGGCATTGACTACGAGGAACCTGAGGATCGCGGGTCCCGATTTGCCCTCGTGCTTAAAGGTGAAGGACCGGTTGCCAAAGTAGCTGATGACCATTCCGGTGCAGTAACTGACGGCCATAGCCGGAATAGCGGGCGTCCCAAGCAAGGACAGGACAGCGAAGATCGTGTACCCGACAATATTGTTGACAATGCCTACCACCGCAAACTTTCCCGTGGATTCGAGCAGCCTTGCACGGGGCGACTTCATTCCGCCTCCGCTTCCGAGATGGCCGGTGTTGCTCTGCGGTCGGTGGCGCCGTATATGGCCCGGACCCCGTACAACGGCCGGTTCTGAACCTCCGTGTAGATGCGCCCGATGTATCCACCCAGAATGCCGAGCATGATGAGCTGCAAGCCGCCCACAAAGAGGATCGACGTGACAATGAACGTCCATCCTTCCACCACGGTGTTCGGAGAAAACACCTTCATGAGCACGGCATACGCGATGCCAACGACGCTCAGCAGCGCTGTGATCATGCCGATTCTGGAGATCAAGGTGAGGGGGAAGGTGGAGAAACCGAAGACGCCATCCGCGGCCAATTTGAGCATCTTTCCCAGCGGATATCCGGACTTTCCATTGAGGCGTTCATCGCGGTCAAATTGGACGGCGGCCTGATTGAATCCAACGTAGCTGACCATCCCGCGAATAAAGCGGTCGTGCTCGCGGAATTTCTTTATTTCATCAACTACTACACGGTCAAGCAGCCGAAAATCACCCGTGTTGGCCGGGATTTCGATTGATGCAATGCGCCTGAGCATTACGTAGAAAGCCCAGGCGGTGAACCTCTTGAAAGGGGTGTCTTTGCGAGTCCGGCGTTGGGCATACACGACATCGAACCCCTCCTCCCATCGAGAGATCAGCTCCAGGCTGACTTCTGGAGGATCCTGGAGGTCGCTGTCCATGATGATCACGGCATCGCCGGTTGCTGCGTCGATGCCCGCTGTTACGGCGACCTGGTGGCCATAATTACGAGCGAAATCGATGACCAGTATGCGGCGGTCCGTCATCTGCAGGTCCCGAAGCAGTTCCAGGGAATTGTCCTTGCTGCCATCGTTGACGAAAACAAGCTCGATATTATAGTCGAGGCCCGCTGTAGTTTCGGAGATCACGTCATAAAGGCGACGGATGTTTCCGGACTCGTTGAAGATGGGAAAGACATATGAAATGGACTTTCGCCCGCCGCTGTGCGTCATTATCGGTCGTTTCTGAAGGCCGCAGACATGGACGACTGCGTATGGAACTGTTGCCATATCAGGTTAGCGTAACGTCTGGATAATCAAACGGCAGGGGGCTCCCGGATGGCTGTTACTTCCGGTGGGCTGCGAAGAAATCCCGGAGCAAGGCTGAACATTCCTCTTCGCGCACGCCCGCGTAGACCTCCACCCAGTGGTTGAGCCTGCGTTCCCGCAAGATATCGAACACGGATCCGGCGGCACCGGCCTTCTCGTCCCAGGCGCCGAAGACCACCCGCGGAATCCGTGCCAGCACAATGGCTCCGGCGCACATTGCGCAGGGCTCCAGCGTCACGACGAGGGTGCAGTCCTCGAGTCTCCAGCCGTCTCCGCCTTCGCCAAGCTCCAGGGCGTGGCGTTGCAGGGCGGCGGCTGCCTCACGGATGGCGACAATCTCGGCGTGCGCCGTCGGGTCGCCGTGCGCTTCCCGTTCGTTCCGCCCGGCACCCAGCACGCCGCCGTCGGGCCCTAAAACGACAGCACCGATCGGCACATCCTCGGTATCCAGCGCCAGCCGGGCCTCGTCCAGGGCCAGACCCATCCAGGCGGCGTGCTCTGCGTGATAAGGCTCGTTGGTGCTCATGCCTCAATGATAGTTTTGGAGTCATGCGCACACTCGTCGTGGACCACCCGCTGGTCGCTCACAAGCTCACCGTTCTGCGGGATAAGAACACTCCTTCACCGGTCTTCCGGCAACTCACCGAAGAACTCGTCACTTTGCTGGCCTACGAGGCCACCCGCGAAGTCAGGACCGAAGCGGTAGAGATCGAAACCCCGGTCACCAAGGCGATCGGTACCGCCTTCACGAAGCCGACGCCGCTTGTGGTTCCCATCCTGCGCGCAGGCCTCGGCATGCTCGAGGGCATGACCAAGCTGGTCCCCACTGCCGAGGTGGGCTTCCTGGGCATGGCCCGCGACGAAGAAACCCTGGACATCATCACCTACGCCGAGCGCCTCCCCGAAGACCTGACGGGCCGCCAGATCTTCGTGCTGGACCCCATGCTCGCTACAGGCGGCACCCTGCGCGAAGCCATCAAGTTCCTCTTCAAGCGCGGCGCTTCGGACGTCACGTGCATCTGCCTGCTGGCTGCGCCGGAAGGCCTGGCCAAGCTCGAAGAAGAGCTTTCAGAGGCCAACGTCAAGATCGTCCTCGCCTCGATCGACGAGAGGCTCAACGAGAAGGCCTACATCGTTCCGGGCCTGGGCGACGCCGGAGACCGCCTCTACGGCGTGGCCGGCTAGCGAGTCCGTGGGTGCCGGGAACACCGCGTCCAGCAAAGACGGCCGGGAAGCGCAAGCTGCCCAGCCTTCTTGCCAGCAGGTGAAATGTCTACATGAATTTGACGTTGCATGCCCGGACTGCGTCAGGGTGGTACATCGCCGGGTACTGGACTCCACCGCTCCAGCGATCAACCTTGACCCGAATCTTCCTTTTCTCAGTCGTAGAACAGAGCGAGATTGATCCAACCTTGGAAACGCGCGAGTAGTCCTGAGAGGTAGGACTGCGCCACGGACCCCGTTTGGTTTCCCAGATGAGGCAGAACGCCCCGTCGCAAGTGTCTTGCAGTGACGCATTGATGTACTGGGGAGCATAGTTTCCCTCACACGTCTGCTCTGCACCCCATTGCAGGCCCCCTACGACAATTTTCATCTGTGGTAATTGGGTTATACGCGACCAGGTGCGATTTGCGGCTGCCACCAGGGTGGCGCAACCGCCTTCGTCCGCTCGGTTTGCACAACCCTTGAGAGACCTTCCTCAGGCCAGTCCACTAGCCCGGTCAACAAGAGCTCGGAAAAGGAAATACAACGACGTCTGGCCGGCAACGACGGCCTCGACGTGGGCTGTGCCGAGGCCTGTTTCTGAAGCGATATCGGCAGAATCTGCACCACTTGCGGACAGCTTAAGGAGGGCCGCATCTAGCTGTTCAGCGGCACCTTGGGCGAACTGGAGGTGCGACTGAAGCGAGCCAGCGAGATCCCGGCATCCAGCAGCAAGTTCAGGATCAGGGGTAACCCTGGGTTCAGCTTCGGACGAATATCGAGACTCAAAGACTTCATCGCTCATTCGTCTATTGTGCATCGATATTCTGTTCGAGCGCTTGGGGATAAAGCGCGCGACGTCAGGCGACTGCCTGAACGGCGTGGCCGTTAGCTTGGGCCATGAGGCAGCTTCCCGCACTCATCCTTCCCTTTGCCGCCCCCATCGTGGCCACACTGTCCGGGTGTGACTTTTCCTCCCGCGCCTGCCCGGCGATGGGGTTTGTCAACGATGGTCCCGTTGACCTGGACTTGACTGGCTTCATCGGCAAAGGCCTCACCGTCGTTGCTTGCTTCGGCGATACCTGAACGCCGACCCCGGTCATTGCAGATAGTTCGAGTCGCTGGCTCGTTCCGCAGAAAGAGCCTACCTCCAGTCCGCGGACACATCTTTAGGCAGTGTTGTCCGGATCAAAGTTGCTGTCACCGAACCGACGCTCGGACCGTTTTCCCCTCTTTTGGTTCCGGAAAGCGCTTGCGACGCGGCGAGTCGCGCCATTTCGGTGTTTCTGTGCGGCAAAGAAGGGGAGAAAGCTACAGGGCCGCCTTTCGCCTAGCCTCAACCCGCCCGGCGCTGCGCCTTGCTTGCCTTGAGCACCATGGGCAGCTTGGACCGCAGGGTGCACTCAAGCAACTCCTCGGCGGTCTCGTCCTGTTCGTAGACTTCCGGCAGGCGGATGCCGATCAGGGTGTTCATGAGCATGCCCTGCGCAAGGAAGTCGCGGGAGGTTTCGGGAGACAGGCCGGCTTCGTCCCGCACCAGGCGATAAATGTCCAGGAATCCTTCCCTGGCCCGTGCCCCGATGGCGGGTTCGTGGCCTGCCACGAAAGCCTGCATCAGCATCATGAGGATCCCGCGGTCCTCCACCAGATCCGCGTAGGCGATGGCCATGAGCTGCTTGAGCTGTTCCGGGCGGCTGCTCCCGGCGGCAGGATCGAGGTGATGCAATTCCTCGGCGAGTTCTCCGGCGTCGTAGGCCGCGATGACGTCGCGAAACGCGCGCATCAACTTGCCCTGGGCGCGGTCCAAGGCCTCCAGGAACAGGGTCTCCTTGGTGCCGAACATCCGCACGACATACGGCTGGCTGATGCCCGCAGCCTTTGCCACCTGGTCTGTGGTGGAACCGGCGTAGCCACGCTCGGCGAAGACGCCGGTGGCGGCTTCCAGGATCAGTTCGCGCCGTTGAGCCGCAGGTATGCGTTCGGCAGTTGCCTGGCTGGTTGAGCCTGTTTCCGGGGCGCCTGTGCCCGCCGTTTTCTTCGCCACACTTGACATGTTATCAGTCGATAACTAACTTTGCTTTTTAAGTAATCATTCGATTACAACAACCCGGAAAAGCGGCCCTTCAGCGACCCCGTGGAGTCATCATGAAACGCACCATTCCCGTCTGGCTGGCCATTGTGGCGGCCTCCCTTCCCGTCTTCATGGCCACTCTGGACAACCTTGTGGTCACCAATGCACTGCCCGTGATGCACAAGGCCCTCGGCGCGAGCGTCGAGGAACTGCAGTGGATCGTCAACGCCTACTCCCTGAGCTTCGCGGCGTTCATGTTGCTGGCCGTCGGCCTGGGGGACCGCTTCGGCCGCCGCCACGTCTTCATCGCCGGCCTTGCCATCTTCACCCTCGCTTCCGCAGCGGCAGCCGTCAGCACGGATCCGTTGCAGCTCATCGCGGCCCGCGCAGTCCAAGGCGTTGGTTCCGCGGCGCTCATGCCGCTATCGCTCACCCTGCTGGTGGGCTCGGTCAGCGACAAGCTGCGCCCGCTCGCCATCGGCATCTGGGGCGGCGTCTCCGGCCTGGGTGTCGCCCTTGGGCCGCTGATCGGCGGTGCGGTCGTGGAAGGCTGGAGTTGGGAAGCGATCTTCTGGCTCAACGTTCCCATCGGAATCCTGTCGATTCCGCTCGCGATCTTCGCGCTGCCGAATAGCTTCGGCGCCCGCGTCCGCGCCGACGTCGTAGGCCTTCTTCTCTCCGGACTGGGCCTCTTGGCGCTCGTCTTCGGCATTGTCCGCGGGAACGACGCCGGGTGGTCCAGTGCCGAAGTGCTCGGCGCCTTGATCGGTGGCGGGGTCCTGCTGCTCGCCTTCGTTCTGTGGGAATCCCGCGTCGCCGCGCCGCTGCTTCCGCTCCGGCTCTTCCGCGACCGTAGCTTCACCGTGGCCAACCTGATCGGCCTGACCTTCAGCTTCGGGATCTTCGGGTCCGTCTTCATCCTCATCCAGTTCCTGCAGGTGGTGCAGGGTCACGGACCCCTCGCGGCCGGCGTCATGACGATGCCCTGGACGTTGGCCCCCATGTTCGTGGCGCCGCTGGCAGGCCTGCTGGCACCGCGGCTTGGCACCAGGACCCTGATGATCACTGGCCTTGCGTTGCTCACAGCCGGCATGTTCTGGCTTGCCGGAGTCCTTTCCTCGACCGTCCCGTACGAGACGTTGGTGCCAGGCTTTGTAGCAGCGGGAATCGGGATGGGCCTGGTTTTCGCCCCGATGTCGACGTCGGTGCTCGCCAATATGCGCGCCGAGGACCACGCGAAGGCGAGCGGCACCAACTCCACGCTCCGGGAGATCGGTGTAGCACTGGGCGTAGCCGTCCTGACCGCAGTCTTCACCGGGGCCGGCGGCAAACTCACTTCCACGGGCTATGTGGACGCGGCCATTCCCGCCATCTACGTTGGTGCGTCCGTCCTGGTCCTTGCCACCTTGGCGGCGTGGCTCCTTCCATCCCGCGCCAGCGCACGCAGCCTGGCGGCTCAACTCGCCGCAAGCCAGGCTGAAACCGAAGCAGGAGCGGGCACCCGGGCGGGCATCGTCGTCGAACCCGCGCTACAACGCGCCTAAGTAACCGGCCTCGTCAACGCGGGGTCACTTACGGCCCAATTCGAGCAGCAACATGGGCCGTAAGTGACCCCGCGTTGTGCTCCGCCCCTACCGGTTTTCGGGCTCCGCCGATAGCCTTTGGCGCATGGACTGGAAACTTGAACTTGTGTTTGTCCCTGTGTCCGACGTGGACCGCGCCAAGGATTTCTACGTCAACAAAGTGGGCTTCAACGCCGACTACGACGAGCGGCCCATGGACGGCATCCGCTTCGTCCAATTGACTCCGCCTGGCTCGGCCTGCTCCATCTGCATCGGCGAGGGCCTGAACGACGCCCCTCCAGGCACCGCTCCCAGCCTGCAGATGGTGGTGGGTGACATCCAGGAGGCCCACAGCCAGCTCAAGGCCAACGGCGTGGACGTCAGCGACATCGACATCCAGGATTGGGGCCACTTTGTCTACTTCGCCGATCCGGACGGCAACAAGTGGGCCGTTCAGTACATCCCCAACAGGCCCAACGGCTAGGACTAACACTGTAAAAGTTGGGCCGCGGACCAGCTTCAACGGCAGGATGGATGCATGAACCTGCCTGCTGAAGCCGTGAAAACCCTGACCGTCCGGGCCGTCTTGTTCGATATGGACGGAACCTTGGTGGACTCCACCGCCATCGTGGAGCAAGTGTGGAGCGAATTCGCCGGCCGGTACGGACTGGACATCGAAGAGATCCTGCGGACTTCGCACGGGGTCCAGGCCAAGGACACGGTGCGCCGTTTCGCCCCGGCCGGAGCTGACATCGACGCGCTCGCGGAGGAGCTCGGCGAGATGGAACGGACCCGGACGGACGGAATCGTGGCGTTGCCCGGATCAGCGGAACTGTTGCGGTCCTTGCCTGCCGATGCCGTCGCCATGGTCACCTCGGCCGATCGGATCCTCGCCGGGGTGCGCATGCAGGCAGCCGGACTCGAGATGCCCGCAACCACTGTCACCTCCGAGGCCGTGACCCGCGGCAAGCCTGACCCGGAAGGCTACCTCAGGGCAGCCGCGCTGCTGGGTGCCGAGCCGGCCGACGTTGTCGTCTTTGAAGATGCCCCGGCGGGTATCGCTTCCGCCCGTGCGGCCGGCATGCTAACCGTGGTGGTGGGCGACGCCGGCGGCGAGGCGGCGGATGGGCTGTGGCAGATCGCGGATTACTCAGCTATCACTGCCACGGCCAGTCTGGACGCTTCGGGCCGCCGGGTGATCGAGCTCCGGTTCTAGCGTTAGCGGGCTGGACGTAGGCCGGACCGGTCCTGCTGTTCCCCTGAGGACGAGGGTTCCTTCGAAGATGATCCTCGCTCCGGGCAGGCTGGTTGAGCCTGGGTTCTCGGATAGGGCAGCGACGGCGCGCCGGGCTGCTGCACCGACATTGACCGCGATCGTCGAAAGTGCAGGAAACGTTGTGGTCGCGAGGGTGTCGTCGCATCCGATGACGCTCAAGTCCTTCGGGACGTCCACGCCCGCGGCAGCGAATCCGCCCATCAGGCCGTGCGCGATGACGTCGTCGAAAGCGATGACTGCGGTAACGCCGGACACTGCCACCGAATCGCTGAGAGCCTTCGCGGCTTCGTATGTGCCCGGATCCGCACTGAAGTGCGTGACCTCGAGGGCGTGGACCTTCGAGAAGTTGTCCACGGCCGAGCGACGCTGCTTGTTTGCCCAAGATTGTGGTGGGCCGCCGACGTAGGCTACGCGACGGTGGCCGAGCTCGGACAGGTGCGTCAGCGCGGAGCGGATGGCCGCCGTGGTGTCCAGCAGTACCCGGTAGGTCTCCTGAACATCGCGGTTGATGAAGGCCACGCGCTGGGAATCGGCGATTTGCCGGATGCGGGCCGAAGCGAGCCGGGATGAAACGACGATCAGCCCCTCAACCTGGGGCGCCATCCGTGAGATGAGACGGTCTTCGCGATTCGGGTCTTCATCTGTGTCCGCCAAGAATACGGATAGTCCGAGGTCGCTCGCGTAGTTTTGAGCCGCCCGGACCAGCGGAGGGAAGAACGGGTTGGCGATGTCCGGCACGATGAGTCCGATCGCCCCGGCACGACCTGTCGAGAGGGCGCGTGCGTGATGGTTCGGTACGTAGCCGACGGCTTCGGCAGCTTTTTGTACCAGCGCCACCGTCTCCGGTTTGAGGAGGTTCGGCCGGGTAAAGGCCCTCGACACGGTTGAGGGAGCGATGCCGAGTTCGGCCGCCAACTGCGTGATGGTTGGACGGCCTGTCATTGGAGCTCACCCACGAGTTCCAATGCGGCCCGGATCAGGGTTTCGGCGCTGCCAGGCGCGAAGGGGGCCGGCATGCCGTAGTAGCGGTGCGCGTCCTCCACCTCGTATCCTCCGAAGTCATATTCATCAGCGGCTGGGAAGTATCCTGGGCACCCGTTGGTGTAGCCGGTGACGAGTACGGGCCCCTCGACGCGGGAGGCGATGGCTTCCGTTGCGGCCAGGAATGGTTCTCCGGGTAATCCTACGAGGGTCAGGCCCTGCCAGTTGAAGACGCTCACCGGGGCGTCCCAGGACATTTCCTCTTCGGGACTGCGGTCCATGGCCCACTGCTTCCATGCGTTGAGAAGGGATCGCCGGCCCGGATCGGCCGAAACCGCTTCGACCTCCCACTGCCGGCTCAACTCCGCGGGCGAAACCGCATCGCGCGAATTCATTGCGACGCTGATGGTCCTCCGGGCGGCGGAGCTCTTCCCGGAATCGGAATCGGAGATGGGCAGGAGGCGGGTCGCCAACACGGATGCGGCCACATGTTCTCCGATCTTGCGCGCCTGCTCCATCGTCCTGCCGGCTGAGCCGGAAAGCGTGTACGACGCGTCGGCGGGATGGCCTGAGTTGATGTCCCCGGCGGTCCCGGGCAGGAAAAGGGCCACTGAGCCGGGGGAACGTTCCTCCAGGACCCTCCTGGTGAACGCCGGGTAATCGCCGCTGATGAGCCGGTTTTCCGGACCCAGAACCACCGGGTGGCAGGGATAGAGAACAATCCAGGCAACCACTTGTCCGCTTGCGTCGTTGAACGCGGCAACTTGGACCAGCGGATCCACGGCACGTTCGGGATGGCGTCGGTTCCTGGCAATGTCCACTCCGCGCGATTCGCCGTATTGCAGGGTCGCCGGCCGCTGCGAGGCCACGGCAGCCTCCGTGGCCTCGCGGCAAGCCAAGACGATCTCCTCCAGGAGACGCGGGTCATGGCCCCCGAGCCGGCCCGGCATGACGCACGGGCCCGCGTGCGTGTGCGTCGCGGTGATCGCGACACGTTGCGGCACAAGTGGCAACCCATGTGCGATGCGGGTACAGGTGTCTTCATGGAGGCCGCATACATCCACAGTGATCCAGCAGGTGTCATCGACAGCCAGCGCCCGGATGGTCAGGGGATCGTGGATGCCGGTGCTCGGTTCCGTTCTAGCTGCGAACCCGGCCATTGGGGTGCCCGCGGGCGGCAAGATCTCGACGACGGCGGCGCCCACTCGCAGGACGGCCTGTTGGGGTTGGCTGGTACTCATTCCGGTCCGCCCGATACTTTTCGACCGCCTTGGATCACCGCGGTAATGGTCCCTGCTTCGGGTCCCTCAGCGGTGATCAGGACAAAATCTGCCGGGGAACCGACTCTAAGGTGGCCGAGCCCCTGTCGGGTGCCTGGGATCACCCGGGCTGGAGTGGACGTCACCATTTTGAGGGCTTCCGCTAGATCCAGGCCGACGTTTCGGATCACGTTGCGGAAACCGTCCGGGAGGGTAGCGGCGGCCCCTGCAAGCAGATCCGTGCCCACATGGGAGAGCCTCCCGCCAGGGGCAAGATCGACCAGGCCGCCCACGGAAGTACGGTGGCGGCCGGGCTCGCTGCCGGCAAGCGCAGTGCTGTCCGAAACCAGATAAGCGCGCTCGGGGGTCTTTGCCCTGATCATGACTTTCAGCGTATCGCTGGGCAAATGGTGGCCGTCCGCTATGAGTCCTGCCGTGAGCCGGTCGTCAGCGAGTTGAGTCCACAGGGCATTGGGGTGCCTGGGCAGGGTGGTAGCTATGCCGTTGCCCAGATGGGTCGCCAGGCTGGCTCCCGCGGTGATCGCAGCCGTGATTTGTTCAGGACTCGCGTGCGTGTGCCCGATGGCCACGTGGACGCCGAGTTCGCGGATTTGGGCGATCTGGACCGGCGCTTCAGGCGTATGCGGAGAGACGGTGACGATGCCGACCATTCCGCTTGCGCGAAGCCAGCGCCGGACCTCCTGGACGTCCAAGGGGCGCACGGAGTCGGCGTCGTGCACGCCCCGGGGACCGTCCTGGTCCGAGATGAAGGGGCCCTCGATGTGGACGCAGGGGATGGCTGCCCTGGTGCTTGGATCAATTTCGCAGGCCCGCTTGATCTGTTCGAGCGCGCCGGTAATTGCCTCTTCCGACGCTGTCACGATAGTTGGCACCCACGTCGTGACGCCCAGCCTCGCAAGCTCCGCGCTCAAGTTGATGACTGTTTGCGGCGTGATGTCAGCGGCGTTGATGTCCAGTCCGCCGTAACCGTTGACCTGGCCATCGATAAATCCTGGCGCGATGACAGGCAGCCCCTGGCCAGGATCGATCTCCCGCACCGACAGGATGGTCGTGTCGTAGGCGATTTCTATGTTGGTTCCCCGGTGGGGGTCTTTGCCCACAATCGTTTTGGGGTGTGTCACAGCTTGTGTACCCGTCCTTTGAAACGTGAAATGAATTGCTGGTTGGCTTCGTCCCCGCCTGGAGCATTTCCTGATCTCCACAAGGGCGGCTCAATCCCGATTTCGTTCAGCTTGCTGATGGTGGACATCATGAGCCAGTTCAGGGTGAAAGCGTTGGCGAACGTGGACACAGCGGCCGTTTTCTCGACTGCCCCAGGGACCTTCATGACGGCGTCTCCGACGGGAACCTTCGTGTCGATGTGGTGGTCCACCACATGGTGCAGATTCAGCTTTTGCGGGTGCCGTGCGGGATGGTCACTGGCTGTTTCCTCTGCGTGCTCCCGCGAGGAAACGCCGATGGTCTTGACCGATAATTCACGTGCCGTCAGGGCCGCGTCGATGAGCGCGCTATTGATGCCATACGCGTTGACCAGGATCAGGACGTCCCCTGGTCCGAGGCCGGCGTCCTCGATGACGATCCGGCCGTAACCCGGAGTCCGTTCCATGGCCATTGACCGAAGGGCGCCGCTGGAGAGCAGGGTACCTTCGTCCAAAATGGCTGAGACGTGCATCAGCCCACCTGCCCGGAAGAACACTTCCTGGCTTGCCAGGTTCGAATGGCCGCCTGGGCCATAGATGTGTACCAGTTCGTCCTTGGCCACCTGGGCCGCGAGAATGTCCGCGGCGATGCCGATGTTTTCGGCTTCCTCCAGGCGGATGCGCCCGAGAAGCTCGGTGATTTGTCCAAGGTAGTCCTGCGAGAGCTGCTCACTTACGTTCATCGCGGATCGGATTCGGCGTCGAGGTAGATGGTGACGTTGGGGTGTGTGCGCAGCGCAGTGCCGGGATGGTCTCCGCTGACCGGCTGGCTCAGCGTGTTGTGGACGGCGGTCCTTTTGGCAAGACCGGGCACGGAAGCGATGATTTCGGAGGCATGCAACAACCGCGGGATGGAGACGGTGATGGCGCGCTGTGGAACGTCGTCGAAACTCGCGAAATGCCCTTCATCCACCTGTTGCTGGCGGCTTACTTGGTCCAGGTTGATGACGCGGGCGGGCAGCGGGTCAGCGAGGTCGGCCGGGGGATCGTTGAAGGCAAGATGGCCGTTGACGCCCAAGCCGAGCAGGACGAGGTCAAAGGGATCTTGGCCCATCAGCGTGCCATAGCGCTGCGCTTCCTCTTCGGCCGGGTTCCCCGGGTTGATCCGGTGAAAGGTGGTCGGCGGAAGGTGGCTGAAGAACCTGCTTTGAAGCCAGTTTCCGAATCCTTGGGGTGCGTCCGCCTTGAGCGCGAGGTAGTCGTCCATATGGAAACACGTTATGCGGGCCCAATCGATGCCAGGTTCCTGGACGAGTGCCTGAAGCGTTGCCTCCTGGCTGGGAGCTGCTGCAAGCATCAGCCGGACCTTCCGCTGGTTCCGGAGCGCCCTGCGTAGCGTTTCCGCTGCATGCGCGCCGGCGTGTTTCCCCAGTGCGGCCCGGTCCGGGTAGGTGGAAACGGCGGGGCTGTAAGTGGTCTGTGCTGTCACGTGTGTGTCCTTCGGGTTTCTAGTTCAGTGGTCAGGAGGAGTGATCGGGCTATATGGAAGGGGTCCTTGACTGGCAGTGCCACCACCTTGTCGAGGGGTTTGCCCTCACGGTCGCGTATTTGCAGCCACTCATGGCCGGAAGGGTCCGGAAATGTGTCGAGGGTGTAGGACCAGATTCGTTCATGCCAGTCCAAGAGATCGGGACGCCCGAAGCGATCGGCGAGGAGCCTGCTCGCGTAGAGGGCTTCAACCTGGACCCACCACAGCTTGGTGTCCCACGTCTGGGTCACCAAGGTTTCGTAGGGGTCGTTGCCGAAGAGCCTGCCCAGGGGTTCTCCTCCCGCGCTGTCGACGTATCGGAAGATGCCGCCGTGCTGGTCATCCCAGCCGGCTTCCAGGGCTCTGAGGGCAAGGTCCGGGAGCCAATCCGGAATGCGAGGTGCCAGGTCAGGCATGATGTCGACGGCTTCCATGACCATCCAGAGCATCTCCAACAGGTGACCGGGGGTTCGGTGGCGGGCCAGGAGCGTATCCAGGTCATCGCTGCTGTCCGGCCGGTATTCCCACCAGGAGTCGGCCTTCCACATGCCTTCAGAGTTTCCGTCGCCGAGGAGCTGGGACAGCGCGGAACCAGCTGTTTCGGCGCTTTCAGCAGAGCCGCTGGCCAAATGCAGCTGGGCGCCCACATTCAGCAGCAGCATCAGCCCGGCCGCGTCCTTGAATCCGGTCCGGACGGGGTACGGCTCGGATGGAGCGTTCCGGGCCTCGATCCTTTCTTCGGCGTGGGCGAGAAGCGCATGGGCTGATTGCAGCCACTCTTCCCGTTCCAGGCCTGCGGCTTGGGGAAGCCGGGCTGCACCCGCCAGGCCCAAGGCCGCAAAGAGGTCAGCCAGTACGCTGACCGCGATCTCCCCTTGCGGCCCGGACTGTAGCGACTGCCCCTCAGCAGATGTGCGGTACGCCGTCACACTCGCGTCCAGGATGGCGTGTTCTTGGATGAACCTGGCGGATTCAATCGACAGAGAGGCCCACAACTCGGGATTTTCCCCGATGATTCCGGCCTCGCTGTCCAGCGCAATCCTTGAGCAGAGCCAAGCCCAGCGGCCTTGGGACCACGTATATTTTTCGTTCGAAAGCAATCGCCCTGAATTGGAAAAGCACGTGAAAACCCCACCGTTTTTCCTGTCGACTCCGTTCTCGAGCCACCAAGGGAGGACGCCCTTGAGCAGCTGATCCCGTATTTCGGATCCGGTGGCGCTCATGCGACGGCGCTTTCAACTGGGAGCGATGTGGCCGGCTCAAGGTCACGGTCAAGGGACTCGACAAGGGCGTCGGAAGCCTCGTTGTGCCAAGGGCGCAGCCAGCCGAAGACGCAATAGACGATCGCTGAGGCAAGCACCGGGGCGGCCACGTTGATTGTCTGCGCACTAGCCGTGCCCAGGCTCGCGATGGGAGCGGCCAAGGCGTACTTTGCGAGTGCGAAAACGATCAAACCTGTGGCCCAGGAGAACAAGGCTGCCGATGGGCCGCAGCGCCGGAATGGGCGCAGCATCCCCAGCAGCATGGGAACGGCGATCGGCCCCACCAAGGCCCCGAACCAGAGGATTATCAGGCCCATGACGCCGCCGAATGAATCCGCACTCAGCGCAATGACCATCGACAATCCGATGAACAGGAACGTGGAAATCCGGCCACCCAGTAGTTCCGCACGAGAATTCAGGGGCTGCCGGGATCCGCGCAACGCGGGGATGATGTCGCGGATGACGACGGCGGAAATCGCGTTGGCGTCCGAGGAGGTCATGGCCATCGTGTGTGAGAACATGCCCGCGACGACCAAGCCGACCAGACCGGCTGGCAGCAGTTGCTGGGTCAGGAGCGCGTAAGCCTGATCTGGGTGCGTCAGATTGGGCAAGATCAGCGGCGCGGCCCACATGGGAAAGAAAAGCACCAGTGGCCACACGAGATAGAGTGCGCCCGAAAGTAGGACTGATTTGCGGGCCGCTGAGCCGGACGGGGCCGCAATGAAGCGCTGGGCCAGATTCCAGGTTCCTCCGTTGTACGAAATGGTGCTGATCAGACAGTACGCAAGGAAGAATCCGATGGTGTAGTCGCCGGCGAATGGCTGCGAGTGGGAGGGCGGCAGTCGGGACCAGATTCCCGCGATCGAGGAAACGCCCCCGAGCTTGGCCATGGCGAAGATGAGCATCGCGATGCCCGCTACGGACTGGATGATGAATTGGCCCATATCCGTCAATGCGTCTGCCCACAAGCCGCCAACGGTCGAATAGATGAGCGTGACCCCGCCGACGATCAGGATGCCAACGGCAATCGGAACCCCAGCGAACACGTTCAGGAGGATCGCACTGGCCGCCCACTTGGCCGCTACGTCGAAGACTTTCAATGCAGCACCGGACCAAGCCAGTACTTGCTGAGCGGGCAGGTTGTAGCGCGTGGCCAGGTATTCGAGCGGGGAGATGATTCCAAGACGCTGCCTGAGGCGCGGCCAGCGCGGGGCGAAAAAGACCGAGCCCACAAGGCAGGCAATGGTGATCGTGAGTGCCCACCAGACATACAGTGCGAAACCGGTGGTGTAGGCGATGGCGGCGTAGGCCACGAAGACGGCAGCCGAATAACCGGACATGTGGTGGGAAATTCCCGCCAGCCACCACGGCATCTTCCCACCGGCTGTGAAGAAGTCCGCGGCGTTTTTCACTCGACTCTTGGCCCACCAGCCGATCCCTATCATGACGACGAAGTAGGCCCCTAAAACGAGCCAGTCGGCGAAATACATACATCCTCCTTGATGCGACGAAAGCTTGGAAATGGGATCTGCAGTGGCGTCCACTTTTCTCTGCAAACGTTTGCAAAACAAGGGTCTTTTTGAAAGTTTTCTTCCGGGGACCCGGAAGACGGCGGATGGGCTGTGGCAGATCGCGGATTACTCAGCTATCACTGCCACGGCCAGTCTGGACGCTTCGGGCCGCCGGGTGATCGAGCTCCGGTTCTAGCGGCTCAGCCAGCCAGCCGCACTCAGCCCGCCAGTGCGTACACCGTAGTGCCGTCGATGCTCTGTGCCTGGAAGTTCGCAGCCACCCATTGCGCGATCTGGGCAGGAGCTTCCGATCCGCTGGTCGCCTGCATGGTCCCGCCGGCGATGAAGTAGTGGATCTTGCCCTGTCCCACGAGTTGCTGAAACTGTGCAAGCGTGGGGGACGGGTCCGTACCGTTGAAGCCCCCGACCGCCATGACGGGCAGTTCGGTGGCCAGCTGGTAGCCGGCGGCGTTGTTGGAACCCACGACGGCGGCCGCCCACGTGTAGTTCGAGGCGCCGGATTTGAGCGCGGCAACCATTCCCGACGACGGCGTCGTGGCACCGAGCAGGCCGCCCATGCCACCGCCTTGCCGGTTCCCGCCGAAGCCACCACCCAGGGCGCCCGGCTGCTGGAGGGTCTGGGGCGGGTTGTTCTGGGCTGCGTTGTTTTGGCCGGCTTGTCCGAAGCCGCCCCGGCCGCCGAAACCACCTGCTCCGAAGCCGCCGAACATAGTCGTTGGACCGGCGCTGGGGATCGCGCCGCCGTGCGTCACGGAGGCGGTGGAAATCGAGTACGCCAGGGGGCCGGCCAGAGAGGCAACGAGGGCGAGTACCGCCGTCGTGCGCTGAAGGATGCGGGAGGTGAAGCGTCCCGAGAGCAGCAGCCCGGCCGCGGCTGCCAGGGCGCCAAACAGCACCACCCAGCGCAGCCACGGACCATACGCGGTGGTGCTGCCCACGAGGCCGAAGGCGAGGAATCCCGCTGTGGCCACTGCTACGGCGAGCATGACCGCGGCGACGAGCTGCGCGCGGTGCTGCCACAAAAGCGCGCCGCCTAAGCCCGCGAGTCCGGCAATGCCCGGAGCCAGGGCTACCGCGTAATAGGGATGGATGATGCCCGCCATGAAGCTGAACACGAGTCCGGTGACAAGGACCCACGAGCCCCACACGATCACCGAGGCCCGGACGGAATCCGTACGCGGGGCACGGCGGCCCAGCCACAGCAGCCCGGCCCCGAGGACCAACACGGAGGGCAGGAGCCACGCGATCTGGCCGCCGAACTCGCTGTTGAACATCCGGAACAGCCCGGGAACGCCCCAGCCGTTGCCGCCGCCGACGCTGCCGGTCTCGTCGCCGCTGAGCCTGCCCAGGCCGTTGTAGCCGAGCGTCAGTTCCAGGATCGAGTTGTTCTGGGAGCCGCCGATGTACGGTCGCATGTTTGCGGGAATGAGTTCGACGACGGCGAGCCACCAGCCGGCCGAGACCACCATTGCCGCGCCCGCCGCAAGCAGTCGAAGCAGGCGGCGCCCCACTCCGCCAGTCGCCGCAACCACATACGCCACCGCAAATCCAGGAACCACCAGAAGGACCTGGAGTTGCTTGGTCAGGAAACCGAAGCCTAGGAACACGCCGGCCAGCAGGAGCCAACGCAACTTGTTGTCCTGGACGGACCGAAGGGTGGCGTAGCCGGCGGCCGTCATGAGCAGCACCAGCAGGGCGTCCGGGTTGTTGAACCTGAACATGAGGGTGGCAACCGGCGTGATGGCCATGACGACGGCGGCCAGCAGCCCGGCCCGGTGGGCGAGCCGTGGATCGCCGGTGGCGGCGGCCGCGGCCCGTCGGACCGCCAGATAAAGCAACCATGCTGTCGCAACGCCCATGAGTGCCTCGGGAACCAGGATGCTCCAGGAGCTCAGCCCGAAGATCCGTACCGAGAGGCCCATGATCCAGAGCGACGCCGGCGGTTTGTCCACCGTGATGGAGTTGGCCGCGTCGGAGGAACCGAAGAACCACGCGGCCCAATTCTGCGAACCGGCCTGGGCCGCGGCGGAATAGAACGGGTTGGCCCAGCCCGAAGCGCCGAGGTTCCAGAGATACAGGACCGAAGTTGCAAGGAGGACAATGCCGAGCTCCGCGCGGTGACGCAGGGCATGTGGGCCATGGTTGGGGCGGGACTTTCGGGTCACGCCCGGCCGGGCGCGGCCGCTCCCTCCCCGGGGAGCGGCCGTTTCCGCAGGATCCACCAACCGCGACGGCGGAGACGACTGCCTTGCCTTGGAGTCCGTGTCTGTGGAATAGGAAGTGGTCATCGGAATCTACTTTGTCAGCTTGTAGACGGTGGAGCTGCCCACCGTCTGCGCTTGGAAGTTGGCCTGTACCCAGGAGGCTACCTCGGAATTGCCGCCCTGGCCTCCGAATCCACCACCGCCGCCCATGCCTCCTCCTGCGATGTAATAACCGATCTGTCCCTTGGCCACCATGTCCTGGAATTGTGCCAGGGTGGGGTAAGGATCGCCGCCGTTCCAGCCACCGAGTGCGATCACGTTGGTGTTGGTGGCGAGCTCAAGGCTCGCGGCTTGGGTGGCACCGGAGACGATCGCCGACCACTTCGTGGTGGTGGACGTCAGCAGGGCGGTCAGTCCGGCGTCGGCCGTTCCCTCGGAACCAGGCCCTCCCGCCTGACCCGCGCCACCAGCTGCGCCGAACCCCCCAGCACGGTTTCCGAAGCCGCCCATCGCGGAACCGCTGGGTCCCGACGTCGGGATGGAACCGGAGTGCGCGGTAGCCGCCGTCGCGAGCGTCCACGCCGCTGTTCCGAGGCCGCCGGCCAGAAGTGAAACGACGACGACGGCCGCAGCCGCTGCGTTCCGGAACCGCCCCGCCGGCCGCAGAGAGTCGAGGCGAAGCAGGATTGCTGCGGCCGCCACGACACCCAGGACGACGATCACGATGCGCAACCACGGAAGCCATGACGCGTCGCGGCCCAGGAGAACCGCGGACCAGGCCGAACTGCCGAGGATTACCACGGCCAGGACGATCCTGGCGGGCCAATATCCGCGGCCACGCCACAACTCGACGCTGCCAATGCCTGCCAAGGCTGCGATTGCCGGTGCGAGAGCTACCGCGTAGTAGGGGTGGACGATGCCGCTCATGAAGCTGAAGACGCCGGCCGTGACCAGAAGCCAGCCGCCCCACAGGATGAGCGCGGCACGGGTGCGGGAGGATCGCGCTTCCCGGCGGGTGAACCACAGGCCGGCTGCCAGCAGAATCAGTGCAGCAGGGAGAAGCCAGGAGACCTCGGCGCCAAAGCTCGTGCCAAACATGCGGGCGATCCCGGCAGCTCCACCGAAACCGCTGTTGCCGCCACCGCCGCCGCCGAACCCGCCCAAACCGCCAGCGGGCGCTCCAGCGCCGCCTCCGCCGGGCGTCCCTTCGCCCGAGCCGGTGATGCGGGACAGCCCGTTGTAGCCAAACGTCAGCTCAAGGAAACTGTTGGTTTGCGAACCTGCCATGTAAGGCCGGGCCGAAGCCGGGGTCAGCTGGAAGACCGCGACATAACTGCCGGCCACTACTGCGATACCGGCCAATGCGCCGAGCAGGTGCAGCAGGCTCCGCCGCAACGGGGTGGGTGCGGCCCAGAGGTACGCGAGTCCAAGGCCCGGAACAATCAGGAAGCCCTGCAGCATTTTGCTCAGGAACGCGAGGCCCACCACGGCGCCGGCCGCGGCGAGCCACTTCCAGGCTGCCCGTTCGATGGCGCGGGTGGTGAAGTAGGCCGCGAGCACCAGGCACAGGGTCAGCATGGCGTCGGGATTGTTGAAGCGGAACATGAGCGCCGCCACCGGGGTCAGTGCCAAAGCGCCGCCGGCCAACAAGCCAGCGCCTGGTCCGGAGACCCGCTTGACCGTCAAATAGAGGAAACCGACGGCGGCGACGCCCATCAGCGCCTCGGGAACCAGCATGCTCAGGGGTGAGAAGCCGAAGATCCGGCCTGCCAAAGCAGGGATCCACAAGGAAGCCGGTGGCTTGTCGACGGTGATGGCATTGCCTGCGTCGAGGGAACCGAACAGAAACGCGGTCCAGTCCTTGGTGCCGGCCTGGATGGCCGCGGCGTAGAAGGAGTTTCCGTAGCCGGTGGCCGCGAGGTTCCAGAGATACAGGAAGGCGGTGGCTACGAGGAGCCCGGCAGCGGATGGCCGCACCCAGCGGGGCTGCCGGCCAAAGGCGTATCGCGTCCAGCGGGCCGTGGCATCGGGGGTTGCGGGGCCGGTCGAGTGACGGCCCTGCGCTGCCTGGGCGGTCCCGACGGTGGCAGGAAGCTCGGCGCCAGCACTTCCGGCGGCGGATCCCGTGCTTGCAGGAGTGATCGTGGAGGTCATGATGCTGCCGTTTCTGTGCGCGGTTTGGCTTGTGTGGTGGGTGCAGTCGCCTGCGCAGCAGGCTGCCGGAAGACCCAAAGTCGGAACAACAGGAAGCGGACCGCAGTGGCGGCGAGGTTCGCTGCGACTACGGTGAGGAGCTCGCCCCAGCGGTCCGGCGTCGTCGTGCTGTGCACCAAGGCGAGTGCCCCGGAGGTGAGTGCGAGGCCGATCCCGAACACGATCAACCCCTCGAAGTGGTGCCGAACGGGATTGCCGCCCTGGATGCCGAAGGTGAAGCGCCGGTTGGCGCCGGTGTTTGCGATGGCCGTGACGAGCAGCGCCAGGAAGTTGGCCAGCTGCAGGTCCATGAAGCCGCGGCAGAACAGGAAGATGAGCACATAGGCGAGGGTGGACGCAGCGCCGATCGCGGCGAACCGAACCAGTTGCCCGAAAAGGCTGCTGCGCGGGCTCTGCTCGGCGGTGCGGGACGACGCCGGGAGCGGCCCGCGTGCAAGCGCTGCGCGCAATTCCGGAATGGGGATGCGGCCCGAGACGAGATCCCGGGTGAGCCGGACCATGCCGCGGATGTCGGCCAGGGCGGTGCGTACCACGTCGACGCTGGAATTGGGATCGTCGATCCAGTCAACGGGAACTTCGTGGACCCGGAGGCCGCAGCGTTCGGCGAGGACCAGGAGCTCAGTGTCGAAGAACCACGAGTTGTCCATGGTGTGGGGGAGGATCTGCTGTGCGACGTCTGCCCGGATCGCTTTGAAGCCGCACTGGGCATCGCTGAAGCGGGCGCCCATGAACGAGTGCAGCATCAGGTTGTAGCTGCGCGAAATGAACTCGCGCTTGGGGCCGCGGACAACCCGCGAGTTGCGTGTGAGACGTGTGCCAATCGCGAGGTCCGAATGGCCGGAGATGAGCGGCGCCAAAAGGGGCGCCAGTGCGGCGAGGTCCGTGGAAAGATCCACGTCCATGTACGCCAGAACCGGCGACGGCGATGTGAGCCACACCTTGCGAAGGGCGTTGCCGCGTCCCTTCTCCTCAAGATGGACAACCGCGAGCTCAGGCAGTTCCCTGGCCACGCGCTCCGCGATCTTCAAGGTGCTGTCCGTGCTCGCGTTGTCCGCCACGGTGATGCGGAAGCCATGCGGGAAGTATTCGCGCAAATGGCCGTGAAGCCTGCGCAGGCACTCTTCGAGGTCGCGTTCCTCGTTGAAGACGGGGATCGTGACATCGAGGACGGGGATGGCGGTGTGGGTGTCCACAGGGGCACGCCGTCCGCTGCGCTGGACGGGGGTCTTAGCCTGGATGGGAAGGCCCGGCGGCACCACCGCGGCGTCCTTCAGGGTTCCGGAGGTGGATTCGATGAGCGTCATGTATCCACAGTGCCGTCGCACAATATGAAGGCTTTAGGCGGAACCTGTGACGTGGCTGTGGATGTACCACCGGCGTGGCAAATCACATGCCTGGCCAAAAAACGCAAAGGTCCGCCCCCGAAGGGACGGACCTCGATGTATTTTGCGCGTGGCTCTTGGTTTAGTACCAGTTATGGGCCAAGTGGAAGGACCATGCCGCGGACGGCGATCCGTAGCGTTCCTTGATGTAGTTCAGGCCCCAGCGGATCTGCGTCTGGTAGTTGGTCTGCCAGTCGGCGCCTTCGGACGCCATCTTTTCGGCCGGCAGCGACTGCCCAATGCCATAAGCGCCACTGGAGGAGTTGGTAGCAGTGGTGCGCCAATCCGATTCCTTGTTCCACAAGGTGATCAGGGCTGACATCTCGCCCTGTCCCCAACCGTAGGAGGGAAGGATGCTTGCGGCATAGGCCTGGGCGCCGGAGGGATCATCGACGGCGGCGGGAGCGGCCGGGGCCGCCGGAGCGGGGGGTGCAACGGGGGCAGGGGGTGCCACGGACGCGGCCGGTGCGGCAGCCTGGGCCGCGACGGCGGCCGGACCGGGGGCGGGTGCTTGGCTCGGCGTCGGCGTGGCGCTGGGCTTGGGGCTCGCGCTCCCCGACGGCGTGGCTGTGGCCGACGGCGTGGCTGAGTGGTCTGCCGTGCGGGATTCGGACGTGCGGCTCATGTCCTGGGCATTGATGGCCTGTCCGGCGGCCTGGGTGGCGGCGCCTGCACCGAGGAACAGAGCAACGACGCCTGCAACAACTGCCATGCGCTGGCCGGTGCCGAGGTTCGAGGCGACTCGCCTCAACGTGGAACGTGACTTGTTTCTCCGGGCAGGTTCGCCGCGGTGGCGCGCAACAGGGCGCGACTGATTCTTGGAATCAGACATGGTGATTGCCTCTCGACGCCTGCGGAGTTAGCTGTCGGATTCGGATGAGGTCATCCGGCCGTGGCCACTGGTAATCGTGGCGGCACGGCTTCACCCCTAGGGCTGGCTCAACATGAGCGCTTGCCCGGAGACCTGGGTCCCCCGTCTCTGCCTGGACTGTTGGGCACCGGGGAGTGGCAGAGCTCGGCGCCTACCCGGCGGTGGCCGGAATGATCCAGCGCACCCATTCGACGGTACAGGAGGATCTTACTTAAGTCACGTTTAGGTAACGGAGGTCACGACGTCGGTGCGTCGACTTGCGCTCGCCGCGCACCGGCGTCGTGACCTCCAGGGCGGCCTTTCAGGCCGTGGCGGTCCTGAGCGCCGGAAGCCGCACCGCGAACTCCGTCCGTCCGGGCCGCGAGGCCACTTCGACCGTGCCGCCATGCGCCTGGACAATGGATTCCACGATCGACAAGCCGAGCCCGGACGTGCCCTCGGAACCGGAGCGGGCGGCGTCGGCACGGGCGAAGCGCGAGAAGATCCTGCCCTGGAATTCAGGCGGGATGCCCGGCCCGTTGTCAGTCACGGTCACCACGGCGCTGCCGTCGGCGGACCGCATGACGCCGGTGACCACGGTGGTTCCCGCCTCCGTGTGCTTGCGGGCGTTGGAGAGCAGATTCGCCAAAACCTGGTGGAGTTGAGTGGTGTCGCCGCGGACCGTGAGGGGCTCGTCCGGGAGCTTGAGCTGCCAGATGTGACCTGGGGCCATGACTTTCTCGTCGCTGACGGTTTCGATCACCAACTGCGTGAGATCCACATCGGTGAACTCGGGGGCCTTCCCTTCGTCCAGCCGGGCCAACAAGAGGAGGTCCTCCACGAGGGTGGTCATGCGTTCCGACTGGCTCTGCACCCGGCCCAGCGACTTGCGCCCGTCCTCGGTGAACGTCTCTGTCATGCGCAAGAGCTCGGTGTAGCCGCGGATGGCGGTCAGCGGAGTGCGCAGCTCGTGTGAAGCGTCGGCCACGAACTGGCGCACCTTTGTTTCGCTTTGCTGGCGCGCCTCTAGGGCGCTGGACACGTTGTCCAACATCAAGTTCAAAGCATGGCCGACGCTTCCCACTTCCGTGCTCGGGTGGGCCGCCGACGCCGGAACGCGCACAGCGAGTGCCACCTCACCGGCGTCGAGCGGAAGCTTCGACACCTTCGTGGCGACGTCGGAGAGCTGCTCCAAGGGGCGCATGGTGCGGCGGATCAGCACGGTTCCGGCCAGCCCGATCAGGACCAGTCCGCCCAAGGAAACCAGCACCATGGTCCAGACGAGCGAGGCCTCGGTGTCCTCTTTCGAGGCGAGCGGCAGCCCCGTGATGACAACATCGCCGTAGGGAGTTTCGGTGGCCACCAGCCGGTAGCCGCCATTGGACAGGGTGCGATCAACCGGGCGGCCATCGGAGGGGAGCGCCGACAGGATTCGAGCGTCGCTGGGCGACAACGGCGCACGGGTGGCATCGGAGGACAGGAATCCAGCATCGGTGCTCACCTGACCTGCGAGAATACGAGCATTCAGGGTGCCGATGCTCTGGCCCCGGGGGTCCAAGGGGTCCGGACGGCCACCAGGGTTGCCTTGCGGTGGGCGGCCATGGGAGGCCTGCGCCAATTGCTGGTCCAGCTGTTTCGTGAGGAACACATCCATGGAGGCGTAGCTGACCACACCGACGGCACCGCAGATGGCCACGAGGAGTGCCATGGAGAGAAGGATCAAGCGCGTGCGCAAGTGCCAGGTTGAAGGATTGAACCAGCTGTGGTCGGTCTGGCGGGGGATACCCGAGAGTGCGGACATTCGGAGCCCGGCTATTCGGCGGGTTTGATGACGTAGCCTGCTCCGCGCACCGTGTGGATCATGGGCGGGTGGTTGGCCTCGATCTTCTTGCGCAGGTATGAGATGTAAAGCTCCACAATGTTGGCTTGCCCGCCGAAATCGTAGTCCCACACGCGGTCAAGGATCTGGGCCTTGCTGACCACGCGCTTGGGATTCTCCATGAGGTAGCGGAGGAGCTCGAACTGGGTCGCCGTGAGCGGAATGTCTTCGCCGCCGCGGGTAACTTCTCGTGTGTCTACGTTCAGGGTCAAGTCACCTACAACCAGTTCGGCCGTGTCCATCGCGGCCACGCCTGAGCGTTGGACCAAGCGGTGCAGGCGCAGCAGGACTTCCTCCATGCTGAACGGCTTGGTGACATAGTCATCGCCGCCGGCGGCCAACCCGACGATGCGGTCCTGCACGTCATCCTTGGCGGTGAGGAAGAGCGCAGGCACCTCAGGCGCAAAGGCGCGGATCCTCCCCAGCAGCTCTACGCCGTCGAACCCTGGAAGCATCACGTCCAGCACGAGGACATCCGGACGGAAGTCCTTGGCGAGCTTTACCGCAGCCGGACCGTCGCCGGCCACGGCCACCGACCAACCCGCCATGCGCAGCCCCATACTCATGAGCTCAGCGAGGCTGGGTTCGTCGTCCACCACAAGGGCGCGGATAGGAGAACCGTCCGGGTGGCTGAGCTGCGGAAGGTTATTGGTCATGGAGTGCGAGGATGCCATGGGACAACTCTCCAATCTGCCGGTTTGCCAGTGCTTTGCCGTTGCTGTGAGCACCCTGTGAGTCCCAGCCTAGCCACCTGTCGGGAGGTTGTTCCGGTTCGGGGAGGAGCGGCGTCGGATTCTGCTGGATCATTCCTCAGTCCGGACGTTCGATCCGCATGATTACGGGCCCCGGTACAAGCCCGCCGCGAATGATCCAGCAGAATCCGACACAACGCCGCGGCAGGTCACAGGCAAGGCTGCAGTTCGACACAGCCAATGCACAGCAAAGCGAATGACGCTGTTTGGGACAAGTACAAGCACGACCAAACAGCCTCGATTTCGATGGAGAACACCATGGATCAGCAAAACAACCCCTCCGTACCTGGATCCGAGCCGGAGAACGGGCACCCGCAGCCGGTGATCCGCCCCCTTGATGATGCTGGGCAGCCTGGACAACCCGCGGGCGGGCAGCCTGCCGCGGGGTGGGGTGCGCCGCAGCCGCCGGTGAACCAGCAGCCTGCCGCGGGGTGGGGTGCGCCGCAGCCGCCGGTGAACCAGCAGCCTGCCGCGGGGTGGGGTGCTCCGCAGCCGCCGGTGAACCAGCAGCCTGCCGCGCCGGGTGGGGTGCTCCGCAGCAATACAACTCCGCGCAGCCCCGGCCTTCGTTTTTCAAGAGTTGGAGCCTGAAGAAGGGGCTCATTGTTGGCGGCATCGCGGTCGTGGTCGCCGCGGCGGCAGGGGCCGGTGCTTACGCCGCCGGAAACGGGACCGCGGCAGCAGATACCACCAACGCGCAGGGACCGGGGGCCGGGCAGAACGGCCAGGGCGGGTTCGGCGGCCCAGGTGGGACGAACGCAGGCCCGGGAGGGCTCGGCGTTGGCATGGGCGGCCTGAACGCTGCTGTCCACTCCGAGTATGTGGTCCTCCAGAACGGCAGCTACGTCACCATGGCGGGCCAGCTGGGTACAGTCACTGACATCTCGGCGAGTTCCATGACCGTGAAGAGCGACGACGGATTCACCCGCAGCTATGCGCTGGGAACGGACGTCGTGGTAGCTGAGGGCATGCGGCAACGCGGAAGCGGAACCACTGGCACCACCCTGACCCTCGCCGATGTGAAATCCGGCTCCAGCGTGAGGGTCACTGCGCTCAAGGAATCGGACAAGTACACGGCGCAGTCCATCCAGATCGTCACTGCCACCACTTCGAGCACCCAAGGAACCGGCACCACCAACTAGCGATTGGTGCTGCTTGGCTCCGTCGTGACCTTCTTTGCCCTGCTTTGGCCTCAGAATGATGCGACTCGCCGTGTCGCAAACGCTTTCCGAATTCAAAGAAGGTCACGACGGCGCGTCTGCGGTTGCATTGCAACGAGGCCCTAGCAGACGATTTGGCAAAAAATTTCCATGGGACGCGGACCCAGGATTGGACAAGGGTTGTTTCATATCTCGAGATTCAAGGGCAAGCGCGTGACGTGACTTAAGATTCAAAGAATGATCTTTCCATCAAATTTTATTCGAATATTTCGCTCTCAACTGCCAGTGTGACGAACGAGAACGAGTCACATTTGGACATGTCTGAATTGTGATGTGCGGCACAATAGTCCGATTCGTCTCAAAATGTGGACGGTTCGGTCCTTTGTTACTTGCAAGTTCCCTTTGTTACGTTGCACACTTCAAATGTGAACAAGAACTCAACAGCATCTGCAGCCGCAGCGATCGAGCCCAGCGCACCCGCTGGTTATTCGATGAGCTGTTGTCGAATGCATGCCTAACTTCAGACCCCAAGAAGTTTCAGGCATTCGCCCACTGCCCAGCGTCGGGCGCCCCTCCCCATTTCATTGCGGGGACCAGACCAGCATTCGAAGCCGCGATGACGGCTATTCACTTTGAGGTAAGCAATCCATGTCAGTTGCATCCGGATACGTCCACATCTCCGTCCGTAACGCCAATAAGGCCGCGTCGAACGCCGGCCTGCGTCCCGGCTTCGGCAACCGCCCGGCCTACGCCCAGCCCGCACCGCAGGGTGGCAGCCAGGCGCCCGGTTACGTCCCCCAGGGCTATAACCCCAACTCCTACGGCCAGCTCCGCGCTGTTCCCGCCAACGAGGCCTCGCCGATGACTGCACCCACGCCCGTCCTGGCGCCAGCGGACCGTTCAATCCGTCCCGTTGCAAATGACAATGTGGCCCGCGGGTTCGTGCTCTACATGGGCATCGACGAAGACACCGCTGCGGCCGCGGGAACGTCCATCGCCAAGCTTGCCCAGGAAATCCGGGCCTACGCGCAGTCCCTCGTTTCCGGTGCCGAGAGCTATGCCGCCGTCGCGGTAGCCCCGGCCAGTGCGCCCGGTTCCGCGCTCGACGTCGTCCGCTCGACTTTCGGTGACCCGACCGTTGGCAATCGCCAGCGCGCTGAGGCGCTCCGCCCGCAGCCTGCCCAGGAAGCCCGCCCGTCCGGCGTCTTGATCGACCTCGCCCGTCGTGAAGTGCACCTCGACGGCGAATCGCTGAACCTCACGTTCAAGGAATTCGAGCTCCTCAACTACCTCGTCGAGAACGGCACCCGCACCGTGGGCCGCGATGAACTTCTCGAGGGCCTCTGGCGCAACGCCGAAGAGGTCCCCAACGAACGCACCATCGACGTCCACATCCGGCGCCTCCGCTCCAAGCTCGGCCGCCTCGCAAACACGGTCCGCACCGTGCGTGGCCAGGGTTACCGCTTCTACGAGCACCCCGAGGTTATCGTCTGGGCCGCTCCGGAATACTCGATCTAGTCTCAACCCGCTCGAGGCGCCCGCTCCCTGCAAAGGTGGCGGGCGCTTTCGCTTGCGCGGCCCACCCGACTGACTCGCATTTGTTGTCGTTTACAGGCGTCAAAACGACAATAAATGCGAGCTAGTTGGGATAGTAGGGTGGGGGGATGAGCGAGCATCACATTAAGCGGCTGGTGATCATGCGGCATGCGAAGTCGGACTGGCCCCTTGGGGTGCCGGACCATGAGCGCCCCCTTGCCGAGCGTGGCCACCGGGAGGCTCCCCTTGCCGGAAAATGGCTCCTCAAACACCATGTGATTCCGGACTTCATCCTGTGTTCGTCCTCGCTGCGGACCCGGCAGACCTGTACTTGGGTGTGCAGCGAGCTGGGGGACAAGGCACCGACGCCGAAACTCGAGGACGGACTGTACGCCGCCTCCGCGCAGCGCATGTTGACCGTCATCAACCACGTGCCGGAAACCGTCACCACGCTCATGATCTTCTCCCATATGCCCGGCGTGCAGGACCTCGCGATGCACCTGGCTTCCCGCGACTCGGACCATGACGCCTACATGGATGCCGCAACGCGTTACCCCACGAGCGCCATGACCGTGATGGAACTCGAAAAGCCGTGGGCTGAACTCGATGGCCAGGATGCACGGCTGACGCACTTCGCAGTTCCGCGCCCAAAGAAGTAGCCCCGTCGCGCGAACTGGCAAATAATGCCCCTTTTTGCGCCGCCAGAGGGCATCTGCTGCCAGTTCGCGCGGATAGCCCGAGCTAGCCCACCTCGAGGCCAGCCGCCACGTCCTGAAGCAGGCGCACGACGTGGCGGATGCTGGGGCTTGCCGTCATGGTCTTCCGGTACACGATTCCCACCTGGCGCTGCTGCATCGGGTTGACCACGGGCACCGCTACCACTCCAGAAGGGAGCTCGGGCCTGCCGAGCCGGGGCACGAGCGCCACCGCAACGCCCTGCTGGACCATTGCGATGTGCGTGGAAAAGTCGGGGTCGTAGATGCGGATGTCCGGCACCCGCCCCAGGCCTGCGAGGATCGCCAGCAACGCCTCATTGCAGATGGCGCCGGCCGGCGTGCTGATCCAGCGTTCGTCCACCAGGTCGGAGGGCTCGACGGCGGTCCGCCCGGCCAGCGGGTGCGCTGAGTTCAGCAGGACGTCGGCGGTGTCGAGGCAGAGGTCCTCGTGGACCATGTTCTCCGGAATCACCAAGGGCACCGAGTGCCAGTTGTGCACGACGCCGAGATCGGCTTCACCGGTTGCGACCCTTTGGACGGCCTCGCGCGGGTCCTCGGCCACCACCCGGATTTCAAGCCCGGAGCCGCCAAGTCCGGAGCTCCCCGCGGCCGAAGCGGCGGCAACGGCCTGATCTGCGCCAAGTTTCCGCAGCATCGGACCCACCAGCCCGCGGCAGGCCGTTGAGAACCCGACGAGCCGAAGCACTCCGCTCGGCTTCGCGGGGTCGGCGAGCAAGGTGGCCTGTAGCTCCTCCAACTCGCCCAGGATCCGGCGTCCGTACTCGGCCAATGCCATGCCGCGGTCGGTCAGCAGTACGCCGCGGCCATGCCGCTCCAGGACGGTGACACCGCTCTGCTTCTCAAGCTTCTTGATCTGCTGGGAGACCGCTGAGGGGCTGAAGCCCATGGCTTCCGAGGCCGCCACTACCGAGCCTTGCTGTTCAACTGCTACGAGGGCCCGTAGCGCCGCAATCTCAATCATGAAGCAAACGTACATGATTGTATGCAGAATTCAACGCTGGTGCTTCATTCACTTGACTGTCAGAGTTGAATTGTGAATATCCGACACTCAGCACTCGCCGTCCTTGTCGCCGTCCTTTGGGGCCTGAATTTCGTCGCGATCGACTTTGGTCTACACCCCGCAAACGGGAATGGCAGCAACGGGAGCGGTGGCTCGGCCGACGTGCCCCCGCTGCTGTTCGTCGCCATCCGCTTCCTGCTGGTGGTGTTCCCCTGCATCTTCTTCGTCCGCAAACCGGACGTCAGCTGGAAGGCGATCATCGGCGTCGGGCTCTTTATGAGCGCCGGGCAGTTCGGCCTTCTCTACCTGGGCATGGCGCTTGGGATGCCTGCCGGGCTCGCCTCGCTTGTGCTGCAGGCGCAAGTACTCCTGACAGTGCTTTTGGCGGCCCGGTTCCTCGGGGAGCGGCCGAGCAAGCGCCAACTGACCGGAGTGGTTCTGGGTGTCGCAGGGCTTGCCCTCGTAGCGGTGGGTCGAAGTTTGGTGGCCCCGGTGGTGCCGCTCATGATTGTGCTCGCAGCGGCGTTGTCCTGGGCCGCGGGAAACATCATCGCACGCAAGGCCAAGGCGGCCTCGGGACTAGGGCTGGTGGTCTGGTCCGGGGCCGTTGTCCCGTTGCCGCTTGCGGGCTTGTCGCTGATCGTGGACGGGCCGGCCGCCGTCGTCGGGACCCTCACCAACCTTCAGCCGGCGACCATCTTGAGCGCCCTGTACACCGCCTTTTTCGCCTCGCTGGTCGGCTATGGCATCTGGAACCGGCTGCTTAGCCTCTACCCGAGCTCGGCCGTGGTGCCATTCACGTTGTTGGTCCCGGTGGTGGGAATGACCGCGGCGTGGCTGCTCATCTCAGAGGTCCCGACGACGGCGGAACTGGCCGGCGGTCTCCTCCTGCTGGGCGGCGTGGCGACTGCCGTGCTGCAGCGGCGCGCCAAGCCTGGGGATGTGGCGGCGCCCGAAGTGCGTCAGCGCTTGGGTGCCGGCCTGCGCTGAGCCGGCGATCCCGACGTCGGGCGCTTGGCGGAGGCTGCCGGCTTCCTCGGGGACGGGCGCTTCACAGCCCCCGACGCTGGCCGGGGCGCCGGCCGGCGGGCAACCGGACGGGCCGCCGCCTTCGTACGGCGGGATGGCCATACTGCCCCCACGAACAAGATCAGCAGGGAGCTGCAGCCGGCAAGTGCGGCGAGGTAGAAGTAGATGTCCGAATCTTTGGTGCTCACTGCGCTGCCCAGGGCGTTCTCGTCCTGGTTGAAGGCGAGTCCCCACATGCGCAGGAACGCGATTCCGAACGCGATGAAGAGGATCGTCGAGATGGCTCCGAGAACCATCATGAAGTACCTGCGACGGGTGAAAACCTCGGCGACGCACGCCAGGTAGCCGATCGCCAAGACCCCGAGGAAGATGTACATCACGGTTTCGTCAACGGTGATGGCGAGGAGCACCAGCAAACCAGCGGACACCACGGCAGAGATGATCGCTAGCTTTCCGCTGTTCCCCATGTGACGCATGGGATTAATCATCGCTGACGGGCGGGCAGCGCCACGCCCCAAGGCGCCGCAGTTGCCATACCGTTACCGCAGTACGTAGCCGCGCATGATGGTCATGATTGCCGCTATGCTCTGCTCGCGCGTGCGCTCGGGGTTGTACGTCTGCCGGTCAAGGCCCACCACGAAGATCGCTCCGAACATCGCCGCCTCGAGGCTGCCCCGGGCAATACCCGTATCCACGGTGTACGTGGTGGCGACCTTTTCGATGGCTGAGCCAATCACGGCCAGCAACTCGCTGCGGAGTTCGACGAAGAGCTTGCCCCATTCGCTCGGCGTCCGCCAGTTTTCGCTGATCCAGAGCCGCGCGAAGGACGGGTAGTCGTCCATGAAGTCCATGGCCTGGCCGAGCATGGCTTCCATGGCCTCGAGCGGATCGGCGTGCAAGCCTTCGATGGTCTGGAGCCGCCCGAGCATGATGTCAACGCCGTGGCGCAGCAACTGGGCGATCAGATCGGACTTGCTGCCGAAATTGTAGTAGACCGTTCCCTTGGACACTCCGGCTGCGGCCGCGATCTCGTCCACCGTGACGCCCGCTGCGCCGCGCTCGCCGATCAGCTCCATCGACGCGTCGAAAAGGCGCTGCTTGGTCGCGTTGGTGCGGGCCGGGCGGAGCTTCTTCTCCGGAGTTTCCGGGAGTTCGGGGACGTCCGGCTCTTGCATGCTCATACCGCGATCTCCGGCTTCAGGGTCTTGAGGGTCCAGAACTTGTGCTTACGGACGGCAATCGTGGAAAGCGCGGCTCCCAGCACAGTGTAGCCAAGCAGGCCCAGGACAATCGGCCAGATCATGGACAAGTCGCCGCCGTAGATCAGGTGCCGCATGCCGGTCACCACGTAGCCCATTGGCATGATCTCGTGTACCACGTGCAGCGGCATGGGGGTGGTTTGCCACGGGAACGTTCCGCCGGAAGACACCAATTGCAGGACCAGCAGGATCAACACCACGAACTTTCCGGGAGTCCCCAGCAAAGCCACGATGCCCTGGATGAGGGCCGTGAACGCCATGACAGCAGCCAGCATGAACAACCACATCCATACCGGGTGGGCCGCATTGAGGCCCAGCCCCAGGTCCACCACGAGGGTGAGGATGCTGGCCTGCAGCACGGACACCACGAAGAACGGCAGCCAGCCGCCGACGGCGATTTTCCACGACGGAGCGTTCGAGGCCAAGGCCCGCTGCGTGATGGGACGCATCGCCTGGACCAGCATGAACACACCGATCCAAAGGGACAGCGTCAGGAAGAACGGGGCCAGGCCCGCACCGTAGGATCCTGCCTTGGCCTGCGAAACGTTGTTGACCGCCACAGGATCCGCGATCACCTTGGATACCTCGCTCTTTTGGGCGTCGTTCGGGTTCGGGACCTTGCCTGCGCCCTTCGCCAACTCGCTCGCCAAGGTGCGGGATCCGTCCGCGGCCGTCGCGGCACCGCTGGCAAGCTGCGCCGCGCCGTCGTCGAGCTTTGCCGCACCGTCGGCGAGGGCCGCCGTGCCGTTGACGGCGGACTGTTCACCCGCGGCCAGCGTCGCGGCGCCGGAGCTGAGCTGGTCCGCGCCTGCCGAGGCCTGGCCGATGGCGCCCGTCAGTGCCGGCGTGGCACCGGCAAGTTTGGCGGCGCCCGCACTGACCGCGGCCGATCCGTCGGAAAGCTGCTGGATCTGGGCGGCATCCGCCGAGATCTTGGCTTTGGCGTCGGTGACCGGGCCGGAAGCCGCGGCGGTGTCAAAGTCGGCCAGGATTTTATTCGCCTGGTCCTGCGTGATGACCCCGGCGGACACGAGCCGCGTGTTGGAGGCCACAACGCGGTCCCGCGCTCCGGCGTCGAACGCTGAAAGCTGCCCGACGACGTCCTGGACTCTCGCGTTCAACTGCGCGTTTCCGGCGGCTACTTGGGCGGCGCCGTCGGCGAGCTTTTGAGAGTCGGCCGGTAGGGACGCGGTCTTGTTCTTCAGTTCGGTGAGCCCTGCGCTGAGCTGTCCGGCGCCGTCGTTCAGCTGATTGGCGCCGTCGCGCAGCTTATTTTGGCCCGCCAGCAGCTCGGACGCGCCGCTGCTGAGCTTGCTGGTGCCGTCGTGCAGGGTGGCCGCGCCGTCGCTGAGCTTGCCGACGCCATCGGCGAGCTGGGAGGCGCCGTCGGACGCCTTGATGATGGAGGCGTGGATGGTGCCGAAGCCCGTGAGGAGTTGGTTGGCGGTTTCCTCGCCCACTTCCTTGGCCACGGTGGAGTGCACCGCGGTGGTGAGTTTGTCCACGATGGTGCTGAGGAGATAGTTGTTCGCGTCGTTGGTGGTGACGTTGAGCATCGCCTGGTTGGCGGCGTCGAAGCTGCCCGGCGAGACCAGGTTGGCCGAAAAGTCCTTCGGAATCTTCAGGGCGAAGGCGTACTTGCCGGATTCAACACCGGCGTCGGCCTCTGCCGTGGTGGTCACCCGCTGCCAGTTGAAGACGTGGCTCTCCACGAGGCTGTCGGCAACCTTCTGTCCTGCCTGCAGTTCGGGACCGTTGGCCGGCTGGGCTCCCGCGTCCTCTACCACCAGGGCGGCGTCGATCTGGTTGAGGTTGCCGTAAGGGTCCCAGTTCGCGTAAAGGTACACGGCTCCGTAGAGCAGCGGCACCATGGTCAGGGCGAGGATGGTCAGCTTAGGCAGGAGCCCGCCGGTCATGCGCTTGAGTTCGGAGCGGGCCAGCCGCAGAACAGTCACTTTGCGGTCCTTTGCAGGGTTTCGAGTACTTCTTCGGGATCTTCTTGCGCGTTTTCGAGGGGTTCGGCGGGTTCGGCCGGTGCAGTGTGCGTGACCGAGTTGCCGATCACCGCGGCCGGGCCGGCCCAGTTGTCCGGGAGGGCAGAAACGGCGGCGACGACGGCGAGCGGCCGCCCGGCGTCGTACGCCAACTGCTCAAGGCGGGGGAGCCAGTCCGCGGTGTTTGCGCTGTGGCGGTCCGGGGAGTCGAGCACCAGGAGGTCGAGGGCAGGGTCCGCGAGGGCCAGGGCGGTCAGCAGCTCGAGGCGTCGGTCCGCAGGGAGTTGCTCAATCCACAGCCCGGCGATGTCCTCGAAGCGGTTGACCTTGAGCCACGGCTTGCTGAGGAGGGCGCCACGGTAGCGGCGGGGGATAAGGGAGAGGTCTTCGGTGACGAGGTCGCGGACGCTCAAATGCTGCTCCGGCTCGTTGACGCCGGGAGCATCAATCAGGGCGCTCGCTGCCCGGACCTTTTTTGTCTTCGCCGAGTTGTCCCAGCTCAGGAGGCCTTTGCTGGGTTTCATCCGGCCGCTCAGCGCAAGTGCCAATGCCGTGCGCTGGTCCTGACCGTCGCCGCTGACCAGGAGGAGTTGCCCGCGCCTGGCTTCGAGGGAAGTGGGAGGCAGGAGATCGTCCCGGCGGCCGTCGATCTGGAGTTGCTGTGCAGACAGCACAATTGGACCTTTCGCAGAATCTGTTATCTGCTCCAATCGTAACTGAACTGACCAGTCAGTTCAAATAGACGTCTTGGCCCCGAGAAAGCTAGCCGCTGGGATGACTTGCGCGGCGTATTGGCATGAACGTGCGGGGCGGCTCTGCCGTGGCCAGGAAATTGGTTATCAGCCCGGCGACGGCTTCCGGCTGTTCCAGTGGAAGCCCGTGGGATGCTCCCGGGACGACCGCCAGTTGGCCTTGGGGGAGGGCTTCGTACAACGAGAGAGTGTGGGGCAAGGTGACCACGTCGTCGTCACCGACGATGACGAGCACCGGTTGGGTAATGTCCGCGATGTCGGTGGCGGTGAGTGTCGGCTCCGTGGTGAACATCGCGACACTCTTGCCAAAGACGACATCCAGGTGCTCGGGCCCGTCTGGAGACCGCTCGACGTAGGCCTTGCCGAGTTCCTGCGCAATTGGCGATTGGGGGTCCAAGTCGAAGGGCACCGTGCCGTTGTAATGGTAGTTGGTACCAATGACTACAAGTTTTTGCACGAGTTCAGGCCGCCGGAGCGCGACAAGGAGGGCAACGATCCCGCCGTCACTCCACCCCACCAGGTGGGCAGGGCCGCCAATGACGTCCTCGAGCACCCGGACCGTCTCGGTGGCCATGTCCGCGTAGTGGAACTCGGCATCTGTGTCCGCGGTGTAGCCATGGCCACGACGGTCGAACGCGACCACGCGGAATCGCTCCGACAAACCTGGTCCAATGCTCCTGAGCAAATCGTCACTGTTGCTCAAGCCGCCGTGCAGCAGCAGGAGTGGTTCGCCGGGACCGCCCAGGTCTTCCACCCAGGTTGGGTGTCCGTCAATGTCGAGGTTCTTGGCCATGCGGCCATTGTCCTCCCGCGTCCTCGACGCCACAACGGATCGTCGCGACGCACCCGCTGGTCGACACAACAACCGCTGGGGGTTACAGCCCGTACTTCTCCAGCAGGCGCAGCCACACCTCGCTGATAGTCGGGAACGATGGCACCGCGTGCCACAGCCGGTCCAACGGGACTTCGCCCACAATCGCGATGGTTGCGCCATGCAAAAGCTCGGCCACCCCGGGCCCGGCGAACGTCGCGCCCACCAGCACCTTGCGATCCTCGTCCACCACCAGTTGTGCCCAGCCTTGGTAATTTTCCGAATGCAGCTGGGAGCCGGACACGTTGATGGGGAGTTCCACCGTGCTTGCGTTGATGCCCTTCTGCAACGCCTGCTTGAGGCTCGGGCCCACGGATGCCACTTCCGGATCCGTGAAGACCACGCTGGGGATCGCGTATTCGTCGGCCGTCTTTGCGAGGGAACTCCAGGGCTTCGGGGTGCCGTGGAGGGTTCCCTTGGCGCGGGCAACGATGGCGTCGCCGGTTGCCCTGGCCTCGTACTTGCCTTGATGCGTGAGGAATACCGATCCCGCTGCATCGCCGGCCGCGTAAAGCCACAGTCCGCTGGTGCCGTCGCTCGCGGCACCCTCAACCAAGCCGCTCGAGTCCGTAGTGAGGCGCAAAGGCTTGCCCTCCTCGGCGTCGAGCCCTACGTTTTCGAGTCCCAAATTGTCCAGGGAGGGCCGCCGACCAGTCGCCACCAGCAACTGGTCGGAGTTCAAGACTGTCCCGTCGCCCAGGGTGACGCTGAAGGTATGGTCCGCGTTATGTTCGACCCGCGTCGTGTCTGTCCCGAGACGGAGATCGACGCCGTCGGCCCTAAGTCCCGCAGCAACCAGCTCGGCGGCTTCCTCGGGAAAAGTACTGAGCAGCCTGCCTCGGGCAACTATTGTGACGGTCGAGCCCAGGCGGGCGAACGCCTGGGCAAGTTCGACACTGGCGACTCCGCCGCCCAGCACGATGAACCGTTTGGGGATTTGACGCACCGAGGTGGCCCTGCGGGTTGTCCAGTAGGGGACGTTGCGCAAGCCGTCGATTTTCGGGATGAGCGGTGTGGATCCGGTTGCGACAACGACAGCATGGTGGGCTTTGAGCGAGTAGCTGTTGCCGTCCTTCCCGTCTACTTGGACTTCGCGGGGGCCAGTGATGCGCGCCCGGCCCCGGATGAGTTCGATGCCCGTGTCCACGAGCCACTGGACCGCGCCGTCGTCCTGCCACTTGTTGGTGAAGTAGTCGCGGTACTTCAGGACCGGCGCGGGATCCAGGACCTTCGTGACCGAGTCCGACGCTCCGGGCACTGATTGTGCTGTGTGCAGGGCGGTTCCCGGCCGAAGGAGAGCTTTGGACGGTATGCAGGCCCAGTAGGAGCATTCCCCTCCGACGAGCTCGGCCTCCACGATGGCCGCGGTAAGACCGCCCCGGACCACCCGGTCTGCAACGTTTTCACCCACGGCCCCGGCGCCGATCACGATGACATCGAATTCCCGGATATTCTCCTCAGCCATGGGAGAAGCCTACGCCCGGAGGCACGCTGGGATCAGGGACCCGGCGACGGATTCTGCTTGATCAGGACTCCAATGCGCCCTTGAACCAGCCCGTGATGCTGGCCGGATGAGTGATGGCGGTGCCGACGACGACGGCGAACGCCCCGGCGTCGAGGGCCTGGCGGGCTTGTGCGGGGGTGTGGATGCGGCCCTCGGCGATGAGCGGCTTGCCTAGTCCGGCGCCGGCGATCTCCGCGAGAAGCTCAAGATCGGGGCCGTCCGTCTTGGTACGTTCCCCGGTGTACCCGGCCAGCGTGGTGCCGATCAGGTCAGCACCGGCTTCGACGGCGGCCACCGCATCAGCGTAGGAACCGCAGTCAGCCATGACCAGGGCATGCGATTCAGCGTGGATTCCATCAACGGTTTGCGTGAGGGTCAGGCCATCGGGACGCGGGCGTCGGGTGCCGTCGATAGCCACGACGTGGGCCCCGGCGTTCGCGACGGCGAGGGCGTGCCGGAGCGTGGGGGTGATGAAAACGCCGTCGTGTCCGTCCTTCCAGAGCCCGATCACCGGAACCTCCACAGCTGTGCGGGTGAACTGGACATCCGCGAGGCCCTGGACCCGGACCGCGGCGGCACCACCGATAACCGCCGACGCGGCCACTTGGCCGGTAGTCCGGGGATCGCGCATGGGTTCGCCCGGGTAGGCCTGGCAGGAGACGATCAACTGGGAGCGGAGGGCTTCGAGGCCGTCGGGGGTCAGGATCATGGGGTCTCCTTGCGAGGGTGTTCGGGTGTTCGGGTGTTCGGATGTCAGTTCAGGACGAGTTTGGCTGCGCCCACAATGGCCGCGGTATTGCCTAGCGCCGCGCGAAGCACGGGGATGTCAGCAAGCGGGGCCATGAGCTCTTTGCGCAGGGCGCGTTCCATGGGTTTCCACCAGAAATCTCCCGCATCTGCGAGACCGCCGGAAACCACTACCGTCTCCGGGTCGAGGATGTTGACGAGCCCGCCGATCGCCTGCCCGGCAGCACCCGCGCCGGCCCCGATGGCTTTGATGGCGGCAGCACTGTCAGCCGCGGCGGCACTATCGCCGTAGCGGGCCACGGCAAACACGGCATGCGTGTCCGCGACCTCGGAGGAACCGCCGAAACGGATGAACGACTCATGGATGGCCGGCCCCGAGGCGATCGCCTCGACGTGGCCCGAGCCGCCGCACACGCATGGGAGGGCTTTGCCCTCGTGATAGGCGTACGGCGAAGCAAAATGCCCCACGTGCCCACCCACATAGTGGTGTCCCAAAACAGGAGAGCCGTCCAGCACAAAGCTGCCGCCCACACCCGTCCCGAAAGCCACCATCAACGAACTCGAAGACCCCGCAGCCGCCCCACGCCACACCTCACCCAAAGCATGCGCATGCACATCATTGACTGCACTGACCGACCCCCGCGGCAAGCCAAGGAGTTGCGCCAGCCCGGCCGTCAACCTTGTCCCGGCCCACCCCAGAATCGCATCGGTCGCCGAAACAACCTCACCATTCACGGCATCGATGACCCCGGCCGAACCCACGCCAACACGCCCGACGTCGATTCCCTCCGCCGCGGCCCGCCGCATGAGCCGCCCCACGAGCGCCGCAGTCGCCCTCAGAATAGCGTCGCCCCCACTCCGATTCAGCGTAGGTATCTGCTCCGAAAACAACACCTCCCCATCGGCCCCCACAACCCCCGCGGCAGTCTTCGTCCCACCAAGATCAACCCCGACCACGTACATCATGCTTTGTCCTCCGGATCGTTCGATTGCTGGGTTGTGGGTGCGGTTGCGATTGCGTCTGGTCAGGTCAGTTGTAGTTGCGACGGTGCCAGGCTGCGGTTTGTCTATGGTCAGGTTAGCTGTGGCTGAGACAGCGCGGACCCATCATTTCGCCGGCGCTTAGCGTTCAGCCCCTCCCCAAGCCTCGCAAGCTCGGCTCGGGCCCCTGGGGCTTCTCTTCCTCCCGACGTCGTCTTCCGGTCGCTGGGCGACCTTCAGACGACTCTGGTCAGCGATGCGCGCCTACACGAAACAATGCGCCCGCGCTTTGCGCTGATATCCACCTGACGCGCCGACGAATGCTGACGTTCCCAGTGACGCGGCGGCACCGTGCGGATCCCGGCCCCGTCACAATGGTTCCGCATTCGCCCGAGTGGCGGAGGGACGGTTTTGTGTAGTCCCGCATCGCCGACCAGAGCATTGCGGAAGTCGCTCAGCGACTGTAGCGATGCGTCGGGAGGTGTCTAAGGGACGGCAAAACTGGCCCTGCGGCACGCCCCAGCAACGGCAACAAGCGCGGGGTGAGCGACGGCAACGCGCGAAAGGTGAGCCCAACGGGCGGCAACCCCACTCAGGTGGCGAGCCGGCGCCGCCCCCCTAGACGAGGCCGTTGCGCTCGAGGATCGTGCGGATCGCGGAGGCTTCTTCGGCGTTCAGGGAGAGCATGGGGGCGCTCATGGTGTTGGACTCGATGATGCCCATGATCTGGAGGGCCGTCTTGAAGGCACCTAGTCCTGCTGCGCCGCCGGAGACTCGGCCGTTGGGGGTGTAGACGATGTCGAAGAGGTCGGCCAGGCGGTCTTGTTCGGCGGCGGCTGCGGTCCAGTCTCCGTCTTGGGTGGCGTCGAACAGGCGGCGGTAACCGGCGGGGTCGACGTTGCCGAGGCCGGGGACTACGCCTTGGGCGCCGGCGAGGAGTGCTCCGTCCACGACAATCTCGTGGCCCGTGAAGATGTCGAAGTTGGGGATGTCCTTGGCTGCGAGGACGAGTTGGCGGAAGGAGACGTCGTCGCCGGAGGAGTCCTTGACGCCCGCGATGACGCCGTCGCGGCCCAGGCGGACCAGGAGGTCGGTGGGCAGCTTGAAGTGGGTGCGGACGGGGACGTCGTAGGCGAAGATCGGCTTGTCCACGGCAGCGTGGATGCTGCGGAAGTGGGTTTCGGTCTCCTGGGCGTTGCCGATGGCGTAGTACATGGAAGTGACCACGATTGCGTCGGCGCCGAGGTCCACGACCTTGCGTGCTTCTTCGATGACGCGGTTGGTGGTTTGTTCGTTGGCGCCCACGATCAGGGGCACGGCGCCGGCGTTCGCATCGGCGATCGTGGAGACGACGAGTTCGCGCTCTTCGTTGGTCATGTAAGGGACCTCGCCCGAGGAGCCCAACACGAAGAGGCCGGACACGCCGCCGTCGAGCAGGTGCTTGGTGACGTTCTTCAGGGACGCGGTGTCAACGCGGCCGTCTGCGTGGCGGGGGGTGATGACCGGGGGAATGACGCCCTGGAACTGAGTAGACACAGAAATCTCCGTTACTTGGATCTGGATGGGAAAAACTTAGGTGTGGAGCAGGCTGGGCGCGGCGCCGAGCAGCTTCTTGGTGTAGTCGTTGCTCGGGTTGTCGAAGACCTGGGCGGCCGGGCCTTCCTCGACGATCTGTCCGAAGTACATGACGCAGATGCGGTCGGAGACGTAGCGGACGGTCTGGATGTCATGCGAAATGAACACCATGCCGAGGTTCAGCTGGGTTTTCAGGTCGGACAGCAGGTTCAGGACTTGGGCGCGGACCGAAACGTCGAGGGCCGACGTCGGCTCGTCCGCCACGATGATGTCCGGGTCCAGGGCGAGGGCGCGGGCGATGGCCACGCGCTGGCGCTGGCCGCCGGAAACCTGCGACGGCGTGACCTCGGCTGCCGATTGCGGCAAGCCAACGAGGGCCAGCAGTTCCTTGACCTTGGCCGAGCGGGACGCAGCGTTGCCGATGCCGTGAACCTGCAGGGGATCGGTGAGGATGTCCTGGATGGTCATGCGCGGATTGAGGGCTGTGGCCGGGTCCTGGAAGACCACGGATACGGCGCGTCCGAATTCCTTGCGCATCCGGGCGTTGCGTTTGATGGCCGGCTTGCCGTGGAAGAGCACCTGCCCCGACGTCGGGGTCTGGAGTCCCACGAGCACTGAAGCGAGCGTGGACTTGCCGCAGCCGGACTCACCGACGATGCCGACGGTTTCGCCGCGGCTGATGCTGAAGTCCACGCCGTTGACGGCTTTGACGATGTTGGGCCGGAAGAGGCCGCCGGTGCGGGCCCGGTGGTGGACTTTGACGTTTTTGAGTTCGATGACCGGCTTGCCGGTTGAAACGCTCATTTTGCGTCCTCCTTGAGGTGGCTGGCCCAGTAGTGATCGCGGTCTGCTCCGCCGCCTGCGGATTCAACAACGGCGAGGACCAATTGCTGGTTGGGGTCGGCGTCGGGCCTCAACGAACGTGCCGCAAAGCGGTCGCCGGGAGCGAAATCGCGCGGCGACGGAACGGTGCCGGGGATCTGGTGGAGGCGGACGGCGTCGGCTTCGATCGAAAGGACTGCGCCCAACAGGCCGCGTGTGTATTCGTGCCGCGGGTTCTGCAGGAGCTCCGAAGCCTGCGCGGATTCCACCACCTGGCCGGCGTACATGACCGTAATCCGGTGCGCGAGGGATGCAACGAGGGCGAGGTCGTGGCTGACGAAGACCATGGCGAAGCCGAGCTGCTCGCGCAGTTCGTTGAGCAGTTCCACTACCTGCTTCTGGACGGTGACGTCCAGGGCGGTGGTGGGTTCGTCTGCCACTACGATCTTCGGCGAGCGGGAGAGTGCCATGGCGATCAGTACGCGTTGGCGCTGGCCGCCGGAGAGCTCGTGCGGGTAGCTTGCAAGCGTGCGGACGGGATCGAGCTTCACCATTTCCAGCAACTCGGCGGGGGTCTTGCGGCCGCCCCGCTTGGTCAGCTGGGTCATTTGCTCCTTGATCTTCATGGACGGGTTGAGCGAGCTCAACGCATCCTGGTAGACCATGGCGATCTGTTCGCCGCGCAGGCCTTGGTAGGCCTTGGCGTTGCTGTGCTTCGAGCTGGAATCCAGGAGCTCCTTGCCATCGAAGGTGATGGAACCGGTGATTTCGGCGGTCTTCGGCAGCAAACCCATGATCGCGAGCGACGTGATGGACTTGCCGCAACCGGATTCGCCCACCAGACCCATCGTTTCCCCTTCGCGGACAGTGAAGGAGACGTTGTCCACGATCGCGGTCTCGCCGAAGCGGCCCGGAAAGCGGATGGACAGGTTTTTGACCTCCAGGACGTTCCTGGCGTCGGCGGGGACCTGGGTGAGCCGGTCCGTGCGCTTGGCCTCAATCGACGCGAGGAGCTCGAGTTCCTTGTCGAGTAGGGCGTGGGGATTCTCTGCTGCGAGTTTCGGATTGTTCAGGACACGAGTATCGTTCAGGGCCGACGCTGCGTAGTCCTCTTCTGAGAGCGGATCGCCGTTGGCGGGCCGTACGCCGTCGAGCTCGTGCTGTTCGACGACGGAAGGCTGGGCCACCGACGTCGCGATCTCGGTATCGATGGCGGCACCGGCCACCGCCGCGCCCGCAAAAGCTGCGGCAGCACCGTCGTCGTCCTTCACCACGGGAGCCTTAAGCAGCTTCGGGTTCACCATGGCGTCTGTGAGGCCCTCGGCGAGGATGTTCAGCGCAAGCACGGTGAGCAGGATGGTGAGGCCGGCGAAGGTGGTTGCCCACCAGCCGCCCGAGAGGACCAGGTTGCGGCCGTAGGAGATCACGTTGCCCCACGAGGGCGCAGGATCCTGGACACCGGCGCCGAGGAAGGACAGCGAGGCTTCGAGGATGATGGCGTCGGCCACCATGACCGTCGCGAAAACCAGCACCGGGGCGGCGGTGTTGCGGACAATGTGCTTGAGCAGGATGTAGGGGCGGTTTGCACCCATCACCCGCTCGGCGCGGACGTAGTCCTCACCGTATTGGGAGAGCACGTTGGCGCGGACCACGCGGGCGAGCTGCGGGGTGTAGATGATCGCGATCGCGACGATGATGGTGGGCACCGAGTTGCCGAACGCGGCCAGGAGTACCGCCGCGAGGGCGATGCCCGGGAACGCCATCAGGATGTCCATGAGGCGCATGATGATCTCGCTGAGGGCCTTGCCGGACGTCGCGGCGAGCGAGCCAAGCACAGCGCCGACGACGATCGCAAGGGCCACTGCGCCGAGGCCGATCATGAGCGAAGACTGTGAGCCGTAAAGGAGCCGGGAGAAGACGTCGCGGCCGAGGCGGTCGGTGCCGAAGAAGTGGTCGCCGTCCGGAGCTTGCGCCGGAATGAACGTTTGCAGGGGATCGTGGGGCGCGATGACCGGAGCGAAGATCGCCGCCAGGGCGATGACCACGAGGAACAAGAGGGCAAAACGCGATCCCCAGGGGAGGGACTTGAAGCGGACGCCCGGGGCGCTGAGCCGTTCAGCAAGTCTGCTGCGCATGGCTATACCGTCCTGATTCGGGGGTTGATGAGCAGGTACAGGAGGTCCACCACGATGTTCACCAGAACGAAGGTGACCGAGATGGTGAGGACCACGCCCTGGACCAGGTTGACGTCCAGGTTGGTGATGCCGTTGAGGATCAGCTGGCCCATGCCCGGAAGGGCGAAGATCATTTCAATCACGACGGCGCCGCCCAGGAGGTAGCCGATCCTGAGTCCCAGCACGGTCACCGGAGTCACGAGCGCGTTGCGCAGGACGTTCCGGGAAACCACCTCGCGGTAGGGGACTCCGTTGCCGATGGCTGTGCGGACGTAGTCACGATCCAGTTCCTCCACCATGGACGTGCGGACCACGCGGATAAGGGAAGCGGAGACCGGAATGCCGAGCGCGAGGGCCGGGAGCGCCATCGAGTTGAGCCAGCCGCCGAAGCCGGACTCCGGTGTCGCGATTCCACCCGAGGGAAACAGCGGGTTGTCACCGAGCGCCAACCACTGGATGAGCAGGATGCCAAGCCAGAAGGACGGGGTGGCGATGGCCGCGATGGAGAAGATCCGGATCAGCTGGTCCTGCCACTTGTCGCGGTAAAGGGCGCCGATGATGCCGAAAACCAAGGACAGTACGACGGCGATGATCACGCCGAGGAACGTCAGCTGGAGGGTCAGCGGGAAGGCCGAGGCGATCATGCTTGCCACCGATTTGGACGGCGGGGTGGTCACGCCGAGATCGAGCTGCACGAGCCTGCCCAGGAAGCGGAAGTATTGGACGAACAGTGGATCGTTCAGGCCGTTGTCCTGGCGGTACTGCTGTTTGGCTGCCTCGCTGGCGCCTTCGCCGAGGGCCGTGCTGGCCTGGTCGCCTGGTGCTGCTTGAAGGACGAGGAAGACCAGCAGCGTGATGCCCAGGATCATCAAGGGCAATGCCGCGAGCCTGCGTCCAAGCAGACGCAATATCATGACCAATTTGTTCTCCGGTTGCTTTGGTGCGGGGACCCAACTAATCCCCACCGCCACCCTCGCCTCGCAAGCTCGGCCAGGGAACCCTGGCGGCGTGGGCCCACGCAGTGGGTGTCGTTTCGAGTCGTCTAACGACAACAAGTGGGGATTAGTTGGGTTGGGTGTGACTAGGAGGTGCGGCCGACGCCGATGAAGGACAGTCCCGTGGTGGGCAGCGGCTTGAAGCCTGAGAGCTTCTTTTCGTCCCAAGCGCTGGGGAGCTGGCGGTGGAACAGCGGGTACAGCGGGACTTCATCGGAGACGAGATCCACGATTTGGCCGGTGATCTTCTTCGCATCGGCGGCTGCGGCCTGCGAGCCCTTGTCCATCAGACCCTGGAGAGTGGCGCTTTCCGGGGTGGTCCAGTAGGCGCGCTTGGCCATCCAGGTGGCGCCGGAGTAGAACCAGCTCAAGAGCAGGTCTGCGTCGTTGCCGAAGACGGAGGGGTCGCCCGGGGCCGCGACCACGGAGAAGTCGGCCTTGCCAACCCTGTCTGAGTACAAGGCGCCGGACTGGAGGTTCTTTGCGGTCACCTTGACGCCGGGGATCTTGTTCCAGGATTCCAGCATCAGCGGGGCAACGTCCTTGACCCAAGCGGTATCCGTGGTGAGCAGCTCGAATTCGAGGTTGCTCACGCCGGCCTGCTTGAGGAGGTCCGCGGCCTTCTGGGGATCGTAGGAGTAGACGTTCTTGGCTTTGACGTAGTCCGGGTGGCCCTCCTGGAAGTACGACGACGCAGCCTTGGCATTGCCGAACAAGGCCTTCTTGATGATGGCGTCCTTGTCCAGTCCGTAGTGGAGTGCCTGGCGCACCAGCTTGTTGTCGAACGGGGCCTTGGCGCAGTTGAACATCAGGAACAGCATGCCGAAGGACTGCACGGACTCAACCCGGCTCTTGGACTTGAGCCCGTCCATGTCCAGGTACGGGACGTCTTCGATTGCCTGGACGCGGCCCGACTGCACTGCCGTGACACGGGCTGCCGCGTCCGAGAGCAGCAGCCACGTCATGCCCTTGGCGAGTGCCGGCTTGGGGCCGTTGTAGTCGGCGAATGCTTCGAATACGATCTTGTCGTCCTTGACTGCCGAGATCAGCTTGTAGGGGCCGGAGCCGACGGGCTTGGCGTCGAATCCCTTCTGATCGGCGGAGGCCAGCGCCTTCGGAACTATCTTCACCACGGAGATTCGCGGTCCGAAGCCCGGGAAGGGGTATTTCAGCGAGAACTCGACCGTCTTGGCATCGAGGGCCGTGACGTCCTTGATGAATGGGATGAACTGGGAGAACAAGGACTTGTTGGCCGGGTCCATCACGCGGGTGAAGGAGTAGACAACATCGTCGGTGGTGACAGGGGTGCCGTTGTGGAACTTGGCACCATCGCGGATGGTCACCTGGTATGTGGTGTCGTTGACCTTCTTGGGGTCGCTCGCCGCCAGCGCGTTGTAGGGCTCGCGGGTGGCGGGGTGGAGTTCCACGAGGCCTTCGAAGACGTGCAGGTTGGCGGCCTGCGGCGTGGCGCCGGAGGACGTCATCGGGTCGAAACCCGTGGACAAGGCATAGGAGATGCCTGCCTCGATGGTGAGGTCCTTGTTGACGGTCGCAGTGTTGTTTGCTGCGCCCGTGGTGGTGGAGGCAGGACCGCCACATGCGGACAGGCTGGCGGTGAACGCTGCCGCGGCTCCAATCGCCCCGGTCAGCTTGAGGAAGTTGCGTCGGCTGGCGTCGCTGACCAGCGGCAGGTTGTTAATCGTGTTGCTCATAAGATGCCTCACCATTCAAGTTTTCTGGTTATCGGATGTAGGACATCCGATGCTCGTAAAGAAACTGTAAGGGTGGTCACATGAAGTCGTCAAGCGAGATCTGGATCACTAGCGACCCGAGGAGCGGCCGCGACACTCCCGGCGGGTGCTCCCGACGGGCGCTGCGCAGGGGTTCACCTCGCGAGGTTCAGCCTGGGGCTCGGTCAAAAATAAAGGCGAACATCTATCAAGGAGATGGGACATCCGATATTGTATGTTGCGAAGCACTATATCCACGGTGGGCGCTAGGCTCACCTCAACATTAACACTGCACTGATTCCTTGTCCCCGGTCCTGATAGGGTCCGGCCGAGGATGAGTACTTTTGCAAGGAGAGCCATGACCACTTCCGGTGTCGTTCCGCAGGCGCGGTTCAGCGCACAGGCCCGGCTCAGGGCCCTCCAGTCGGACATTATGGAGTTGATCCTCGAGCGCGAGCTCGAGGCGGGCGATCCTTTGCCCACGGAAAATGAACTCTCCGTGGCTCTGGGGGTAGGGCGCAACACCCTGCGCGAATCCCTGAAAGTGCTGCAGGCCCTGGGTGTCATCGAGATCCGCCACGGCTTTGGCATGTTCGTCGCCCCCAGCAACTTTGAGGCGCTCGCCGACGGCCTGACGTTCCGGGGCCGCTTATCGCTGCGCCACCAGGGGCTCGAGGCGCTGCAACTCGTGGACGTACGCCAGGCCCTCGAATCGGGACTGATCGGCTCTTCCATGGACGTGATGACCGCCGAACAGCTCGCCTTGATCGAAGAAGCCGTCAAACAGATGGAGGAGCTCGCACATGCTGGCGAGAACTTCGTAGCCGCCGACGCCGAGTTCCACCGCCGGCTGTTCGAGCCGCTGAACAACGAGCTCCTCATCAACCTCATGGGCGTTTTCTGGAAGGTCTATCGGAAGATCCACGTGGAAATCGGCTCGGCCAACGAAGATCTTGTGGCCACCGCGGCCATGCACCGAAGCATCTACACCGCCGTCGCAACCGGGGACAAAACCGCGGCTTCCGAACTCCTCAACCGTCACTTCGACGGAATCCGCCGCCGAATCAGCGAGGCCGTCGCAGTCTAAGGCCTGGCACCCAAGCTCAAGGGCCGCCGTCGTACTTTTTCATGAAGTACGACGGCGGCCCTTGGCTTTGTGCGCGTCTCTCGCTGGCGGCCTGCCCCGGAGACGAGGGTATCGTCGGCTTGCCGCGAGGCCGCTGCCGTGGGTCTGCTGGCCGGGTAGTGCGGGGGAGTCCTTTGGTTTCCTGGAGGGCTGCCCTTCCTGACCTTCTTTGCTTTGAGAAGGCGCTTACGACACGGCGAGTCGCGTCATTTGGTGGCCGTGGCGCGGCAAAGAGGGTCAGGAAGGCGCGGGCAACGCGGAGCAGCCCAGGGAGGACGCTGCGGCAAACCAAACCCGGGCCCGGAATTTAACGAAAAAAGACCCGCACCGGGCCCGGTGCGGGTCTTTATTTTGTGCGCCCAGAGGGATTCGAACCCCCGGCCTTCTGTTCCGTAGACAGACGCTCTATCCAGCTGAGCTATGGGCGCATCTTGGTGATTCTCGGGAGTTTCAAACTCGTTCCCCCCCTCGAACCTCAATAAACTTTACGCGAGATCCCTGTTGGTGCCAAATCGATGCGGTGTAATCTGCCTAACTAGACCGGTCTATGTGACCTTAGTCACTAAATTTGGCGTATCCGTGACGCGGATCCTTGATTTTTAGGGGTTTTGCTCCGAAATGGTCAAGAGATCCCATGTCCGAACCCAGATTGGTCTACTCCGCGCCCCCTAGCATTTAGGACACACCACTGAACCCGAGGAAGGGAACCACGATGGGCGATCTGGCGCGACTGCCGTTGCTTGAGAAGGCACCTACTACGCATGCACGCCTGTTGGCCTGGGTGGAGGAAGTAGCCGAGCTGACACAGCCGGACCGCATCCACTGGGTTGACGGCAGCGAAGCTGAAAACAAGAAGCTGACCGACGAACTTGTCGCGGCCGGCACCCTGAAGAGGCTGAACCAAGAACTCTTCCCCAATTCATTTGCTGCATTCTCTGATCCCGCGGACGTAGCCCGTGTCGAAGAGCAGACCTTCATCTGCTCCGAGAAGGAGCACGACGCAGGCTTCACCAACAACTGGATGGCTCCGGCCGAGATGAAGCTGAAGCTGCGCGGGCTGTTCGCCGGCTCCATGCGCGGCCGCACCATGTACGTCATTCCGTTCGTCATGGGCCACCTGGATGCCGAAGATCCGAAGTTCGGGGTCGAGATCACCGACTCGGCCTACGTTGTTGCCTCGATGCGCATCATGGCGCGCATCGGCACCGACGTCCTTGAGCGCATTACGCAGACCGACGCTTTCTTCGTCCCCGCGTTGCACTCCCTGGGCGCTCCGTTGGAAGCCGGCCAGGCAGACGTCGTATGGCCCTGCAACCCGGACAAATGGATCGTGCATTTCCCGGAAGAGCGCTCCATTTGGTCCTTCGGCTCGGGTTACGGCGGCAACGCCCTCCTCGGCAAGAAGTGCTACGCCCTGCGCATCGCGTCAGTCATGGCCCGCGACGAAGGCTGGCTGGCCGAACACATGCTCATCCTGAAACTGACTTCGCCTGAGCAGAAGACCTACTACATCTCTGCTGCGTTCCCCTCCGCTTGCGGCAAGACCAACCTCGCCCTGCTCGACCCCACCATCAAGGGCTGGAAGGTCGAGACCCTCGGCGACGACATCACTTGGATGCGCTTCGGCAAGGAAGGCGAGCTCCGCGCCGTCAACCCCGAAGCCGGCCTGTTCGGCGTCGCTCCCGGCACCGGTTGGGGCACCAACCCCAACGCCATGCGCGCCATTGCGAAGGGCAACAGCATCTTCACCAACGTCGCCATAACCGACGACGGCGGCGTCTGGTGGGAGGGCATGACGGAGGAAACTCCCGCGCACCTGACCGACTGGCAGGGCAACTCCTGGACTCCCGAGTCCGACAAGCCTGCTGCACACCCGAACTCCCGCTTCTGCACCCCGATCGACCAAATCGACATGCTGGCCGAGGAGTACTTCAGCCCCGACGGCGTGGAGCTCTCCGCAATCCTCTTCGGGGGCCGCCGCAAGACCACTATCCCGCTGGTCACCGAGGCCCGCGACTGGTCCAACGGCATCTTCATGGGTTCCACGTTGTCCTCCGAGACCACGGCTGCTGCGGCCGGTGCCGTTGGCGTCGTCCGCCGCGACCCCATGGCCATGCTGCCGTTCATCGGCTACGACGCAGGCGACTACTTGAACCACTGGGTCAACCTGTCGGCCAAGGCCAACTCGGAGCGACTGCCCAAGATCTTCCTGGTCAACTGGTTCCGCCGCACCGCCGAGGGTGGCTTCGCGTGGCCTGGCTTCGGCGACAACGCCCGCGTCCTCAAGTGGGCCATCGAGCGCCTTGAAGGCAAGGCCGACGCCGTCGAGACTCCCATCGGCTTCGTGCCGACCGGCGAGTCCATCGATCTCGAAGGCCTGGACATGACCCCCGCCGAGGTGGAAGCCGCAGTGCGCGTCGACGCCTCCGAGTGGAAGACCGAACTGGCATCGATCGAGGAATGGTACGCAAAGTTCGGGGGTTCCCTGCCGGCCGAGCTGATCTCCGAGCTCGAAGGCCTGAAGGCCCGCCTGGCCTAGACCACCTGCCGGCTTACGACGACGACGGTCCCGCACCTCGGTGCTGGACCGTCGTCGTCGTTTCCCCCATCTTGGAGCTGTCGTCGCCGAGCATTGTGCCGCGATTGGCGCGAGCGTAGCTTTTAGAGAACCAGCAGTTCTCTATTTCCGGGGGTCCGGGCCATGGACGATTCCCAGCGGCACACAGAAGAGTCCCCTCCGCCGTCAGGACCGCGTGACGGGCCCAAGACGGCTCAGCAGGCTACCGCCCCCTTGGCCGATTTCGGCGTCGGGGATGTCGCCATTGCCGGTGGAAAAGGTGCCGCGCTGGGGGAATTGGTGCGTCAAGGGTTTCCAGTGCCGCCGGGATTTATTATCACCACGGGCGCGTACTCGTCCTTCCTGGCGGAAACGAACGTGGGTGCCGCACTGAGCGGTTTCCTGTCCGTCGGGCCTGATGAAGCTCCCGACGGCGGTGCACTCCGCGCCCACTTCGCCGAGGCGGAAATGCCCGGCCGGCTGCGGCAGGAGATCCTCGATGCCTATGCGAAGCTGGGCGGCGGGGCGGTCGCGGTCCGGTCCAGCGCCACGGCGGAGGATCTTCCGGGAGCCGCGTTCGCCGGTCAGCAGGACACCTATCTCAACGTGCTGGGCGGGCACGGTGTTGTCCAGGCGGTCGCCAATTGCTGGGCATCGTTGTGGACGGACCGGGCCATGGCCTATCGCCGACGGCAGGGAATTGATCCGCACGAGGTGGCCATCGCCGTCGTCGTGCAAAAAATGGTGCCGGCCGCCATGGCGGGCGTGCTGTTTACGGCGAACCCGGTCACGGGCGAGCGCCGCGAAATGGTGGTGGACGCGAACCCCGGGCTAGGGGAGGCCGTGGTCTCCGGGCGGGTGACGCCGGAGCACTATGTCCTGGACGGCTCGGGGAAAGTGCTGGGTTTCACGCCCGGTGGCCGCGAGGTAGTGATCAGCGCGGCTGAGGGTGGCGGCACGCGAGAAAGCTCCGGTACGCAAAGCACGAAACCAGGGCTCGCCGCGGACGAATTGGCGGAGTTGGCCATGCTGGGAAACAAAGCCCAGCAGCATTTCGGCCGGCCTCAGGACATGGAGTGGGCGGCGGCCGGCGGAACGCTATACGTACTGCAGGCGCGGCCGATGACGGCGCTACCGCCTCAACCGCCCGTCCTCAACGCGGTCCAACGCCGGGTGGGTCCGTTTTTCATCGAGATGTTCCAGGAGCGGCCCTATCCCTTGGATGTATCGGGCTGGATGAGTCGGGGAATTCTCGCAATGTTGCACGGCATGGCCGGGAGCGTAGGTGTGGTCTTCCCCGCAGTGGAGGAGTTGCTGCTGGAGGAAGACGGGGTGGTGGTGCAGCTCATCCCGCCTGCGCCGCGCCCGACCATCCGAACGCTTGCCGCACCGGTTTCCTTGCTGCGCCGGTCGAGGCGATTCAAAGCCGGCGCCTGGACCCGGGATCCACGTTTCTCCCTGTTTATCAACAACATTGAAAGGCTGAACGGCAAGGACCTCGGCCCGCTGCGGTGGCGTGCGGTGGTTGCATTTGCGGGGGAATGCTTCGCGGGGATGCAGGGCATCACGGACTTGAGGGTCTCCTACCTGCCCGGCATTCCGGTGCCGGTGCTGAAAATGCGTTTCATGCTTCTGCTCCTGGGCAAGATCAAGCTTGCGCCTGCGCTGATCGCGGGGGCGGAAACCCGGACGAGCCAGGCGAACCGGGCCCTTGAACGGCTCGCTTCCATCGCAGCGGACGATCCCGGGCTGTCCCGCGCGTTACGTGATTCAGGACCCCGTGAGCTCCTGGAGTTGGTGGAAAATGGGCCCGAACATTGCGCTTTCCGCGAGGCCTTCAAGGCGTTCGAGCTCGAGTACGGCCACCGCGAAACCACAAGCGTTGTCCTCAGCAGTTCGCCGACGTGGTCTGATGCCCCCGAGGTGGTTCTTGGTCTCGTGAAGGCCTTGTCCGGAGAGCGCCCCCAAACAGTTGACCAGGGCGGGATTGCGCTTGCGGAATTGAAACGCCATCCGGCTCTCCGCTTCGAACCGCTGCGGCGGAGGGTGCTCGCCGCCGTCGAGTCCGCCCAAGCCGGAATGGCGTTCCGCGAGGACAGCCACTTCTACGCCACCAAAGCCATCCCGCCGATCCGCCGGGCCTACCGGGAGCTCGGCCGCCGACTGGTGATGGCCGGCGTCATCGATGAGCCCGAGGAGATCTATCACCTGCGGTTCGAGGAACTGGAGTCCATCACAGACAACGACGACGGCGCGCTGCCGGCTTCACTCCGTGACCGTTTCCGGCCGCTGGTACTGGCTCGCGCGGCAAAGCGGCGGGAACTCGAAGGCATCCCGCTGCTCGATCCGGCTTTGCTCTTCGGCGGAGGCCGTCAGAGCCGCCAGAGCCGCCGAGGCCGCCAGGTGGAAGGGGTCCTCCTCTCCGGCACGGCAGCGAGCCGCGGCCAAGCGACCGGGCCGGTCCGTGTGATCCGTGGCCCGACCGAGTTCGGACGGCTGCGCAGCGGAGAGGTCCTCGTGTGCCCGTACACCAATCCAGCCTGGACACCGTTGTTCCAACGGGCCGCCGCGGTTGTGGTGGACGCCGGCGGACTCGGCTCGCATGCGGCGATCGTTGCGAGGGAATACGGAATTCCGGCAGTTATGGGCACCGGTTCGGGCACCAGCGCCTTGGCTGACGGGCAGCAAGTGCTCGTGGACGGCACCCTCGGTGTAGTCCTGCCGGCCGCTTCGGCGGAGAGACCTTGAGATGCCGGGGAACCGGGACCACCGGAAGCTGCCGCGCCGGCGCGGGGCGGCCCTGAACAGTGCGATTTTCGAGGCGGTCCTGGCAGAGATCGCCGAATCCGGTTACGCGGCGTTGACCATGGACAGTGTGGCCGAGCGCGCAAGGGCGAGTAAAGCTTCGCTCTATAGGCGGTGGCCCGGACGCGCGGCCCTGGTGCTTGAGACAGCCTACGATGCCATGCCCGGCCCGGCGTCCGCGCCGGACACCGGCAGCCTGCGCGAAGACGCCCTGGCGATCCTGCGGCTCGTGGCCCAACAACTCGAAGGGGCCGTGGGGCAGGCAATGCGCGGGCTATTGGGGGAGGCGCTGCAGAATCCGGCGGTGGCTGCTGAGGTCCAGGAGTACGCCCGCGGCAACGTAGCTAAGACCATGCGAGCCATCATTGAGCAGGCCGCGGCCCGCGGCGAATGCGATCCCAGCGTGGCCACGGAGACAAGGATCGAGGCCGGCCCCGCCTTGCTGCGCCAGCGGTTCATCTTCTCTGGAGTGCCGATCGATGACGACTATTTGGTGCACGTGGTGGACGAGGTAATGCTGCCGTTGTTGGGGGTTGGGCCGCCCAACTGACTCGCAGTTGTTGTCGTTTTGAGGGTCCAAAACGACAACAACTGCTTGGGCCCACGCCGCCAGGGTTCCCTGGCCGTGGGGACTTGCGAGGCGAGGGCGGCGGCGGGGACTAGTTGGCGAGCCAGATATCCGGTCCGAAGACTTCGTAGTGAATCCTTATGGCGGGGATTCCGGCGTTGATGGCTTCGTTGCGGATGTGCTTCATGAACGGCAGCGGTCCGCACAGGTACAGCGAGGCATCGGCTGGAAGGTCCACTTCGCGCAGTGACATGAAGCCCGCTTTGGACCCGGCCTGCGGTTCCTCCAGCCAGAGCTGGAGTTCCGCACCATCCAAGCGCTCGACGTCGTCCGTCATCTGGGGGCGCAACGCCCAACTGTCCAGATTGCTCTCCGCGTGCAAGACCAGCACTTGGCGGTCGGAGCCGGAATCGGCGAGCGAGCGCAGGATGGAAGCCGTGGGGGTGCAGCCGATGCCCGCCGAGGCGAGGACCACGGGACCGTTGCCCTCCTTGAGCGTAATCTCGCCATAGGGGTTGGAGATCTCCAGGACATCACCCACCCGAACGGTGTTGTGCAGCACGGGCGAGACCTCGCCGCCGTCGTCGATTTTTGTCGTGAAGCTGCGGCTGGTGCCGGCGTTGCCGGAAAGCGAGTACTGGCGGACCTGGCGCAGGCCGTCGGGGAGCGTGACCTTGACGCTGATGTATTGGCCCGGCAGAGCTTCAGTGATCGGCGTGTCGTCGGCCGGCTCCAGGGTGAAGGTCGTGGACCCGGTGCCGGCAGGAGTCTTCGACGCGACCTTCCAGGGGCTCCACATCTTGCCATTGGCCTGCGCTGCGTAGAGTCCCTTTTCGAGCTTGATCAGCGCATCCGCCATGAGCCAATAGACCTCTGTCCAGGCTTCGGCGATTTCAGGGGTGATGACTTCGGCCAGGTCTTCCGCGATGGCGGCGAAGAGGTGCTCGTAGACCACTTGGTACTGCGGCTCGGTGATCCCCAGGGAAGCGTGGCGGTGTGCAATGCGGGACAGCACTGTCTCCGGCAGGGTTCCGGGGTTGCTCACCAGATGGCTTGCAAAGGCGGCGATGCTTCCAGCGAGGGCCTGCTGCTGGTTGCCGGACCGCTGGTTCGAACGGCTGAACAGCCCATCGAGCAGTTCGGGGTGCGCAGCGAAGAGTCGGGAGTAGAACTTGGGGGTGATGTCACCAATCCGGGCGCCGACGAGCGGCAAAGTGGCCTCGATGACGGGGAAGGACTTGTCCGAGAGCATAGGTACTCCTGTCGTAGTGGCCCGTGGGACGCATACGGACCGGGATCAATACTTGTATTTGGAATGCAAGTATCTATAGCTAATTTCTACACGTCGTAGAAGTATTTGCCTAATCGACAGCCCGAAGATGACTGTAGACCCGCCATAAGCCGGGTCTACAGTCCGGGGCGTAACCCGATCGCCTGGAATGCCGGCACCATCTGCCGTAGGCGCGGCAGCGAGGACACGACGACGTCGTCCAGCTCCCGGTAGAAGGCTTCCCTCGCGCGGGCCAGGGCATGGCGCAGGCCGCATTCAGTAATCAGCGGGCAGTCGCCATGTACGGATTGGCACTCGGCGGGGTCGGCCCTGGTATTCAGTTCACGCAGGATGTGGCCAACGGTGGCCTGCTGTCCGGCGGCGCTGAGCCGTGACCCGCCGTTTCGGCCGCGCTCGACGTCGATGAGGCCGAGCTCCCTCAGGCGGACGATGGCCTTGCTGACGTGGTGGTAAGGAGTCCCCACGGCGTCTGCGATGTTCTGGGTCGTCAGGAGTTCTCCTGCGGGCGCGGACGATAGAACCAGGAGCGCACGCAGGCTCACATCCGCGAAGGCATTGATCTTCATGCCCTCAAGCTTACGGAGTAAGGTCTAGTCCACCCATACCAGGGGCTCATTGGTGTCGGCCTCGGCGTTGTCAAAGGTAAAGCCTTCGGCGGTCTGGACGTAAGGGACAACGGCCGCGAGGAGACCGCCGCTGCGATGCTCAGCCGCGGCGTGAATCCCGTCCGAGCCGTGTTCCGGAAGGATTACGTCGTTGGCAATCGCTACCGCGCGGTACTCGTCACGGCCTTGGCGCAGCAATTCGAGGATGTCTGCCAGCATCGACTCTGTGTCGACGTTTCCCTCGTCGTCCGGCTCTCCAGGCGTTACGAAGACGATCCGAAGTTCGTTGTCCTCGGCGAGCGTGACCGCGAAGGGCAGGAAGCCACCGTTTTGTTCCAGGTGTTCCTGCGCTGTTGCCAAGGCGGCCCCCAGCGTTTCCCGCACTTCGCGGAGTTCGTGTTCCTCTGTGTTTTCGAGGCCGTTGATCTGGGAATTCATGCTGCTGCCCGCCTTAGGGGTTGTCGGCTAGGACCGGACCAGTGCGAGGACGCGATCCCGTACCTTTTCCATAGTGGCAACATCCTTCGCCTCGGCGTTCAGGCGCAGGAATGGCTCCGTGTTGGACGGACGAAGATTGAACCACCAGCTGCCGTCCTTCGCGGTGAAGGTGCTGCCATCCATGTAGTCCACGTCGACGTCATCGCCATCAAAATCGGCGCGGACCCGCTCAATGGCTCCTGCCTTGTCCTCGATTTCGGAATTGATTTCACCGGAAGAGACATAAGGCTCGTACTGGCGGCCAAGATCGGACAGTGGGCCGTCCTGCTCGCCCAATGCCGCCAAGACGTGCATGGCCGCGAGCATGCCGGTGTCCGCGTTCCAAAAATCGCGGAAGTAGAAGTGCGCCGAGTGTTCGCCGCCGAAGACGGCTCCTTCTTCGGCCATGACCGCCTTGATGAACGAGTGCCCCACACGGGTGCGCACGGCCCTGCCGCCATCCGTCGCCACGAGCTCCGGGACTGCCCGCGAGGTCAGAAGGTTGTGGATGATTACGGGGGTCTTTTCACCCGCGGCCTGTGCTCGGGCGATTTCCCGGCGCGCAACCATCCCGGTGATGGCAGACGGGGACACTGGTTCGCCCTTCTCGTCAATCACGAAGCAACGGTCGGCGTCGCCGTCGAACGCCAGGCCGATATCCGCACCGTGCTCGATCACCGCGGCTTGCAGATCGCGCAGGTTTTCGGGCTCAAGCGGATTGGCGGGGTGATTCGGGAACGAGCCGTCCAGTTCAAAGTACAGGGGGACGATCTCGAACGGCAGGGCAGGAAGCAGCTGGTCACCAAGCACCGCGGGAGTGGTCAGCCCGGCCATTCCGTTTCCGGCGTCAACAACGATCTTCAGCGGACGGGAGCCCTTGAGGTCAACCAGGCTGCGCAAGTACTCGGAATAGTCCTTCAGGACATCGCGGGCGCCGATGTTGCCTTGGACATCCGCAGCCGGGATGCTTCCGCTGTTGAGGTACTTCTCCGCCAGCGCCTGGATTTCCTTGAGGCCTGTTTCGGAGGAGATCGGCTGGGCGCCGGCCTTGGACATCTTGATGCCGTTGTACTCGGCGGGGTTGTGGCTCGCGGTGAAAGTGGCGCCGGCCGCATTCAGGGCACCGCAAGCGTAGTAGAGCTCGTCGGTGGAGATGAGGTCCAGGAGCTGGACATCGGCGCCGCGGCGAGCGGCGCCGTCGGCGAATGCCTTGATGAATTCGGGAGACGACGGACGCATGTCGCCGCCAACCAGCACAGTTTCCCCGGCGAGGCCGAGGGTGTCGACGAAGGCCGCGCCGACGGATTCCACGATGTGGGAGGTGATGGATTCGCCGACGATCCCCCGAACGTCATAGGCCTTGAAGGAAGCCGAGAGGTCAAATGTCTTGTTCTGCTCGCTAGTCACGCGCTCAATCTTACTGTGGAGCGAGGTCGTCGCTGTGCGGGGACGTCATCTATGTGGAAAACGCTTGTCCACATAGATGACGTCCCGGGTTCTGGCTGTCTGCGGGTGCTGGAATACTGAAGCCATGCCCAACAACCCGGATGCCGCCCTACTCGCAGCAGATCAGTCCACCACCCGGCTGCAGGCCCTTGAAGTATTGAAGGAGCTTGTGGGAAATGCGGACGCCCGTTTTCACGACGGCCAGTATGAGGCGATTGAGGCCCTCGTCGACGCCGGACGGCGCGCATTGGTGGTGCAGCGGACAGGCTGGGGCAAGTCGGCAGTGTACTTCGTCTCGTCGTTGTTGTTGAGGCGCCGGGGCGCAGGGCCCACCCTCATCGTTTCGCCGCTGCTCGCACTGATGCGGGACCAGGTGGCGGCAGCCGCACGTGCCGGAGTGCGGGCCGTAGCTATCAACTCCGCCAATCAGCTTGAGTGGGACTTCGTCCGCGAACAACTGGCCGCGGACGAAGTGGATGTTCTTCTGGTTTCGCCGGAGCGGCTCACCAATCCTTCCTTCCGGGAAAACCAGCTTCCCGAGCTCATCCGCCGTACCGGTCTCCTGGTGATTGACGAGGCACACTGTATTTCGGACTGGGGGCACGATTTCCGTCCCGACTATCGGCGCATCTCCGATCTCATCGAGCAATTGCCTGGCAGCGTTCCCGTGTTGGCCACCACGGCCACGGCCAACTCCCGGGTGGTCCATGACATCGAAGAACAGCTCGGCGCCGGAGTGCTGACCATCCGCGGTGAGCTTGGCCGGGAGTCCTTGCGGCTGGGTGTCTTGAAGCTCGCCGACTCGCGGGATCGCCTTGGCTGGTTGCTGACCCATCTTGCAGACATGCCAGGCAGCGGAATCATCTACACCCTGACCGTTTCTGCCGCTGAAGACACCGCCCGGCTGCTCTCCGAGGCAGGCCACAACGTCCGGTCCTACACCGGGCGGACGGACCCCGCGGATCGTGAACGGGCCGAGCAACTCCTCAAGGACAACCAAGTGAAGGCGTTGGTTGCCACATCGGCGCTCGGCATGGGCTTCGATAAGCCGGATCTCGGGTTCGTCATCCACCTTGGTGCCCCGTCATCGCCGGTGGCTTACTACCAGCAAGTCGGACGTGCCGGCCGTGGCGCGGCAAATGCCGATGTGCTCCTCCTGCCTGGATCCGAGGACCGCGAGATCTGGCAGTACTTTGCGACTGCTTCAATGCCCTCGGAGGAAAAGGCCGCAGCCGTCCTCGACGTCTTGGCCGAATCCGGCTCTGCCTTGTCCACGGTGGCCCTCGAAGCACGGGTGGACCTGCGCCGGACGCCTTTGGAACTCCTGCTGAAGGTGCTCGCCGTGGATGGAGCGGTGGAGCGCGTGGGCGGTGGGTGGAGGTCCACTGGAAGTCCGTGGATCTACGACGCCGAGCGCTACGCCCGGATCGCCGAGGCCCGGGTGGACGAGCAGGATTCCATGGTGATTTACCAAGAGACCGCCGGATGCCGCATGGAATACATCACCGCGGTCCTGGACGACGAGTCCGCGCGTGCATGCGGCCGCTGCGACAATTGCGCCGGCAGGTGGTTCCCGGCGGACGTGGCAGCTGCCGCCGCCGACGCCGCCGGGCAGACGCTTCGGCGCGCGGGTCTTGCGCTGGAACCACGGCTTCAATGGCCGAGTGGCATGGATCGGCTCGGCGTCACGGTGAAAGGCAAGATCAAGCCGGAGGAGTTGCTGGCCGAAGGGCGCGTCCTGGCCCGCCTGACCGACCTCGGCTGGGGTGGTGCCCTCCGTGAGCTCTTTGCCGCCGGCGCAGCTGACCGCGAGGTTGAATCGGCCATGTTGCAGGCTTGCGTACAGGTCTTGCGCGAATGGTCCGCCGGAGACGGCCGGTCCACGGCGTGGAGCGGCCAAGGCCGTCCGGCAGCCGTCGTGAGCATCCCCTCCAGGAACAAGCCGGCGCTGGTCGAATCCTTGGCCCGCGGCATAGCCGGCATCGGCCAGATGCCGTACCTGGGTTCCCTCCAACTCCAGCACGGCGGACCCACGGGCGGGCGCGGTGGCAACAGCGCCTATCGGCTGGCCGGTGTCTGGGAGCGCCTCGTGGTGGGTCCGGAACTTGGACAGAACCTTGCGTCGCTGGGCGGTCAAGGCATCCTCTTGGTCGACGACCTCGCGGACAGCCGCTGGACCATGACCGTTGCCGGCCGCGCCCTCCGGCAAGCGGGGGCAGGATCGGTGTTGCCTCTCGTCCTCGGTCAAGCAGCGTGACCGGCGCAGTCCCGGACGTCCAGTCCGAATCCAAGTGGCAGCCGCGGCTCGCTTTGCTGGTTGCCGCTACCTTCTTCATGGAGTTCCTGGACGGAACAGTCCTTACTACTGCCATGCCGCGCATCGCGGCCGACTTCAAAGTGGTCTCGGCCGATGTCAACATCACGATGACTGCCTATCTTGTGACTGTGGCCATGGGAATTCCGCTCAGCAGCTGGCTCGCAGAACGCTTTGGTGCACGCCGGATCTTCTGCCTGGCGATCGCAGTGTTCACCGTCGCGTCGCTGTTGTGCGCGGCCAGCCAGGACCTCACCCTGCTGACCTTGAGCCGGGTGGCGCAGGGGGCCGGCGGGGCGATGATGGTGCCGGTGGGGACTCTCGTCGTGCTGCGGGGCACACCTAAGTCGGAGCTCCTCCGAGCCACCGCGTTCCTTGTCTGGCCCGGGTTGCTGGCCCCCGTCTTGGCGCCGCTTGTGGGCGGAGCGTTCACTACCTATCTTTCCTGGCACTGGATCTTCCTGATCAACGTACCGCTGGGGCTTGCTGCGTTCATCGCAGCCCTGAGGTTGGTTCCGCGTACGGGAGGCGATGCTGGCCGGCGGCTCGACTGGCGGGGGCTCACGCTCACCACCTTCGGCGTCGGATCGCTTGTGGTAGGCCTTGAAGGGGTTGGCGGCCACGGCGCGGGCGTGGTCCCGGCAGCCGTGCTGTTGGCCGGAGCACTGGCTTTGGCCGGAGCGGCCTGGTGGATGCTCAAAGCCAAGGCTCCGCTCTTCGATCTCCGGGTTTTCGCCACTCGCACGTTCCGGGCCACCTCCACCGGAGGGTTCGTCTATCGCCTGACCATCAGCTCGGTGCCCTTTCTGTTGCCGCTGTTGTTCCAGGACGGCTTTGGCTGGGATCCGCTCAAATCCGGTGCCATGGTGGCCGCGGTATTCATCGGCAACATCGGCATCAAGCCCGCCACGACGCCCATCATTCGGCGGTTCGGCTTCAAGCCTGTGTTGGTCTTCGCCTCTTTCGCTTCGGCAGTCACCTTTGCCATTTGTGCAGCGCTCAACGCAGGGACCCCGGAGCCGTTGATTTTTGCCTTGTTGCTGGCCAGCGGAGCCTTCCGCTCGATCGGATTCTCGGCGTACGCCTCGGTGCAGTATGCGGATATCGTCCCGGGGGAGCTTCCCTCGGCCAACGCAGTATCAGCCACGTTGGTGCAACTGGCCGCTGGGGCCGGCATCGCAGTGGGTGCACTCTTCCTGCGCCTCTTCGACCATGTGTCGCTCTTCGGCGACGGCCCTTCCTCGGCGTACCGTGGCGCCTTCCTCGCCATGGCTGCCGTGATGCTGTTGAGCACAGCGGACAGCCTCACTCTGCACCGGCACGCCGGAGCTGAAGTCAGTCGCAGTGCTGTGAGTAAACCCGAAAAACGGCGGGGTTAGAGGCCTTCGAGGACGCTAGTCGCCGGAACTTCCATACCGGAGATTCCGGCGACTTTCGGCCGTCCGCCGTCTTGCTTGGATCGTTTAGCTAGGACGCCGGGTGCGTGAACGGGATCCGGTCGAACGACATGACGCTCGTTGCTTCACCCGGGTTGACCGTGACCTTCAGCCAGTCCTTGGCATTGTTGGATCCATCCACGGTGATTCGGGTCAGGTTCTTCGCTGCTGTGGCCTGGCCGTAGAAAGACAGCCACGTGGAACCGGCAGCAAGGGGGTGGTCTTGGTTGTAAACGTGGCTGTCGCCGTTGATCAGGTAGACCGGGCCGCCGAACGAGTTCGATTCCTCGATCAAGGTCTGCACCAGGGGTTTGAAAGCCCCAAAATCCGCCTGGGAAGGGGCCGGGACTGTCGGGTCGAACATGTCCGCCTGAGTCATCACGACGACGGCCCGGTCACCGTTGTTCCGCGCCTTGCGGAAAGTATCCCTCAACTCCTGGATGCCAGCCTCGGTCCTCTGCTGTACCTCGTTAAGTTGGGTGGCGGTGGGCTGGGTCTGGCCGAGTCCCGTCCAAGGCAGCATCGAATTGTTGCTGCCCGGAATGTTGACGGCAGTGAAGGCGACCTCATTCTTGCGGAAGCTGACGTTCTCCGGGAAGCCTTCCTTTGCCTGTGACTTCACCTGCATCGGCGAACCAAGCGTGACACCTGGCAGCGGGAAGAAGACTTCCCGCACCTTGGCCAGTCTTTCCAGGGGGTTGTATGCACCGTTGTTCGTTCGGTGGCAGTCAGTCCATTCGTTGTCACCCGGGGTGTAGACGAGAGGGGCAGTAAAGCTGTCGAAGTTCGTCTTGATGGCCTGGAAGTACTGGTCCGTGCACTGGGATGATCCGTTCTTGATATCGCCCACGTGTGCTACAAAACTCAGTTCCTTGTGCGCGTTCAGGTCCTGAATGTAGGAGGGGAAGGCTTGGATTTCAGCGTTACCGTAGGGCACGTCCCCGATGACGCCGAAGCTGAAGCCCTCGGTATTGCCTTGGTGTCCATTGCCGTTGGAGCCGTTCTGTCCTGAGCTGTTACCGTCATTGGCCGCCAGCGCCGGCGGCGTGAGCAACGTGGTCGACAGCAAAACGGCCCCAACCGTTGCGATCGCGAATCTCGTCATTGAACGCATGAATCTCTCCTCGTCGTTGGTCTCCGTTACCCGGACGAGGTTATTGGCGCGAGCTGAATTCAAAGAGTCGGAGACATGAATCTTCCTCCAGGATCCGGCGATGCTCCGTTCCGAGCGCGTACCTTCCTCCCCTTTCTTTGAATCGGGAAAGCGCTTACGACACGGCGAGTCGCGTCATTTCGACGCCGGAACCCGGCAAACATGGGGAAAACGGTGCGGCACCCAGGGGTGCGGAAACGCAAAAGGCCCCGGTCAGGGACCGGGGCCAAAACGCGGAGACGGGGGGATTTGAACCCCCGGTGGAGTTGTGCCCCACACTTCATTAGCAGTGAAGCCCATTCGGCCGCTCTGGCACGTCTCCAGTTGCTATTGCTAGCCAACCAAGGATACGCAGAACTGGGCACCGAGCGCAAAACGGCGGCGCGGGCCGCCGTCGGGCGCCGTACCGCCGCCTGTCGGACTTGGCACGGGCCGCCGTCGGGCGCTCCGTAGTCGACGGCGCTAGTGCCCCGAGCCCTCCTTGCCAGCAAGCGCCCGCCACAGGAAGTGCTGGCTGCGGGCTTGGAGCGAGGCCGCCTGGCGGTTGTCCGAGGCTCCCGCGTGACCGCCTTCAAGTGCTTCGTGGAACCACACGTTCGGGATGCCCATTGCCTGCATCCGGGCTGCCATCTTCCGCGCCTGGACCGGGCCTACACGGTCATCGGAGGTGGCCGTCCAGATGAACGTCTCCGGGTAGTCCACTCCGTCGCGCAGCAGGTGGTACGGCGAGAAGGTGCGGATGTACTCCCATTGTTCCGGGACGTCTGGATCGCCGTACTCCGCAATCCAGGAGTAGCCGGCCGAAAGCTTGGTGTAGCGGCGCATGTCCAGCAACGGGACGCCGCAGGAGATGGCTCCGAACAACTCCGGGTACTGGGTCAGCATGTTGCCCACCAGCAGTCCGCCGTTGGAACCGCCCACACAGCCGAGCCGCCGCGGACTGGTGACGCCCCGCGAAATGAGGTGCCGCGCCACAGCGGCGAAGTCCTCGAACGCGCGGTGTCGATTCGCCTGCAAGGCTGCGCGGTGCCAAGCGGGACCGTACTCGCCGCCGCCGCGGATGTTGGCCACGACGTAGACGCCGCCACGCGAATGCGCCACGGAGCCGTCTTCGGACGGGATGCTTTCGGTCCGGCGTTCCAGCCAGGCGCGCCCGATGGCTCCGCTGTAGGCCGGGGTCCTAGAGACTTCGAAGCCGCCGTAGCCCGAGAGCTGTGTGGGGTTCTCGCCGTCGAGGTCAAGATCTTTGGACGCCACCTGGAAATAGGGCACGCGGGTGCCGTCTGCCGAGGTGGCGAAGTGCTGCTGGACCTCGTAGTCCGCCTCGTTGAAGAACGACGGCGAGGACTTCACCACTGCGTGCGTGCTCGCCACCCCGCCGTCATGGCCTGCGTCGAGCGTGTAGCTCGCGATCCCGGGGGACAGGGTGCCGCGCATGAGGGTGGTGGGGGTGGTGAAGCCCGTTGCGACGAGCCAGTAGTCGTTGCCGGCGTCGTCGCCTTCCGCTTCGTCCTCGTCGTCGACGGCGTAGGCGTTCACATCGTGCAGCGGCGGGCACGCATCCAACAAAGTCGAGGCCCACCCACCAGCGGAGTCCTTGCGGGCCGGGTCGAGCACCCTGATTTCGGAAGAGACGTCGTGCAGCAGGTTCAGGAGGAGGTAGTTCCGGGTCCAACTCCACGACTGGAGGGACGTGTGTTCATCCGGGGTGAAAAGCACCGTGAAATCGCGTGCCCCGGACAGATAGCCCTCAAAGTCGGCAGCCAGCAGAGACCCGGCGGGATAGGTGGTTCCGTCCACGTTCCAGTCCTGCCGCGGACGGAACATGAGCCATTCGCGGTGCGAACTGAGGTTGACGTCGGTGGGGACATCGATGGCCAGCCACGCGTCGTCATGCAGCACGGAAGTGGTCCGGTTGAAGAAGTCGATCCAGTCCACGGCGAAAGTGCGTTCGAAACCCGGGGTGGAGTCGTGGGCGACGAGGGCCATCATGTGGTCTTCGGGGATCTCGAAAATCCGCTCCGCCTCAGTCAAGGATTGGCCGCGACGGAGCTTCACCCCGGTGCGCGCGTAGGACGAGCTGGTTTTCGGCAGGCCGTCGGCGGTGGTGGCAACCAACAGGGTGTCGGCATCGAGCCAGCTCACGTTGCCCTTCGCGGTCGGAAGGTCGAAACCGCCTGCAGCCGGGTCCACGAAGGTGCGGGTCTCGACGTCGAACTCGCGGTGGCGGTTGGCGTCACCGCCGTCGGGGGAGAGGGCGATGATGGCGAGGCGGTGCGGTTCGCCTTCGGCCGGGCGCAGGAAGTTGGCGCCGTGGAAAACCCATTCTTCGCCTTCGGCGGCGGCCAGTGCGTCGATGTCGAGCAGCACGTCCCATTCCGGGGCATCGCTGAGGTAGCTTTCCCACGTGGTCCGGCGCCAGAGGCCCTTGGGGTTCTGCTGGTCTTTCCAGAAGTTGTAGTAGTGCTCGCCACGCTTGTTGACCATGGCGATCCTGTCCGTGGAGTCCAGGACCTCCAGGATTCCGGCTTCCAAAGCCGTGTAGTCGGCGTCGTCGAGCAAGTCTTCGGTGCGGGCATTTTGCTCCCGCACCCAGGCCAGCTGTTCCTCGCCATGAATGTCTTCGAGCCAGATATTCTCGTCGACAGGATCGGGGGCGATTGCGGTTCCCTGGGCAGTTTCGTTGTCGGGCGCGGGCGCTTGATCAGCTGCTGTGGTGGTCATCCCTCATCCTAGAGTGACTGTCTGAGGAGGAAGCAAGTCACAAGAAGTTAGGCTTGGGCGTGGGTAAATCGCAGAACATTCGGGTTGGGCTGATCGGGGCAGGTCCCCGCGGCACCAGTGTGCTGGAGCGTTTGCTCGCCAATTGGGCCGCGACGGAAACCCAGACGCGTTCCTTGCACATCGACGTCGTGGACCCCTATCCGGCCGGCCCCGGGCACGTCTGGCAACCCGAGCAGTCCCGGCTGTACCTGATGAACACGCAGTCGTTCTACCCCACGTTGATCCCCGAGGACGAACGACTCGCGCCGCCTTTGGCCGGGGGCTCCTTCGAGCAGTGGCGAGCGAAGCGGCGGTCAGGTGGCGGTCCGGGCCTGAGCGACGAAGAACGGGCTGAACTTGCCGTGCTCGCCTCCCACGACTTTCCCAGCCGCGCCCTTTACGGGCGGTATTTGCGCTCGACGCTGGAGGAACTGCTCGACCGTGTCCCGGCCGGCGTTGAGATCGCCTTCCACCGGAACAACGCCGTGGCGGCGCGTCCCCTCCCGGGCCGGCCGGCGGACGGTTTGCCGGACGGTTTGTCGGACGGTTCGGCCGGCGTGTCCACGGGCGGACGGTTCGACGTCGAACTCGACGACGGCGCCCGGCTCACCGTGGATTCCCTCGTCCTCGCGCTGGGCCACCTTGAGTCCCGGCTCAACCCGGAGCAGCGTTCGTTCAGGGAGGTGGCGTCGGAGCTCGGGCTGCTATACGTCCCGCCCGCCGCACCTGCCGACGTGGACTGGGGGCTGGTTCCGGACGGGGAAACCGTCCTGGTCCGCGGCATGGGCCTAAACTTCTTCGACGTCATGGGCCAGCTGACCGAAGGCCGCGGGGGACGGTTCGTGCCCGCTGAAGACAGTCTCCAGGGGAAGCTTAAGTACTTGCCTTCGGGCAGGGAACCGAAGATCATTGCGGCATCCAGGCGGGGCACTCCGTACCGGGCCAAGGCCGGGTTGGACGGTTACTATCCCAAGTCCGTGCGCTTGCGGTATCTGACCGAGAGCGCGGTGGAACGCTTCGCCGCGGCCGGCATCCAACCTGGCTTCGACCACGATTTTTGGCCCCTCCTGCATCGGGACGCCCTGTGGGCCTATTACTCAACGCTGGTCGTGGCGGAACCCGTCGCCGTCTCTGATGCGACGGAATTCCTTGCTGCCCTCGAAGACTTGTTGCAGCCGCACGCGCATGCCACGGGGCGATGGGAAAACCAAGTTGCGGAGTTGGTCTCCAGCCACGTTGCAGCGTCGCGCCGCCTTGACCTGCTGGGCCTCGCGGCGCCCTTGACCGGGCATTCCTTCGCGTCCAGGAAGGAACTCGACGCCGCCGTCGTCGACTATCTGGACGACGACGCCCGCCGCTCCGCGCTCGGAGAGTCAGATCCCGTGAAGATGGCCATCGGTGCCTTGCATACCGGACGGGCGATCCTGAAGAGCGCTGTGGCCGACGGCGGCATCACGGACGAATCGTGGGTGGGCGAGCTGCGGGGCTGGTTCGAGTCCTTCGTCGAGGGGCTCGCGAGCGGTCCTCCCGCCCTGCGCGCCGAACAGTTGGCCGCTTTGGCGCGTGCCGGCGTCGTGAGTTTCGTTGGCCCGGATCCGCGATTCAGTGTTGACCGTTCCAAGCGGGTCTTCCGCGCGGTGTCTGCCTGGGTGCACGACGACGCCGCGGAAGCCGGGACCCTAATTGAAGCCATGTCTCCCGCGAACCGCGTTGGCATGAGTGTTTCTCCGTTCCTGCGGCAGTTGCTCGCCGACGGGTTGGTGCGGCCCAAAGTGATGATGACTGCCGAGGGAATGCCGGTGCAGACCTCCGGCTTGGATGTCGAGCCGCACCCCTACCGGCTCGTGGGCGCCAACGGTTCCGTGACTCCGGGGATGTACGCCCTTGGCCTGCAGCTTTCCTCCACCCAATGGGGGACTGCCATTGCCGCCGAAGCCCGGCCTTCCGATGGCACCGGCTACCGAAGCGGCCAACGGACCCTCCGCGACGCGGACGAAATCGCCAGGGACATGCTCGGCCTTCCCCTCCAAAAATGAGCATGTTCCCCCAAGAAAGATGAGCATGCTCCTTACTCGTTCCAACGAGTGGACATAAGCCTGATATGTCCTCTCGTCGGGGCCGGGGGAGAGCATGCTCATCCGTGATGGTGTGGGCTTATGCAGCCTGGTTTTGGATGAGTTTGAAGATCGCACCCGTCGGGTCTGTCAGGGTGGCCATCCGGCCGTACGGAGTGTCCTCAGCCGCCTGGACGACGGTGGCACCCAGCGCGACCGCCTGCTCGATGGTGTCATCGACCTTGTCCGCCGCGAAGTAGACGCCCCAGTAGGAAGGGACTTCCGCCGGGAGGAAACCGGAGGCATCCATGATGCCTGCCTTGGAGTCGTCGCCCGCCCCGAGCGTGGTGTAGCGGAACTCCGGGGTATCGCCCACGACGGTGGTTTCCCAACCAAAGACGTTCTGGTAGAAGGAAACTGCCGAGTCGTACTCCTTGGCGAAGAGCTCGTGCCAGGCGGGTGCGCCGGTTTCGGCAGCCAGCTGATAGCCCTTCATCTCGCCGAACTGCCAGGCACCGATCGCTGCTCCGGAGGAGTCCGCATACATGGCCATGGTTCCCTGGTCCGGTACTTCCAGGGGTTCCATGTAGACCTGGCCGCCGTTGGCGACGGCCGCTTCGGTGGTGGCCTTGATGTCGTCAGTGCGCAGGTAGGTGGACCAGACATCGGGCATCTGGGCCATCTCTTCCTGCTTCTGCATGATCCCGGCCACCATCTTGCCGTCCTTCGAGGCCGTGATGTAGCCGCCGTACTTTTCCTGGTCCCCGGTCTCGTAGGTCCAGCCGAAGAGCGTGTTGTAGAAGGACTTTGCCTTCTCCGGGTCCGAGGTCATCAGGTCGATCCAGCAAGGTGAACCGGGGGTGATGTCAGGCGTAGGCATGTTTGCTCCTGTGTCGTTTACCGCGGTTGTTGCCACGGCTTCATGAGTGGGTGGTGGAGACAGACAAAACCCTATGCGGGGCCTCCGACAGTTTCAATGCCTGGCTCGATGCCTTCAGCGGGAACCTAGCCCATGACCAGCATCAAGATGAAGTAGATCGCTCCGCCGACCACCGAGTAGATGGCGAAAGGCGTCAAGGTCCGGGTCTCGAAGAAACGAAGCAGGAACTTGGTGGCGAACCATGCGGCGACACCCGCGCACAGGGCCCCCACCAGGAACACGCCACGCTCGTCGGCCATGGCCGGGGTGAAGAGTTCAGGCAGCTTGAGCACGGCGGCCGCGCCGATGATCGGCGTGGCGAGCAGGAAGCTGAACCTCGCAGCGTTTTCGTTGTTCAGCCCGGAAAGCAAGCCTCCGGCCATCGACGAGCCTGAGCGGGAGATTCCCGGGATGAGGGCGGCTGCCTGGGCGGTTCCGATTGCCAAGGCGCGTTTCCACGGCAGGGTGGCGATTTCGGCGTCGGAAACCGTTGCAGTGGCCGCATGCTCCGCTACACGGCGGCTGTCCCTTGTCCGCAGACGCTCGGCTGCAAAAAGGATGAGACCGTTGAGCACCAGGAAGGCGGCAGCGATCAGCGGCGAACCGAAGAGGTTCCGAATGGGCTTTTCCAGGACCAAACCGATGATTCCGGCCGGCACGGTTCCAACCACGAGGAGCCAGCCGAGCTTTGCGTACGTGTCTGACGGAGCAATCTTCCGGTCCCGGATGGAGCGGCCAAGACCCTTGGCGATTTCAATCCAGTCCCGGAGGAAGAAGAAGAACAGCACAATTGCTGTAGCCAGGTGGGTGGCTATGAGGAAGTTCAGGAATTCGGGCGCCTTCTGGTCCAGGCCCCAACCGAACAGTTTGGGCAGGATGACGCTGTGGCCGAGGCTGGAAATCGGGAAGAGCTCGGTGATTCCCTGCAGCAGGCCCATAACGATGGCCTGGATCATATTAATCATGGGTTCGATCCTAGCCAGTACCGGTTACTGGGAGATGAACGTTTGCTGGGAGGCGGCCGTGTGCCAGCAGGTGAACGCGGTCAATAGGGTGGGTGGCTAATATCGACGAATGACTCAAGAGCGATGGCGGCAGGTTTCCGAATGGCCCATGGTGGCGGCAGCGGTGCTGTTCCTGGTGGCCTATTCATTCCAAGTGATCGCCAATCTCAGCGAGGCCCAATCCACGGTCGTTGACACCATCATCTGGGTCACCTGGCTGGTGTTTGCCCTGGACTATGCGATGTGCCTGGTCCTGGCGCGGCGTCGCGCCCAGTGGTTCGTGCGGAACCTGCACGAATTGCTGATTTTGGCGCTCCCGGTCCTCAGGCCCTTGAGGTTGTTGCGGCTCGTGACACTCCTGAAGCTGCTTCATCGCACCGCCGGGAACGCCATGCGGGGCCGCATCCTCACTTTTGTCCTTGGGTCCGCGGCCCTCCTGACGTATTGCGGTGCCCTCGCCGTGCTTGATGCTGAGGAGAACGCCGCGGGCGCCAACATCACCAACTTTGGCGATGCCATCTGGTGGGCGATGGTCACCATCACTACCGTCGGCTACGGGGACCATTACCCGGTGACGGTTGTGGGCCGCTGCGTTGCCGGAGGTTTGATGGTCTGCGGAATCGCTGTCCTGGGCGTCGTGACCGCTTCGGTTGCATCGTGGCTCGTTGAACAGGTCTCCTCCGGAGCTGCTGCGGCCGCGACAGTCGCCGAGGAGCCCATGAAACAGGAGATCCGCCGGTTGGCAGAGCAGGTCGAACGCCTTAGCGCGCTTCTGGAAAACGCCGACGGCGAGCCGCGGGGCGGAGTGGTCGGAGCCCGCGGCGACCACTCGCCGTCGCCCTAGCTCGCCGTCCCCGTAGCCCGCCGTCGAGGTGCGTTCTTAGTCCCTTCCGCGGACGGGGATGCTCGCGGAAGAAATCAAGACGGCGCTTTTTTCTTCGTTGGTGGCGGGGCGGATCTGGCCGCGTTCGGGGACGAAGACGATGGCCTCGTCTTCTTGCTCGGGGGCGTTGACGAAGGAGCGGAAGCGGCGGAGGCGTTCCGGGTCCTTCAGGGTCGCGGCCCACTCGTCCTCGTAGGACCCAACGTGCTTGGCCATGGCGGCTTCGAGCTCCTCGGCGATGCCGAGGGAGTCCTCGACGACAACCTGGCGCACGTGCTCCAGGCCGCCGTCGAGCTCTTCCTGCCAGCGGGCGGTGCGTTGAAGCCGGTCGGCGGTGCGGATGTAGTACATGAAGTAGCGGTCGATGTACTTCACTAGGATGTCGTCGTCCAAGCCGCCGGCGAGGAGCTGGGCGTGAGCGGGGTTCGCTCCGCCGTTGCCGCCGACGTAGAGGTTCCAACCCTCCGATGTCGCGATCACGCCGACGTCCTTGCCGCGGGCCTCGGCGCATTCGCGGGCGCAGCCGGAGACGCCCATTTTGAGTTTGTGCGGGCTGCGCAGGCCGCGGTAGCGCAGTTCCAGGTTGATGGCCATGGCGACGGAGTCGAGGACACCGAAGCGGCACCAGGTGGAGCCCACGCAGGATTTCACGGTGCGCAGGCTCTTGCCGTACGCCTGGCCGGACTCCATGCCTGCGTCAATGAGTTCGCCCCAGATCTCCGGGAGTTGTTCGAGGCGGGCGCCGAACATGTCGATGCGCTGGCCGCCGGTGATCTTCGTGTACAGGCCGTACTTCTTGGCGATCGTGCCGATGACCACGAGCTTGTCGGGCGTGATCTCCCCACCCGGGATGCGCGGGACCACCGAGTAGGTGCCGTCTTTTTGCATGTTGGCCAGGGCGCGGTCGTTGGTGTCCTGCAGGGTGCCGCGGCCGGCGTCGAGCACGTACGCGGAATGCTGCGACGCCAGGATCGAGGCGATGGTTGGCTTGCAGATGTCGCAGCCCGCTCCGGTGCCGTATTTGGCCAGGATGTCTTCGAAGGATGTCAGTTCCAGGACGCGGATGGCGTCGAAAAGTTCCTGCCGGGAGAGGCTGAAGTGCTCGCACAACGCCTTGGAGACTTCGATGCCGGACTTCTTCAGTTCCCCTTCGAGGAGCTTCTTGATCATCGGCACGCAGGAGCCGCACTGGGTGCCGGCCCGGGTGCAGGCCTTGAGGCCTGGCACATCGCGGACCGGCTCGTTGCCTTCGCACGTCCCGCACGCGTTGACCGCGTCCCGGATGTTCCCGGCGGGGACGTTGTTGCAGGAGCACAGGATCGCGTCATCGGGCAGTTCGGTGTCGGGGGCCTCCCCGCCGCCCGCGGCAGTGAGGTAGGCGCCCGGTTCGGCGGGGAGCTCCCGGCCGAGCATGGGGCGCAGGCTCATGTAGGGGGTGGCGTCGCCGACGAAGATGCCGCCGAGCAGGGTCTTGGCGTCGTCGGTGGTGACGATCTTCTGGTATACGCCGCGGGCGGGGTCGGCGTAGACGATTTCCAGGGAGTGCTCGGTCTTGGCGAACGCGTCGCCGAAGCTGGCGACGTCCACGCCGGAGAGCTTGAGCTTGGTGGCCGTGTCGAAACCGGGGAAGGTCGCTTGTCCGCCGTGCAGGCGGTCCGCGACGATCTCGGCCATCGTGTTCGCCGGTGCTACGAGGCCCAGGCACATCCCGCCGAAGTTCGCCACCTCACCGATGGCGAAGATTCCGGGGATCTCGGTCTCGCAAGCATCGGAAATGACAACACCGCCACGCTGGCCAAGCGTGAAGACCTGTTCCTCGCCCTCCGCTGCACGGAAGAGCTCATCGCGCGGCCTGACCCCGATCGCGACGATCACGATGTCGGCGTCGATGATGCGGCCGTCGGCCATGAGGACGCCGGTGACCTGGCCGTCGTCGTCGGACAAAACTTCGGAGGGGAAGACGCCGCCGTGGATTTCGAAGCCCTTGTCTTTGATAAGGCGGCCCAGTGCCTGGCCGGCCCCTTCGTCGAGCTGGGTGGCCATCAGCCAGGACGCGCCGTCGATGACGATCGGCGTGGCGCCCAACCGCTCCGTCCCTGCTGCCGATTCAAGGCCGAGGAGACCGCCGCCGATGGTGACAGCGTTGACCTTGCGGCCCAGCTTTTCCGTGAGCTGCGTGATGGCTTCGTTGATGGCCCAGACGTCTTCGAGGGTGCGGTAGACATGGGTGAGCTCGGCGCCCGGGATTGGCACACGGGCGGCATTCGAACCCGTCGCAACCACGAGGGCATCATATTCGTAGCTATTGCCGGCCGCGGTTTCCACGGACTTGGCATCGGTGTTGATCTTGACCACCCGCTCGCCAGTGCGCAGGTCCAGGGCCTCGTGCTCCCACATTGATGCGTGTCCGAGGGTGAGGTCGCAGTCCACCTCGATGAGCGCCTTGCTCAGTGTGACCCGGTCATAAGGAAGATGGGCTTCCTCGGTCAGGACCGTGACGTGCCAGCCCTCGAGACCGCGGGTATGCATGGCATCGGCAAAGCGGTGGGCCGCAGGGCCTCCGCCCGCGACGACAATACGGCGCGGGCTCTCTGAAGGGGGAGTATGTCCGGTCACTGGCGGCCTTTCGCATGTGCCGCAGAACCGTCATCCGCGACTTGTCACTTCAGACTAAAGACACGCAGTTTCGCGTCAGTTTCCCCTTTGTTTCGGGGGCTTAACTTCGGCATCACGGTGAGGATTGCGGCTATGTGAGGTCTCCTTTACGAGCAGGACACATTGATTGCATTCCGGCGAAACATCGCGGGCCTACCGTGAAGTTGTGGCCGCAAACGGCCCGTGCCGGCTGGCGGAATTGGATCCGCCGGACCGGCAGGCTTAGCGATAGGGGCTGAAATGACCGTAATTCTGGATCGGCAAAACCTGATGGGCGCACCGACCGCGTCCGGCTGGCGCCGCGTCTGCGCAATCGACGAGCTGGAACCGGCTTGGGGCGAAGCTGCCCTGGTCGGAGGGAAGCAAGTAGCACTTTTCCGCACCACGCCGGATGAGGTCCTGGCGGTATCCCAGCAGGACCCTGCAACGCTGTCAAACGTCATGGCGCGGGGCATCGTCGGTTCCCGGGGCAGCCGTCCCACCATCGCCTCGCCGCTTCACAAAGAGGTGTACGACCTGGAAACCGGCGAATGCTTCACCAATCCTGAACTGCGGCTCGCCACCTACAACACCCGCCTCGTCGACGGATACATTGAAGTAGCCGTCTAGGCTGCTTCAGCTTCCGATGCCGATTCCGGCCGGTTCCGCCCGCGGAACCGGCCATTGGCGTTTCTTGGCACTGCATCGGGATTCCACCCGTTTAACGCAAAAGAGGCCGGCCATGGAATCCAAAGATTCGCATGAACCGGCCTCTCAGCTGCGCTGTGTCGCGCCACGCGGAAGGTAAGGGATTTGAACCCTTGGTGCGGGGTTACCGCACACTGGTTTTCAAGACCAGCTCCTTAGGCCGCTCGGACAACCTTCCCTGCCTAGTAGTGTTTCATAGGGAGTTGGCTGCGCCAAAAACCTGCCGCCGCGATTAACGCGGTTAAGGTGTCTGAAAGGCCAACTGCACTGAGCGAGGGATCGGGAGCACTCTATGAAAGCCGTCTACATCTCCGAACCGGGCGGGCCCGAGGTTCTGGAAATCCGGGACGTCCCTGCTCCGGTTCCCGGCCCCGGCGAGGTTCTCATCGACGTCGTCGCCGCCGGTCTCAACAGGGCGGATGTCCAGCAGCGCCGCGGTTTCTACCCGCCACCGCCGGGAGCGTCCGAAATTCCCGGCCTTGAGGTCTCCGGCAGGATTGCCGTGTTCGGGCCCGAGGTGAGCAAGCCGTTTTCGGTAGGCGACAAGGTAGTGGCCCTGCTTTCGGGTGGCGGCTATGCGCAGCAGGTTGCTGTCCCGGCGGAGCAGGTTTTGCGACTGCCCGACGGCGTGGATCTGGTCACTGCCGCATCCTTGCCTGAGGTAGCCGCAACGGTTTACTCGAACCTCATCATGACTGCACAGCTGCAGGCCGGTGAGACGGTACTGATCCATGGCGCCACTGGGGGCATCGGCACCATGGCCATCCAACTCGCCAAAGCGTACGGCGCTACGGTCGCGACGACGGCCGGAACGGCCGAAAAGGTCGGAACCGCGAAAGCCTTCCTCGGGGCCGACATTGCCATCAATTACGCGGAGGAAGATTTCGTCGAAAGCCTCAAGGCACAAAACGGCGGCAAAGGCGCCGACGTCATTCTCGACGTCGTCGGTGCCAAATACCTGCAGCAGAACGTGGAAGCACTCGCGGACTACGGCCGGCTGGTGGTGATCGGGCTGCAGGGTGGCGTCAAGGGCGAACTCGACCTCGGCCAGTTGGTCAGCAAACGGGCGGCCATCATCGGCACGGCGCTCCGTCCGCGGCCGGTCGCGGAAAAGGGTGTCATCATGAATGCCGTCCGTGAATCGGTCTGGCCGATGCTGGCCGACGGCCGGATCAAGCCGTTCGTGGCCAAGTCGTTCCCCTTGGAGCAGGTCCGCGAAGCCCACGAGTACTTCGATTCCGGCGAGCACATGGGCAAGGTCCTGCTGCTGCTCTAGCGGCGCCCGCCAAACCCGCAGCACGAAGGAGAGCGATGTCCATCCGGTACAGCATCCTGGCATTGCTTCAGGAGCAACCACGCTACGGCTACCAATTGCGAGCGGCGTTCGAGGAACGCACGGGAGCCGTCTGGCCGTTGAACATCGGACAGGTGTACACCACCCTGAACCGGCTGGAGCGCGACGCTTTGGTCCGCAAAGAGGGCGACGACGGCCGCGGCCACGTGCTTTTCAGCATCACCGACGCCGGGACTGCGGAAATCCGTCGATGGTTCGCGACCGCAGTGGATCGTGGAGCGCCGCCGAGGAACGAATTGGCCATCAAGCTGGCGTTGGCCGTCACGACGGCGGGCACCGACGTCCCCGCGCTGATCCAGGCCCAACGTGAGATTTCCTTGCGCGAGCTGCAGGCGTATACCCAGGACCGCAGGGACCTGGCCGCCAACCAAAGAGTGACGGATACGGCCAGGCTGCTCGTCCTGGACTCCCTGATCTTCCATGCCGAGGCGGAGGCCCGCTGGCTGGATCTTTGCGACGCAAGGCTGGTCCAGCAGGCCAATGGCGCCAGCAACGGCACGATCGGAACCGTCCGCGGTGCGGGGACACCCACCGCATAAACTGCTCCGCAGGGGAGGTGCTGACATCGAAACATTGACGAATGCCGGCGTCCGGATCCGGCTGCTCGGCCCCGACGATGCGGACGTGCTGATTCGCTTGGCGGATACGGACAACTTGTTCGACGAGGATCCTTCAGTCGCGCCGTCAGGCGCGTTGGCGTACGACGGCGCCCGCTCCTTTCTGGGCGACCCCGGCGTGCTTTTCTGGCTGGCTGAGCTCGGCGGCGAGACGGTGGGATTTCTTCACTGCTGCATTCAGCGGCGTCGTAATGCCGGACCTTGGGCCGAACTGCTCCTCATGGAAATAGGGACTCATGCGCAGTGGCGCCGCCGTGGTATCGGCCGGTCCCTTTTGGCAGTCATGGAGGAGTGGATGCGGGAACACGGGATGGAAGAAGTCTGGGTCCCGGCCAACCTCTATGCGACGGGCTTCTACGAAAAATGTGGTTTCGCTAAGGACGAAGGCGAAATACTCGTCAAGGCACTGGGCTGAGTTGCGGCCCGTGAGAGTATGAACGCATGAGCGATCAGGACGACACTCAACCCAGTGGCGAGAGTTTTGACGACATCCCGGTGGAGGGCACAACCTTGGACGCTGGCACGGCACAGAGCACATCGGAAGCAGGTCCGCAGGCCGACGGGAAACCTGGCGTCAAGAAGGGCAGCACCCTGCAGGACCTCGTCGACGAACCGGCCAAGGTCATGCGGATCGGTACCATGATCCGCCAGCTCCTCGAAGAGGTGAAGAGCGCCCCCTTGGACGAGGCAGCCCGCGGACGCCTTGCAGCGATCCACGAACGCTCCATCAAAGAGCTGGAAGAGGGCCTCGCACCGGAACTAGTGGAGGAGCTGGAGCGCATCAGCCTCCCCTTCCCTGAACACGCCACGCCCTCTGACGCCGAACTACGGATCGCGCAGGCCCAGCTCGTCGGTTGGCTCGAAGGGTTGTTCCATGGAATCCAGACCGCCATTGCTGCCCAGCAGGCAGCCCGGGAGCATGCTGTTGCCCAGTTGCAGCTTCGCCAGCTCCCGCCCGGAACCATGATCGCCCCGGGCGTCGTTATTGGCGAAAATGGTGAGCCGCAGCGTGCCCGCCTTCCCGGCAAGGAAGCGGAGCCCGACAAACCTTCTCGCGTTGAAGACCCGGACCGACACCCGGGTCAATACCTCTGAGCGCTGGGTTGGGATTCTTTGGGGCCGTCCGACAGGGACGGAAGGATGACGCTGAACTTGGCAAAGGACTGTGGCGCCGTGCCCACGATCGCTTCCATCGCGGCCTTGACCGGTACCACCAAGTGCTTGAAGGCGTAGAAGACGAACAGCTTTACGTCGAACTCGTGGCCATTGCGAACGAACTGGCGGACTTGTCGTCCAGGGTGCGTGCGATCTGCGTGGAGGCCCAACTCAAGGCGCCCAGTGATGGGCTGGACATTCCTGGATCGCTCGCGGGCGTCCATCGCGCGCTGTCCAAAGCGGGGAACTCTCTTGCCACCACAGCGGAGGCGGCCGCGATGCTGCGTCTCGCCGTCGGGCCCGTTCCTGTGGGAGCCGTTTCGGTACGACGACGCGCTGAAGCCGTTTACGAACATGTCGAAGAAGCCGAACGCCTGCTGAGGGCCAAAGCCGGCTCGTAGGCTTTTGGCGATTTAGGTGCAGACGCGTCTATTCCCACATAACAACTATTAAGCGCCTAGCTTAGAGGGGCCGGAATCCGTGGCCACCCGGTGTGCGCGGCTGGCAGGATGGAAGCCATGACTTCGTCACCGAACCTTACTTTTAACGACGGCAACTCCATCCCCCAGCTCGGCTACGGGGTGTGGCAGGTTGAGGACGATGTAGCCGAAAAGGTAGTGCGTCAGGCCTTCGACGCCGGCTACCGCCATATCGATACCGCCAAGATCTACGGCAACGAGGCAGGCGTGGGACGCGCCATCGCATCCTCCGGCCTCAAGCCCGAGGAAATCTTCATTACCACCAAGCTGTGGAATGCGGACCAGGGCTACGAGTCCACGCTCGCGGCTTTTGAAGAGTCCATGAACCGCCTCGGCCTGGAAACCCTCGACCTGTACCTGATCCACTGGATGCAGCCGAAGCAGGACAAGTTCGTGGACACCTGGAAGGCGCTCATTGAGCTCCAGAAGCGCGGACGCATCAAGTCCATCGGCGTCTCCAACTTCAGCAAGGAAGGCCTGCAGCGCCTGATCGACGAGACAGGCGTTGTTCCGGCGATCCACCAGATCGAACTGCACCCGTTCTTCAACCAGGCCGAACTCCGGGAGTTCGCTACGGCACGCGGCATTTTGACCCAGGCCTGGTCGCCCCTCGGGCAGGGCGGCGAGCTCCTTGAGAACGCCACTATCGCCCAGATCGCTGCCAAGTACGGTGCCACCCCGGCGCAGGTAGTTATCGCCTGGCACCTGGCGATCGGCAACGTCGTGATCCCCAAGTCCGTGACCGAGTCCCGGATCCAGGAAAACTTCGCAGCACTCGGCGTCACGTTGGATGAGGCCGACATTGAGGCCATCAACGGCCTGGACCGAGGCGCCGAAGGCCGCATCGGACCGGATCCGGCAGTCTCAGACTTCGCCTAGTTTCTCAACGGGAAGACCTCGCACCTAACAGGTGCGGGGTCTTCTTGCCTGTATCAGGCGGGATCTTGCAACGCGGGGTCACTTACGGCCCATCCAGCGGTACCGAATGGGCCGTAAGTGACCCCGTGTTGCTCAGAGGGGAGCGCATCGTATGGGCTCACCTCGCTGGGCGGAGGGGTGGCCCGGTGGAGGCGCGGATCGTCAGATGGGTGGGGAGTCCGTGCCTGCCGTGGGCAATGACACGGTCTACCGGCGTGCTGCCCAGGATCGCAAAAGCCGTGATGGTGACAGCATCACTGAAGAATCGGACGGCGTCGCGGCTGACGGACTCGACGCCGATGACCTGCAGTAGTACCGCGGCGCCCTTTCCGCTCGTCAGAGCCAGGTATCTCTCCCGGATAAGCGCTCCGTCCTCTGCGGTGATCCGGCGGCCCGGGCGCAAAGTGATCCGGAGTACCCCTTCACCCGTGTGCTCAACCCTGACATTTTCATGTTCTGAACTGAACCACGCCCCACCGCCGTCCGCGTCGGAAGCGGTGCTCACCTCTGCGCGAAGGTGTAATTCGCCCTCGGACTGTACCAGCGTCGTCATCAGATCCCCCCAGATGTGATTCCGCTGCAACCCCATTGACGCAGCTCCCGGATCAGCAAGAGCCGGGTGCAGATCACAATGCCGGTGAGGACGCCCGGCGTCCATGAATAGTGAGTGTGCGGAGTGTTTTCGCTCGAGTGACCTCCGGAATCAAGTAGCGGGCACAGCGAAGGGCGCACCCCGATGGGATGCGCCCTTCGCTAGACGGTCGGGTCAGTCCTTCTTGAAAGCGTCCTTGACCTTCTCGCCGGCCTGCTTCAAATCGCCTTTGGCCTGGTCGGCCTGGCCTTCCGCCTTCAGGTTTTCGTCGCCTGTGGCGTTACCGGCAGCTTCCTTGCCCTTGCCGCCAGCCTTCTCGGCAGCGTTCTCAATCTTGTCGCCTAGTCCCATGGTGTTTCCTCCTCTGGTTCGGCAGCCGATCGATCCGGCCGTTACTACATACTAAGCATGCTTCGGGTTTAGATTTCAAATCCGTTTCGTCTACCCGATGACGGGCTCTCGTGCACTGGTTGGGCTCGACGAAGTTGCCGTCACCCCGGGGACGCCGCTCGTCGAGAGTCGCGGCTCGGGCCGCCGGACCAGAAGAACACAAAGAAGAATCACAACGCGGAGAACACGATGGTGGCCTGGACGAGAAACAAATCGGATCACACGAAGGGCGAGGGGCGCAGCCCGGAGCGGGCCCAGGTTGGCGAAGCCGACGGTGGGGCAGACTTCCGGGTGCAGTCGGACGCAGCAAGAGCAAGCACCACCGCCGGAAGCATCGCCAACATTAGTCCTGGAAGTCCCCTGGTCTTCATGGCGTCAGCGTAATGCTGTCGGAGAGGAAACAGCAGGATCCCGGTCAGGGAAGAGACCGGGCGGGGAGCGTCGGCAGCGAGGAACGAAGGCAAGGCAGGGAGTCTGGCCCCTGACGGTGGTCAGCGCGCCGCGGGACTACCGGGCCGGGACTTTCTTGAGCCGAAGGATGCCGATAGTCCAGAGGCTGACTACCGCGTGCAGCGCGGCCCATGCGATTTTCACCGGATCGAACAGGGGCCCGTCGATGAACACCATCGTCAGCGCGATTGACGCCGCGGAGACCACAATGGCGGCGATCAGTGGTGAACGGGCTGTTCTTTTTAGGGTGGCGATGTTCCAGATCCCGATGGCCACACCCCCTATGGACACCACGCCGAAGCCTAAGGTAACGGCGAAGACGTAGGCGATCCACTCTGCCGGGTGTTCTGCCCCTGAACCCGCCATGTCCCGTAAGTGTCCGATACCCGTCGCGGCGCTCGTGACGGTAACCCAGCAGGTGAGCAACCCCGAGACCAACTCGAAGAGCCCCAACCAAAAGCGCCGGTGCCGTGATCTCATCGCGCCGTGGCGGGTAAGGACGGGGGCGTCGGCTGTCCGCGATGGCCGCACGTCGAGCCGCTCTACGGCATCGGACTGGTCGGTCTGCGACTGCATGTGTTGGCCCATGTGGAGTCCCCCCTCGCGTGCGGCGGAGGGCGTCCCCGCGCGCTCTCAACCGGGAGTCTACCTTGACCCATAAGAGCAATCGGGACGGAGTGTCATAACTTCCTAAAACCGCATATCCAAGTAGACACTAGGCAATTGCGCTAGAATTATGTACATGACAACACTTCCAGTTGCAGAGGCCCGGTCGCATTTCTCGCGGATCGTGGAACAGGCATCGTCCACGCATGAACGATTCGAAATCACCCGGAACGGCACACGGGCCGCGGTCCTCCTGGGCGCCGACGATTACGACGCCATGATCGAAACGGTGGCGGTATTGTCCGACGCCAAACTCGTCAAGGATATTGGCAAGGGGTTGAAGGAACTGGCTGGCGGAGAAACCTTCACCACCGACGAGGTCAAGGCGGACATGCGCACGACCAAGCACGGGGCATGAGCCCTCGTTATGAGGTCAGATTCTCCAAGTCGGCGAAGCGGGCTCTAACCCATGACCTGCCAGAGAAGGTTGCAGCTGCGGCCTTTGAGTTCATCACGGGCGCCCTGAGTGAGAACCCTCAACGAGTGGGTAAGCAGTTGCACGAGCCGCTGTTCCCCTTGTATTCGGCCAGACGAGGAGATTACCGCGTCATCTACCGGATCGTGGAGGACGTCGTACTGATCGAGATCGTCTCGATCGCACATCGCCGTGACGCCTATCGATAGGACGAACTTGCGGCTTCCCGGAAGGCCGATGTACCTGGGATCCATGCCGAGGCGGTATTGCCAACCACTCGTGGCCGTCGCACAATCGGCAAGTGAGATTCGATGGAGTGCTCCCCGAAGACGCGCCTGACCCTCGCCACGAGCAGGCCAGGCGTCTGGAGCTGATGCCGATCCCCATCAGGGGGCTGGCGCCCCAGCCATCGCTGGAAGATCCGGATATGGTCGGCATCCAGTACGGGCAGGATCCCCGCGGATACAACGAGATGTCGGCGAGCATCACCTACACGCTGTGGCGCAAACCCGCTGACCATTCCGACCCGATAAACCTGGCCGAGCTCGACGAGCAGACGCGAAGGTCGATCGAAGACGTTCCGCCTTGGCCGCGGCCGGCTTGGCTGGTTGAAGGGGTTCAACGGATGCGATACCCCCAGTTGTGGGAGGCCGTGCGGACCACCTGGCACCGCGACACTTCCGAACGCTCGTCTCCGGCCAGGGTCCTGGCCGAACACATGAACCATATCCTCATCAATCGCTACCGGCGCGAATGGCTGGGAGGCATTGCCTGGGACCGATACGCCGGGGACATCGGAGGTCGTCCAGCCAACCGTGAGGTGGCCGTTTGGATTGACGGGGTCGAAGTGCAGGGTGTGGAGATCGACACGGACCCCTTCGTGTACGGCGTTGGAGCGTCCCTCGGACAGGGCGGGGTTTTGACGGCCGTCCTCCCACGCGATGAGCTCGGCTACATACGCATTGAATTCGCGAAACGCCCGTAGGCTGTGGGGACATCCATAGCAAGGGGATCAGGATGAAGCTTCCACGCACTTTGGCTGCGGTCGCCGTGCTGCTCGGGTTGGCCCTTTGCGGGTGCCAGGCGACACCCGGGCCGCCCACACCTGGACTGACCTCAGCGGTGCCCAGCCCGCCGTCGGCCGAGCTCGCGGCCATGATTCAGACCGCCGTCGAGGATCGTAATAGCACCGTTCTCGACACTCTGCAGGCCCCGCACCTCGCCGACAGGCAGACTACGGCCGCCTACCGGGCCAAGCGTGGTCGGGACCTGCCGGTGGTGGAGCGTTCGAAGGCTCGATTCAGGTCAGCAGGCTTCTGGTATACGTCCTTTTCGACAAAGGTCACTGTGGAGTCGATCGAGGTGACCGGTTCGAAGGCGAACGTCCACTTCAAGGAACAGACCGAGGAATACCTTGCCTCGACGGCGAATGGGCCGAGCAGCGTCCCGTCAGGCTACTCGTTGCCGCAGACCGCGACGTTCCGGGCATCCGCGGATGGATGGCAGCTCGACAGCATCGACATTTCCGAGCATGGGGGCGGTTTGCCGATGTCCATCGTCGAGGGCTGAGAAAGGAAATGCAGACGACGATCCGGGTTGTCAGGCACACCCATCTTCGTCGCGGAACCATCGAGGGCCTTCGGTCCCTCTTCGACGCCGAATATTACGAGACGTTCGGCGTGTGGGATCCTGACTGTCCCTATGGGTATTCGCCCGCCGATGTCCATGTGCTCGCCACCAATAGTCTAGGCATCATCGGGCATGTCGGATTCCAGAGGAGGCTGATCGACGTCAGCCCCACCGAGGTCCCGGTGGGCGGCACCGGCGGGGTGCTTGTAGCGCCTCGAGCGCGCGGAACAGGACTCGGCACGGTGGTGATGGGCCGCGCCCGGGAGGCCATGGAGACGGCTGGCGTGGATTTCGGCTACCTCGGCTGCCGTGAAGACGTGGCACCGTTCTATGAGTCCTTCGGCTGGAGGCGAATCCGAGCGCGGGAGCGGTGCCTTTCACGACTGGACGGAACCACAATCATCGAATCCGCGGATACTCCGATCCTGATCTGCTCCGCCGCTAAGACCGCCGCATCGTGGCCCCCCGGACCGATCGACCTTCGGGGCACCCCCTGGTAGAACACCTGGGATTAGGATCCTGATGGGGTGCTCCGGTTGCCGACATATCCCGCGGTGCTCGCATCATTTGGCGTGAACCGCGCAGGCTCTAGCCTGCGATGAGCTCCTTGACCGGCCCCTCGTGCAGGGCAAGGTACACATCGTCCCGGATCTGGTTGGCTTGGGGATCCGTCATGGTCCGGGTGAGGGGACGCAGTACCAAACGTATAAGGGCGTTGGCCTGTCCGTCGCGGATGCGGAGCCGTTCCCGGGCTGCCGCGGGAAGCTCTCCATATGAAGTCAGCGCCAGGAGTTCGACGCCTTCCAGTTCTTCGGCTTGTTCGCCTAAGGCTGTCCGCACCCGGTCTCCGAGCACTTCGGCGTCCAAATCCGCGGCAACGACAATGGAAATGTCCCTCCGGATCGAGGGCATCTGGGAGACCGGTTTCCATCGGGAGAGGTCCAGCATCTGCTGTTCAATTCTTTTGTCCATGGCCCTGAGCAACCTGATGTCGGGGATGCCTTTGCGCAGCATCAGGGCCCGGTCCAAACCCATCCCTAAAGCCAGTCCCGACCACCTTGCGGGATCCAGGCCGGCTTCGGAGAACAGATGCGGAGTGATAAGCCCGCACTCCGCCAGTTCGAGCCATTCTCCTTCCATGAGGACATCGACCTGCAGGCCCTCCCTGGTGTAGGGGTGAACGGCCGGAACTGCGCGCCATTGCGCCCCAGGGAGGACCGCTTGCACGAGGGCGGCGATCATTTCCCGCAGGTCACCGGCGTCGAGGGGTTCCCGAGAGCTGACGCGCCACAAATCGACCTGGTGTGGCGTGCCCACGTGGGTGCGGTCGATCGAGTCGCGCCGGTAGACAAGACCGGGGACGGCCCAGAGCTCGTCGGTGGATTCGTCTGGATCCAATGCCCGCAGCAGGGATGGGATGGAAGCCGAAGTATGGCTGCGGAGCATCACTGTAGGACTGACGTAGCGGGAGTATCTTTGATCCCTGGTCACGTCCGATTCGTTGAACCCCAGACGATCGTAGTTATCGGCCACGCTCACCAGAGGGCTGTGTCGAACAATCCGTTCAGGCACACCCCATTTGCTGCCGAACGCGTCGATGACGCCTTGCAAGAGTGCCTGCATTGCATGAGGCCCGCCGTCCGGATTTGAGAGATCCCGGATGGTCAAAGCATCGTTGAGTTCTGAGGGACTGAGATAAGCGGGCATTGCTGGTCCTTATGTTCGGATTTGAGTAGCGGGTTGGTCCCCCGACTCAAATCCGGCGCCAGGACCTAGGCGCGCGCCTGAGAGCCCTCGCGACCGGAACCCGGTCGGGGGCAAGTAAATCGGCGCATGGAGAGCATGGGGTGACTATACCCCAGCTGCCGACCCTGATCGTCGGAGTCAGCGCTTCGCGCAGCTACAAACCGAGGTCTTTGACGGCAGTGACCCAGTTGTGGGCGATCGCCTCCTGGGCAGCTGACAGGGTGACCTTGTGAGCGCAGATGGCCTTGTGCAGAGTGTTCTCCACTGCGTCTTTCGGGTTTGTGGTGCCCGTGGCGCTCGCCTTGTTCGGCTCAGGCCACAGATTCGAGACGGAGTTGGTGCCGCCGAGCTCCAGGCTGATCAGGTGATCGTATTCCGTGGTCTTCATTGCGGTCTGGCCGTATTCGCGCAGGCTCTCGGCCTTCACCTTGTCCGTGTTCGAAGCGGGCGGGCGCACCGTGGCCGTATAGCCGCTCATGCATATCGTCGAGTCGATGTTCTCTTGGGTAACCGCGGGATCTGTGGCCCCCGGAGTGCAGGCGGGGTCTGGCAGGTACTCGCCAGTAGCGGCGTCGACCACTTTGGCGGAGCACTGTCCGGCGCCAAGCTGCTCGTCGGTCGCGACGACGCCGGGGGAGTGGATGGACTTCACGGCTGCCGCCGCCGCACCCGAGGGTGCGCTGCCAGAGGCCGCAACCGCCTGGGGAACTGCCGGCGACGCGGGCTTGGTCATCGCTTCGGCGGCGGAGTGGGTCCCCTGCTGGCATCCACCGAGGGCCAATGCGGCAAAGAGGAATGCGGCGGGCAGGGCGAGGCGATAGCGGAAGTTCATGACCCTCAAGTGTTCGGCGGCTCGGAAGACAATCCCCGGGAAGCGAGGACGGGGCGGAAGCCGATTACTCCCGCCCATCTTTTCTATCCCGTTGCCTGGACTTCGCAGCGCCCGGCGCGCCGGGCACGGGCCGTTGCTAGCTCATTCACGAATACCGGGTCGGCCAGATCTGTGAATTGACTAGCCAACATATCCCGCGACGAACCAGCCCTAGGAGAGACGCGCACTCAGTGGCAGAGGGACGGGGTGGGGGACGACTAGCCCTCAGCGACGAGTGCAATGGTGAACAACATCCATACGACAAAAATCGCGACCACCAGCCTGCGGTCCATAGCATTTCGCACACTGATTGGCATCTCATGTAGCCGGCTGTGCGTTACAGATGAAGAAAGTACCGGGCGATGAGGTAGAACGCAAAATCGGCGATACCGATGATCATGCCTGCGATGGCGAGCCCGCGCCCACGCAACCCGCGGGCTCTAGCCCGCCGGAAGCCGATGCCCGAGATGGCGGTCCCGAGGGGGCCCACCATGGAGAAGACAAAAAGCCCGACGCAGCTGATGATGAATCCCGCGATGGCAGCCGTGCTGAACGGTGCGCGTGGCTGGACTGGCGTGTATGGATTGGGTATCTGCGGGGCATCGGAGGGCCAGCGCTTTTCGGGAGGTGGAGGAACACTGCTCATGTGGTCTGTTCTTTCTCCTGGAATGGTGTCAGGCGAGCCTACGATATGGCGCGCAAGCCTGCCCGCAGGCCGGGACTCCTCTGGTGTGTCGGGGCCTTGAAAGGGAACTATCAAACCCGTCTCTAACACATACGTCATTCGGTGCGGGCGGCTTGGCGTTGGGGCGGGGCGCTATCGCTTTCTCCAATCCCAAACGCGGACTTGGAAAAACCTGGAGTTACCGCATCGACCTGCCGGGAGGATCAGTAGACCTTCACCGGGATGAGGTCATAGGAGCTGTCGCAGGCTCCGCGCGGCGCAGTGTGCTCGATTCCGTAGAGCTGATCGGAGATGGAGCGGTCCGGCTTGGCGGCGACGACGCGGATCCGGGGAAGCGGTACCGCAGCGTTATCTGGTTGCGCGAACGGTGGCGTCTGCGGAACCATCCACCGGCCGGAGCTGTCGCGGGTTACCGGAACCGGGTCGCAGCGGTCGTTCACTCCGAAGCAGGCGGACACTTTGGTTCCAGCCGGGAGCCCTGATAGGTCAAGTTCGACCGGGCCCAGGTTGACGAAGCCGACGGCGGGGCACGCGGTCGGGGTGCATGCGGACGCAGAGAGCACGAGCGCAGGGATCAGCGTCAGCTGCAGCACTGGCAGCGTCCGGTTCCTCATGGCGTCAGCCTAACGCTGGCGGAAAAGAATCGGCAGCGACAGGGCCATGTGATCTGACCGGCGCGAAGTAGCGGGACTCTAGCCCCGGCAAAGAGGGCAAAGAGGGCAAAGAGGGCAAAGAGGGCAAAGAGGGCAAAGAGGGCAAAGAACCTCGGAAAAAAGAAGCCCCGCCAAATCCGTGGAATGGCGGGGCTTTTCGAGCTTCCTATCAGAATCGAACTGATGACCTTTTCATTACGAGTGAAACGCTCTACCGACTGAGCTAAGGAAGCACCGCGTTATCGGCCGGGTACCGGCTGAATCACGCAATATACAACTGTAATAGAGTCACCTCGTCCGGGTCAAAACAGCCCCGTGCGGAGCTACCGCGGCGCCGTTGTTGCGGAATTCACCCGCTCGTCGCGCCGGGTTCAGGCCGCCGTCGTGGACCGGGGGCAAGCTGGGCGGACTAACGTGGCCGCGCGATTTCGGTCATCAACCAGCGAAGGGGCGCCATGAGCATGGACAGCAGCAAGAGGATCAACGCGGACGACGCCGGGGCACATCGTGCGCAGCGGCTCCGGCTTGCTGTCTTGGACATGGTGGGCACAACGATTACCGATGATGGTCTTACGGAGCGCGCGATGTCCGTCGCACTGCAGGAGACCGGCGTCGAGCCTGGTTCGCCCCGCTTCGAAAGCATGCTCGGCTACGCCCGGGACACCATGGGCTTTTCCAAGTTGACCGTTTTCAGCCACCTTTTTGAAGAAGCTCAACGTGCCGAGAGCGCCAACAAGGCCTTCGAACGCGCCTACGACGATCTGATTGCCGACGGCGGCGTCCGGGCTATTCCAGGCGCCGAGGAAACCATCGACTGGTTGCGGGACTCCGGTGTGAATGTTTGCCTGGCTACGGGCTTTGGCCGGCACACCCAGAACATGGTGCTTGAGTCCTTGGGTTGGATGGGGAAGGCGGATCTCAGCTTGTGCCCCGCCGACGCCGGCCGCGGGCGCCCTTACCCGGACATGATTCTCACGGCAGTGTTGGCCCTTGACCTGGATGATGTCCGCGAGGTTGTCGTGGTGGGGGACACGAGCTCGGATATGTTGTCCGGCGTTCGCTCCGGTGCCTCCGCCGTTGTGGGCGTACTCACTGGCTTCCACTCCGAGGCGGCTTTGCGCGCGGCCGGGGCCACCGCCGTCGTGCCCTCAGTCAAGAACCTTCCCGCGCTGCTGGAGCCCCGCGCCGCACGGCTCTAGCGCCGGGCCTCAACGATTTACCACGGTGGCAGCTCTCGCCGATGTGCTGATACATGCCTTGCGATGCAGGCCTCCAGCTGAAGCGCTGGTCATGGTGCAATGTGCTGTTGCTCGTGGCGACATAACCGTGGAGTTCCTGCGCAGAAAGCTGCGCGGCAACCGGAACGGCCGGGCGAGGGACGTCCTTGGTTTCGTATGCTTGAGAGCCGATTCGCTGCTTGAACCCCTGGCGGCCATGTACTTCCAGCAGGCTGGAATCGCGTTCGTGCAGCACATGGAACTGCCCGGCGTGGGGGAGGTCGATTTCGTCGTCGAGCGCTTCTTGATCGTTGAGCTGGACGGCAAGACTCATTTCGAACCCAAGGCCATCAAGACGGATCGACGCCGGGATAACACTTCTGTCGCCGGCGGCTTCACTGTGTTGAGGTACTTCTACGAGGACATTGTTCACTACCCGGAGGCAATGGTCGCGGAAGTGCAGGCCGCCATCCGGGCCCCGCCCACAGCGGAACCGCCCAACCCTCAGCACATAGTCCCGTCCGAAGGCGCCTTTCCATCCACGAAGTAGTTGTCCACGGCGTCGGACACGCATTGGTTGGAGCGGCCGTAGGCGGTGTGGCCTTCGCCCTTCCACGTCACGAGGGAAGCATTGCCGAGTTGTTTGCGCAGCGAACCAGCCCAGGCGACAGGCGTTGCGGGGTCCCCAGTGGTGCCGATGACTACAATCGGCGCACTGCCGGTGTACTTCACGGGGGCAGGCGTGTGCACCGGCTTATAGGGCCAGTCCTTGCAGTTGATCCCGGTGTAGGAGAAGTAATAGCCGAAGGTGGGGGAGAGTTGCTTCAATCGGGCTTCTTCGGAACGCATCCCGGCCGTATCCGTGACCATAGGGTAGTCAAGGCAGTTGATGGCGTTGAACGCGAACGAGGTGTTTGACGTGTAGGTGCCGTTCGGGTCCCGGTCCGCGCCGAAGTCGGCAATCCGGAGCATGAGCGACACGTCGCCCTTGAATGCGGCCACCAGAGCCTGGGTCAGGACAGGCCACGATTCGTTGTCGTAGAGCGGTGTGAAAATACCGCTGACGAACGTAGCCCCGGTGACAAGCCGTCCGTCTTTGGCGCGTTTGGGATTCTGCTCGACGTCGGCGATGAGGTTCTGGATCTGCTGCACGCCATTGTCGACGCTGCCGGTCATGGGGCATCCGGACTTTGCCTGGCAATCCGCCACGTAAGTGCGGAGCTCCTTTTCGAACGCCTCTGCCTGCCCCGCGGTGAGGTCCTCGTTGTTGAGGGACGGATCCACTGCGCCGTCCAAAGCGAGCTTGCCGACGTTGTTCGGGAACAATGACGCATAGGTGGCGCCGAGGGCGGTTCCGTAGGAGAAGCCAAGGTAGTTGAGTTTTGCGTCGTTCAGCACTGCGCGGAGGATGTCCATGTCCTTGGCGGAGCTGGCGGTGTCGATGTGCGGCAGGGCGGGCCCGGACTTTTCCACGCACTGGGCATTCATGGCCTTCGTGTCGGCCAGCGCCGCGGCGACGCCCTGGTCAGTGTCGTAGTTGTAGACCTTCTCGCGGGCAGCGTCCCGCTCGGCATCGCTGAGGCACGTCACCGGCGCCGACCGCTTGACGCCGCGGGGATCGAAACCCACCAGGTCGAAGCTGGACCGCAGCTTGCTGGTGAAGTGCGTCTTCGCCGCGTCCCTGACGAAGTCATAGCCTGAAGCGCCGGGGCCGCCGGGATTCACCAGCAGCGAGCCTTTCTTCGTGCCCTGGCTCTGGAGCCGGATGGCAGCGATGGAGATGCTGCCACCATCGGGTTTGGCATAGTCCACCGGCACTTTGATGTTGGCGCACTGGAATCCCTGCTCACAGGACGTCCAGTTCACTCTTTGGGAGTAGAAACTCTCCAGTCCTGCCGGCGCCGCGGCTGCGATGGACGCGTCCGGGGTGCTGACGTTACCGGACCCGTTGCTGGCGCCATCATTGGGCGCCGGTACCGAGAACACGCAGCCGCTCAGCAGCAGGCTCGCGGTGACGGTGGCAGCCACTGCCGCTGCAGCCCGCCGCAGTGAGGGGAACCGTGTCCTGGAACTGGACCCGGCGGGCCGGCATCGTGCGGGGGTCATGCGTTTCTCCTCAGGCTGGGGAAGCGTGCTGTATTTCTAAACTTCTAAACTATCCGGCTATTGCTGAATCAGGCTGCTCGCCATGGACTCGACGGCCAACAGCGGTGCCACGTTGGTCGTGGTGATCCGCACTCGCGCCTTGTTGATGGCATCCATGCGCGCCAAGGTGATCTCTGGCGTGGAGCTGGCCGCGTAGCCCTCCAGTTCACTCCTGAGTTCAACGTTGACCAACTCGACGGCGTTCCCCAGCTGAATGACCAGGACGTCCCGGTAGAAGGACAGCAGATCGGTCAGCGTGCGGTCGAGGGAATCTGTGATGGAGCGCTTGGCACGCCGTTTCTGGTCGTCTTCAAGCTGCCTGACCTGGCTGCGCATCGACGGCGGCAGGGTGCCCGACTCCGGAGCGCCCAGGCTCGCGAGCAGGGCGACCTTCTCGGCGGCGTCGCGTTCGTCGTTGGAGCTGTTGGCCTCATCCGTTGCGATCTTGACCAGCTTTTCGGCCATCATCACGGCAGCAGTGACGCCCCGCAGGCCCAGCGGGAAACGGACAGTCTCCATCCGGCGTTCCCTGGCTTCCGGATCGCGGGCCAGCCGACGCGCAATTCCGATGTGGCTTTGGGCGGCGCGGGCGGCCCTGTCCGCAATGGCCGGGTCGACGCCGTCGCGCTTCACCAGCAGGGCGGCTACGTCGGCAGCCGGTGGAATCCGGAGGCTCACCGGGCGGCAACGAGAGCGGATGGTGACCAGCACATCGGCGGGCGACGGCGCGCACAGCATCCAGATGGTCCGGGGCGTTGGTTCTTCGATGGCCTTGAGGAGCACGTTGGTGGTGCGTTCGGCCATGCGATCCGCGTCTTCCACCACGATGATGCGCCAACGGCCGGTCGCCGGCCGGTCGCCGGCCTTGGACACCAACTGGCGGGCTTCGTCGATGGTGATGGTGACCTTCTCCGTGCGGACAAAGGTCACGTCGGAGTGGGTTTCGCCCAGGATGGTCCGGCACGATGCGCATTCGCCGCAGCCGCGAAGTGCGACATCGTCCTGTTCGCAATTCAATGCCGCGGCGAATGCCTTGGCCGCGTTGGAACGGCCTGAACCCGGTGGTCCGGTGAACAACCATGCGTGCGTGAGGCCTTCGCCTTGGGCGGCGGCGCGCAGTTGTGCGACGACGGGCGCCTGGCCCTGGAGCTCGTCCCAGACGCTCATGCGCGGCTCCCGAGCAAGTCCTGCACACGCCGGAGGATCTGCGCGGCGAGGTTTTCGACGGCGTCCTTGGCGGGCAGCACGAGGTACGTCTCCGGGTGGGCCTCCGCCAGTTCCAGGAACGCCGCACGGATGCGGGCATGGAAATCGTCCGGTTCCGACTCGAGCCGGTCCTCGGCAGCGTCTCCGGCAGTTCTGCGGTCCCGGCCATCGCCCGGGTGGACGTCCAGGAGCACTGTCAGGTCCGGCTCGAGGCCTTCGGTGGCCCATTCGTTGAGCCGCCTGACGTCGACGGTCCCGAGGTCCCTGCCGGCACCCTGGTAAGCGACGGAGGAGTCGATATAGCGGTCCGTGATCACCACAGAACCCTGCGCCAAGGTCGGGCGGATGACCTGGCTTGCGTGGGCAGCCCGGGATGCGGCGAACATCAGGGCTTCGGTCCGGGGGTCGATAGTGCCGTGGCCGTGGTCCAGCACCAAGGAACGCAGCTTCTCGCCGATCGGCGTGCCCCCCGGCTCGCGGGTGCGCAGCACCGAAAAGCCGAGGGACTCAAGCGATGCAGCCAGGCGGGCGGCCTGCGTGGACTTGCCGGCGCCATCCCCGCCCTCGAAGGCGATGAAGAGTCCTGGGCGCTGGTCCGGCGTAGGGCTCTGGTCCTGCTTGAGGCGCTGCGTAGTCACGGATCTAAGCGTACAGAGGAACTCTGACAGTGCCCGACGACGACGCTTGCCCACCTGCGCGGGACCGAACCTGCCGCTCGACGGGACGGAGCCGTAACACCTTTCCAACGCCCGCGCCCCGCGCCGTAGGCTGGGGCAATGAGTCTTTCCCGAGAACATGCCGCAGATCTGTCCCCTGACACTGTGGTGGTGGCGGCAGGCCGTCCCGAACGAAGCCATGACCAACCCGTCAACCCGCCCATCGTTCTGTCCTCCACGTATTTCGGCACAGGAGCACTGAGCGACGGCGACCGCGGCTACGGACGCTATGCGAACCCCACGTGGGATCCGTTCGAGGAAGCACTGGCCCAGCTGGAAGGAGCCGAGCTGCCCGGTTTGCTCTATGCCTCGGGCTTGGCCGCAGTGAGTTCCGCGTTGTCGCTCGTGCCTGCCGGCGGTGTCCTGGTCATGCCCACGCACAGCTACGCAGGATCGCTCGTCATGGCCACCGAACTCGCCGCCAAGGGCATCCTTGAACTGCGGACCGTTGATATCGCGGACACCGACGCCGTCAAGGCGCAGCTCGCCCCCGCCGATGGAATACCCGCCAGCATGCTGTGGATTGAAAGCCCCACCAACCCCATGCTCGGCATCGCCGACGTACGGGCACTGGCCACCGCCGCCCATGAAGCCGGTGCCATCGTGGTCACGGACAACACCTTCTCCACCCCGCTCGTTCAGCAGCCCCTCAGCCTGGGCTCCGACGTCGTGCTCCATTCGGTGACCAAATACCTGGCTGGACACTCCGACGTCGTACTCGGCGCTTTGGCGACCTCGAATGCGGAGCTGCGCGCGGAACTCCTTCACCACCGGATCATCCACGGCGGCATCGCGGGCCCCTTCGAGGCGTGGCTCGCGCTCCGAGGCCTGCGCACGCTGGCACTCCGGATCGAGCGCTCGCAAGCTTCTGCCGCGACGTTGGCCGAGCGGCTGAGCACCCACCCGCGCGTCGAGTCCATCCGCTTCCCGGGCCTGCCCACCGATCCCGGCCATGAGCGTGCCAAGTCCCAGATGAAGGGGTTCGGCTCCATCCTGTGCATCCAGTTGGCCGGAGACGGAATCCGCAGCGGTGCCGACGCAGCAGATCAACTGGTTCGTGCATTGCGGTTGTGGATCCCCGCGACGTCGCTGGGCGGGGTCGAATCCCTCATCGAACGCCGACGCCGGCACACCGCCGAACCGCTCAGCGTGCCGGACAACCTGATCAGGATGAGCGTCGGGATCGAGAACGTCGAAGACCTCTGGGCGGATTTGGAGCAAGCGCTCAAGTCGCTTGACCGCTAGGCTTGTGGGCGTGGACGGAAAAATTTTGATTTCAAACATCCAGAATGGGATTTGGTTCATTCTGGGACTGGTTGCCTTCGCTTTGGAGCTGTGGGCGCTGGTCGATTGCCTGCGCCACAAACCCTCGTCGTTTGAAGCGGCATCCAAGCGCACCAAGACCTTCTGGCTGGCCCTGACCGGCGTCGCCGCGGTGATTGGCGGCCTTTCCCTCCTCGGTGGCGGCGGTGGCTTCGGCATCTTTGGCATCGCAGCCGTCACGGCAGCGTGTGTCTATTTGGCGGACGTCCGTCCTGCGGTGAAGGAAATCGGGAACAGCGGCCGGAACCAGGGGCCGTACGGTCCCTGGTGATCCCCACCGGCTCCCAGCCTTCGCAAGCTCAGGCCGGGGCCCTCGCCGGTGTGGGCCCCGGCCCGCCCGCGGCCAACTAAGCCGGGGCCACCGCTGACCAGTCGACGGTAAGTTCACCCAGGCGCCAGCGCGACGTTCCGTCCTGAAGGGGCCAACCGGCGTCGCGCATTGATTGGCACATAGCGGTCCACCGCTGCTTGCTGCCAAAGGACGCGAGCGGTGCGGCTTCCAACCAGGCCTGGTCCAGCGCATTCAGGAAAGCATGAATGCGTTCCCCCGGGATATTGCGGTGGATGAGTGCCTTGGGCAGGCGTTCGGCCACGTCGGAGGGCAGTTCGAAACCGCCGAACCGCATGGACAGGCTCAGGCTCAGCGGCCCGTTTGGATCCAACGCAACCCACGTCACCTTGCGGCCGATTTCGTCACACGTACCGTCGATGAACAATCCCTGCGGTGGCAGCCGCGACTGCACCAGCGCCCAGATCCCGGCCACATCCGATTCCTCGTATTGCCGCAGCACGTTGAAGGCCCGCACCAACACGGGATTGCCTGGAACAGGAACCTCGAAACCGCCCACGTGGAAGCTGAGCCCGGGCCTTTCCAGGGATCTCGCGACCCGGACGCGCTCGGGTTCGATCTCGATCCCGCACACGCGGACATCGGGGCGGACTGCCTGCAGCCTTTCGAAGAGTTCGACGGCGGTGGCCGGGGAAGCGCCGTAGCCCAGGTCCACTACCAAGGGGTCGACGGCGGAGCGTAGCCGCCATCCCTGCGGGCCTGCCAACCAGCGGTCCAGACGGCGCATGCGGTTGGGATTGGTGGTGCCCCTGGTGATGTTGCCGACGGGTTTGCCGCGTCTTCCCTGCACCCGCTCCGCTTTTTGCACCACCGTCCCACTTTATCCTCCAACGCGGGGTCACTTACGGCCCATCCGGCCCACAAACACCGGCGCTAAGTGACCCCGCGTTGCGACGTAACGCCCGGCAACAGCTAGGCATGATCGCTTAGGATGAAAACCATGACTTACAAGCTGATTCTGCTGCGCCACGGCCACAGCGACTGGAACGCCAAGAACCTGTTCACCGGCTGGGTGGACGTCGACCTGAACGACCAAGGCCGCGAGGAAGCAGCGCGCGGCGGAGAGCTCCTGGTCGAGAACAACATTCTCCCGGACATCCTGTACACCTCCCTGCTCAAGCGGGCCATCAACACGGCGAACATTTCCCTGGACAAGGCCGACCGCGGCTGGATCCCGGTGAAGCGTGACTGGCGCCTCAACGAGCGTCACTACGGCGCGCTGCAGGGCAAAGACAAGGCCCAGACCCTCGCCGAGTTCGGTGAAGAGCAGTTCATGGAATGGCGCCGCAGCTACGACACCCCGCCGCCTGCCCTTTCCGATGACAGCGAGTTCTCCCAGGTGAACGACGTGCGCTACGCAGGCCTCGGCGACGCCCTGCCTCGCACCGAGTGCCTCAAGGACGTCCTCGTGCGTCTCCTGCCGTACTGGGAGTCCGACATCAAGGAAGACCTCAAAGCGGGCAAGACGGTCCTGGTCACGGCCCACGGCAACTCCCTGCGCGCTCTCGTCAAGCACCTGGACGGCATCAGCGACGAAGACATAACCGGCCTGAACATCCCCACGGGCATCCCGCTGGTCTACGACCTGGACGAGAACTTCCAGCCGATCAACCCGGGTGGAACCTACCTCGACCCCGAGGCTGCGGCAGAGTCCATCAAGGCTGTAGCTGCCCAGGGCAAGAAATAGCTTTTTGAGCGAACGACGGCGGCCGGCCCACCTTGCGAGGTGGGCCGGCCGCCGTCGTTGTTTATAAAGACTGGCTAGAAGCCTTCAGGCTGCCATTCACCGGTGACCAGGTAGGTCACTTTGCGGGCAACGGAGACGCCGTGGTCGGCGAAGCGCTCGAAGTAGCGGCTGGCAAGGGCCACATCCACCGTGGTGGCGGCAGTCTCGGCCCAGGCGGGAGCGGCGATGGCCCTGAAGACACTCAAGTGCAGATCGTCCACCCGGATGTTGAGTTTGAGGATGTCCCGGGCAACTTCCAGGTCGCGGGATTCCAGGAGCAGGGTAACCTTCTGGACGATTTCGAGGTCAAGGCGGGCCATGTCCTTGAACGTTGCCGTGAGCTGCTCGGGGATGACCGTGGCCGGGTAGCGCAAACGGGCCAGCTGGGCCACGTGCCGGGCGAGGTCACCCATGCGCTCGAGGGATGCGCTCATCCGCAGGGAACCGACAATCATCCGGAGATCGCTTGCCACGGGGCCCTGGAGGGCCAGGATATCGATGGCCCGTTCGTCGAGGCCGTTCTGCAGGAAGTCAATCCGGGCATCGGCGGCAATGACATCCTGGGCGAGATCTACGTCGGCACCTTCGAATGCAGTGGTCGCGTTCTGGATCGCCTCAGTGACCAGTTTTGAGATCTCGATGAGGTCCTCACCGACCTGGATGAGCTCCTCCTGAAAAACCTTGCGCACGGTGGCGTCCTCTCCTTGGAAATCTCCTCCGCACCCTTCTGGCGGCGCGAAAATCATCACAGCTAACTACGGTCCAACTAGTAAGGGTGGCAGTGGTCAATGAACGATTGCGCACCTTTAGGTGAACGTTAGCTGAATCGGGGCGGTTTGGTGTCCGTTCCATATTTTGCAGTGTTTTGAGCGCATAAGCTAGATCCGTGGATCCAGTGCTCATCGGTGTCATCGCAGGTCTCGTCGGCCTGTCGTGCGGCGTCTTTGGCGTGCTCGCGTTCAGGCTTAGTGAACGGCAGCGGAAGATCGTGGACCTCGACGTCACCGAGCCGCTGCTTCCGGAGGGAGCCGCGGAAGTGCTGTCGGTCGTCGGGCGCGCTTTCGTTGTGGTGGACGCGATCGACGGCGTGGTCCGGGCCAGTCCCGCGGCCTACGCGTACGGCCTCGTGAGAGGCCACACGGTGGTGCACAAGCAGTTGCTGGACATGACCGCAAAGGTCCGGCGCGACGGCGTGATCCTGGAAGAGACGTACGAGTTGCCCCGCGGCCCACTGGGCAAGGGAACCATCGTGGTGCAGGTGCGGGCAGCCATGCTCGGGTGGGAATATATCGTCCTGCTGGCCGATGACCGCACCGAAATCACCCGTACCGAAGAGATCCGCAACGACTTCGTCGCGAACGTCTCGCATGAACTCAAGACGCCAGTGGGCGCCATCTCCCTGCTGGCGGAAGCGCTCGAGGCAAGCCCGGACGACGAAGAAGCCGTGCGTCGCTTCGCGAAGCGAATGCACAAGGAATCGACGCGACTCGCCGCGCTGGTGCAGGACATCATTGAGCTGTCCCGGCTTCAGGGCGCCAACGTGGCACAGCAAGGGCACGCCGTGGATATCAATACGGTGATCGCCGAGGCCGTGGACCGCTCGCAGCTCCCGGCCGAGCTCAAGAACATCAAGATCGTGGTCGGCGGGCGCTCGGAAACAATGGTGTTCGGTGACCAGGACCTGTTGGTGACCGCCCTACGGAACCTGATCGACAATGCCATTCGTTATTCGCCGGAGAACACCCGTGTAGGAGTGGGGGTCCGCGCCAAAGAGGGCGTGGTGGCCATTTCCGTCACAGACCAGGGCGAGGGTCTCAGCCCCGAAGACCAGGAACGCATCTTCGAACGCTTCTACCGCGTGGATGCGGCGAGGTCCCGGCAGACCGGGGGAACAGGCTTGGGCCTGAGTATCGTCAAGCACGTGGTGTCCAACCACGGCGGCGAGGTCACCGTCTGGTCCCAGCCCGGCCAAGGTTCTACTTTCACCATCCGCCTTCCGGAAATGGAAGGCCAGGAGGACGACGACGCCGGGGCGAAGCCCCGAAGCGTGATTCAATCGACGGGCGCTGTGCGCGCCCTAGAGCAAGGAGCTGGCGCTTGAGCAGGATTCTGATCGTGGAGGACGAAGAGTCATTCAGCGACCCCCTGTCCTACCTATTGGGCAAGGAAGGCTTCGATGTCCAGGTTGTGGACAACGGCAGTGACGCCTTGGTGGAGTTCGACCGCAACGGGGCCGACCTCGTGCTGCTGGACTTGCAGCTTCCGGGGACCCCTGGCACTGAGGTTTGCAGGCAACTGCGCCAGCGTTCCAGCGTCCCGGTCATCATGCTGACGGCCAAGGACTCGGAAATCGACAAGGTGGTTGGCCTGGAGCTCGGCGCGGACGACTACGTCACCAAGCCGTACTCCTCCAGGGAACTCGTGGCGCGGGTGCGTGCTGTGTTGCGCCGGCAAGGCGAGCCGGAGGAACTCATCACATCCACCGTGCAGGCCGGTCCGGTGCGCATGGACATCGAGCGGCATGTCGTGAGCGTCAACGGCGAACAGGTATCGCTTCCGCTGAAGGAATTCGAACTCCTCGAGATGCTCCTTCGCAATTCGGGCCGGGTGCTCACCCGCGGACAGCTGATCGACCGCGTCTGGGGTTCCGACTACGTGGGCGACACCAAGACCTTGGACGTCCATGTGAAGCGCTTGCGCAGCAAGATCGAGCCGGACCCCTCGGTTCCCCGCTACCTCGTGACGGTTCGGGGCCTGGGCTACAAGTTCGAGCCGTAGGAAGCTACAGCAAAAGGAAGGGCTCCCATCGGGAGCCCTTCCTTTTTGTCTTCGAGGATCCAGCGTGTTGCCGACCCGAGCGACGCCGGCCGCTGGCCGCCTAGTGGCCGGTGGCGCTTGCGCTCGGCGTCGGGGTCGCGCTGCTGCTTGAGCCGGTGGAACCGCTGCTTGGGGTGGTGGAACCGCTGACCGAGGGGCTCGGAGAAGCGGAAGCGGTGGGGAGGTACTTCGCGTATTCCTTCAACGAAGCATCCAGGACCGGGAACTGCACGGTCCTGGAATCGGAGCCGGTCTTGATGGTCACGGAAACCACAGAGCCCGGGGCTCCGCCGCTCGTGCTCAGAACTGCGGCGTCCGTGGTCTCGTTGAGGTAGGTCTGGGACTTGGCCTTGACGGGAATGGTCGCCTGTGACCCGCCGGCGCCACTGATGGTCAGTGTTGCATCGCTCGAGGAGGTGTTGAACACGGCACCGATGACGCGTCCCGGCTTGTTGGCATCCGTGGAGACGATGAGCATGTTGCGCAGCTGAAGCGGACCGAGGTCTTCCCTGACGCCGTCAGACGGAGAATACTGCTCGTTGGTCTGCTGGGGGTTGATATAGCCACAGCCGGTCACGGACAAGAGACCGATGCTGATGGCGGCCGCCGCCATCGCCAGTTTGCCGCGCTGGACACGGTTCATCGCAGTAATGCGCACGACACGTACTCCTCTAAGAGTCATTGGAACACTTTTCAGCCATAGCCTATCGGCAAACTAGCAGGAACAAGGATTCCGATCACCATTGTGGCGGCCCTCCAGAAGGAGTAGGGTCATCCGGAACGCTGCGTCCAATGCACTTTTATGCCCTCCCGTCAAGAGGGTGCCGGAGGGCCGAAAAGGCCATTTTCCGCGTATTTACTGGGCTCAGGACCCCTTTCCGTGCCAATCGTATGCCTTAAGCGTGATAAACTGGTCTGCGGGAAAGGGGAAAGTCCACATGGTTTTTGAGGTCGGCGAGACAGTAGTTTACCCTCACCACGGTGCAGCAAAAATTGAAGAAATCAAGATGCGCACTATCAAGGGCGAAGAGAAAATGTATCTCAAGCTCAAGGTGGCTCAGGGTGATCTGACCATTGAAGTTCCAGCAGAAAACGTAGACCTTGTTGGGGTCCGCGACGTAGTGGGCAAGGAAGGCTTGGAGCACGTATTTGACGTTCTCCGTGCCGAGTTCACTGAAGAGCCCACCAACTGGTCCCGTCGCTACAAGGCAAACCTGGAGAAGCTTGCTTCCGGCGACGTCATCAAGGTTGCAGAGGTCGTCCGCGATCTTTGGCGCCGTGATCACGATCGCGGCCTTTCCGCAGGTGAAAAGCGAATGCTGGCCAAAGCCCGTCAGATTCTGATTTCAGAACTGGCACTGGCTGAGAAGACCGACGAAGAGAAGGCCGCAAGCGTTCTCGACGAAGTTCTGGCTTCCTAACAGAGATTCAAAGATTTGAGCCCCGGTAGCAACCTGCTGCCGGGGTTTCCTTTTGCCCGAAAGCCCAACTGTCCCCACCGCCCCCCTCGTCTCGCAAGCTCGGCCAGGGAACCCTGGCGGCGTGGGCCCATGCAGTAGATGTCGTTCTGGGCGCCCAAAACGACACTTGCTGCCAGCTAGTTGGGCGGGTGGGCACCACGTAGGCTTGGGCGCATGACTACACCATCCCAGCGCGAGGCCACCGCCGTCGTCGTCGTTGCGGCAGGCTCCGGGGAGCGGCTTGGCTACGGCATGCCCAAGGCGAAAGTTCCGCTGGGCGGCGAAACGATCCTCACCCATGCCCTGCGCGGCGTCGCGGCGGCGGACGTTGCCCGCCAGATCTGCGTGGCCGTCCCCGCAGGGGACCTGGAGCTGCGCGAGCTTTGCGAGGAATTCCGGCAAGAGCTTGGCGCTGACGGTCCGCTGATCACAGTGGTCGACGGCGGATCCACCCGCGCCGATTCGGTCCGCGCCGCCCTTGGGGCGGTCCTCGAAGGAACGCGCGCTGTGCTGGTTCACGACGCCGCGCGTGCGCTGACTCCCGAGCGGGTCTTCCACCGGGTTGCCGTGGCGCTCTCGTCCGGCGCCAAAGCGGTCATCCCCGCCATTCCGGTGGTGGATACCGTCAAGATGGTTGCGGAAACTGACGGTGACGACGCCGGAATCGCGCCGGAGATCGTCACCGGCACCGCCCCGCGCGAACAACTTCGTGCAGTGCAGACTCCGCAGGGATTCGACTTTGAGACTTTGTTGCGCGCCCACGCGGCGGCCGCGACGTTCGACGACGAGCAGTCGGCGGCAGTCACGGATGACGCCATGCTGGTCGAGCTCCTGGGCGTGCCGGTCCACGCAGTCCGCGGTGCCAGCCAGTCACTGAAGATCACCACGCCGTTGGATCTCATCATTGCCGAAGGCCTGTTGGAGGGGCCGCTCGGAGTCCGCTGGGTTGAAGGCTGATGGCAGACTCGGAGAACGTGGCCATGATTCTGCCGCGCACAGGCATCGGGGTGGACGTGCACGCTTACGCACCTGACAGCGATCCGCAGCCGCTATGGCTCGGCGGGCTGTTTTGGGAGGGGGAGCGCGGACTTTCCGGGCATTCCGACGGCGATTGCGTCGCCCATGCCGCCGCTGACGCACTCTTCTCCGCTTGCGGCATTGGTGATCTCGGCACGCATTTTGGTACCGACCGTCCCGAATTCGCAGGTGCGTCCGGAGTAAAACTCCTGGGGGAGGCGGCCAGGATCGTTCGCGCCGCCGGTTTCGAAATCGGGAACGTGGCAGTGCAGTTCGTTGCCAACAGGCCGAAGTTCGGGCCGCGGCGTGAGGAGTCGCAGCGTGTCCTCAGCGCAGCCGCAGGAGCTTCCGTCAGCGTCACGGCAACCACCAGCGATGGCCTGGGTTTCACGGGGCGGGGAGAGGGCATCTCCGCTGTGGCCACGGCCCTCGTATATGCCGTGCCGGCAGCGCCCCAAAGATGATAGCGCCCAAATAGCCCCTAAACAGGGATGGATGGTGCGCAACGAAGCCAGAGGGTGCGCATCCGCTAATCTGGAGCGGTGACCCTGCGCTTTTACGACACTGCATCCGCCGAAGTCCGCGACTTCGTTCCCCTTGAAGCCGGCAAGGCCAGCGTCTACTACTGCGGTGCCACGGTGCAGGGGATGCCGCACGTGGGGCATGTCCGTTCCGCGATCGCCTTCGACCAGTTGACCCGTTGGCTTGAATACCGGGGCCTGCGTGTCACTGTTGTCCGCAACGTCACGGACATCGACGACAAGATCCTCACCAAGTCGGCGCAGTCCTTCGGACCGGACTGGGCCGAGGAACCCACAGCCAAGGCCGAGGAAGAGTGGTGGGCCCTGGCCTACCGCTACGAGCAGGAATTCGAGCAGGCCTACGATGTCCTGGGCGTTTCCCGCCCCACCTATGAGCCTCGTGCCACCGGCCATATCCCGGAGATGCATGCCCTCATTCAAAGGCTCATCGACCGCGGCCATGCCTACCCTGCGCTGGACGACTCCGGGGACGTCTACTTCGACGTCCGCTCCTGGAGCAAGTACGGCTCGCTGACCCGCCAGAACATCGACGACATGCAGGGAGCCGCCGACGTCGAGCCTGAATTCAGCAGCAGGAAGCGCGACCCGCGCGACTTCGCGCTGTGGAAGGGCTACAAGGACGGGGAGCCGACGACGGCGAGCTGGGTTTCGCCGTGGGGAACGGGCCGGCCGGGTTGGCATCTTGAATGCTCCGCCATGGCCACGAAGTACTTGGGCCAGCAGTTCGACATCCACGGCGGCGGATTGGACCTCCGCTTCCCGCACCACGAGAACGAGATGGCGCAATCGCAGGCCGCGGGTGACGGATTCGCCAATTTCTGGCTGCACAACGGCATGGTCACGTATGAGGGCGAAAAGATGTCCAAATCCGTGGGCAATACAGTGAGCCCCTCGGAAATGCTCGAGCTCGCCAGTCCGCGGGTTGTCCGGTACTACCTTGGCCAGGCGCAGTACCGCTCCATCCTGGACTACCGGCCCACCTCGCTCCAGGAGGCTGCGGCGGCAGTAGAGCGGATCTACGGCTTTGTTGCGAAGGCTTCCAAGAAGTTCGGTGGCAACTTCGCCGCGCACCCTGAGTCGAGCCCCGTTCCGGGTGCCTTTGCTGCTGCCATGGATGACGACCTCAACGTCCCGCAGGCCCTCGGCGCGCTGCATGAGACTGTCCGGGCGGGGAACACCGCTCTGGCGTCCGGAGACGACGCCGGGGCCGAGCAGGCGCTCCAGGCCGTGACGGCCATGACCACCGTGCTTGGACTGAACGACGTCCGCGGCGAAGTCCAGGAGAACTCCGAGACTGCCCAGGCCCTTGAGGTCCTCGTGGAAGCCCAGTTGCAGGCTCGCGCCGAGGCACGGGCGAACAAGGATTGGGCGGCTTCCGACGCGATCCGCGACACTCTCGCGGCAGCCGGTATCGCCGTCGAGGATGGCGCCGATGGAGCCAGCTGGAGTCTCAGGAGGGATTGAGAAAGCGCCGTCGTCCCGATTTAAGTTGATTCAGTAGACTTGATTGCAGACGTACTCAACACAATCAAGGGTGGAATTCATGGCCAACAACGGTCGCCGGGCTGTCAAGAGCAAGAAGGGCCCCACCACCGGAACCGGTGGCCACGGTCGAAAGGCCCTCGAAGGCAGGGGTCCAACCCCCAAGGCTGAGGACCGCGAGTACCACAAGGCGTACAAGAGCAAGCAGCTTGCCGAGCGCTCCGCGGCCAAGCGCGCGGCCGGGGGTGCCAGCCGCTCCAACCCGGGCGCCCGCTCAGGCCCGAAGGGCCGCGCTACTGAGGAAGTCGTCACCGGACGCAACTCCGTGGTGGAGGCGCTTCGCGCCGGAATCCCCGCGAAGGCACTGCACGTTGCCATTCGGATCGAGATGGACGACCGCGTCAAGGAGTCCCTCAAGCTCGCTGCCGAACGTGGCATCCCGCTGCTGGAAACCGGTAAGCCCGAGCTGGACCGCATGACCGAAGACGCTGTCCACCAGGGCCTCGTGCTGCAGATCCCGCCGTACGAATACCAGGATGCTTACGACCTCGCCGAAGAGACGGTCACAAAGTGGAAGAAGGGGTACATCCCCAACGCGCCCCTCTTCGTTGCGCTCGACGGCATCACCGACCCCCGCAACCTGGGCGCCATCATCCGCTCCGTTTCCGCCTTCAGCGGCCACGGCGTGATTGTCCCGGAGCGCCGCTCCGTAGGCGTCACCGCTTCGGCTTGGAAGACCAGCGCCGGCGCGGCGGTCCGCGTTCCCGTGGCCCGCGCGGCCAACCTGAACAACGCGCTCAAGCAGTTCAAACAGATGGGCATCTTCGTGCTGGGCCTGGACGGCGACGGCGATGTCTCGCTGCCGGATCTCGCCCTGGCCACCGATCCCGTGTGCATTGTCGTGGGTTCCGAGGGCAAGGGCCTCAGCCGCCTGGTCCGCGAAAACTGCGACCAGATCATCTCCATCCCGATCGACTCCGCCATGGAATCGCTCAACGCCTCCATGGCCGTGGGCATCTCCCTGTACGAGGTCTCAAGGCAGCGCGCGGCCAAATAGCAAGAAGGTTGGCGGCACAGCCGACGCTCGCTCACTTATAGGGTGTTTCAGATGGACGCTCGCTCACCTATAGCGCCAAATACAGCAACGCTCGCTCACTTCTTTCGGTGAGCGAGCGTTGCTGTTCCCTTTAGAAGTCGGAGCTAGAAGTCGCGGCGGTTCGCCAGGACCGGGAGCTTGACCCGCGCTTCCTTGACGACGGCGGCGTCCAGCTCCGCGAACAAGAGGCCGGGTTCGGCGTCGAGCTCTTGCAGCACGTTCCCCAAGGGAGACACGACGACCGAGTGCCCCACTCCGGTAGGCGCTGCACCCTTGGGTTCACGGCCTTGGCTCGCGGGATCGCCTTGGCCGCACGCCAGCACGAAGGTCGTGGTGTCGATCGCCCGGGCACGCGCGAGCAGCTTCCACTGCTCCGCCTTCCCAGGCCCGGCACCCCAGGAAGCGGACACGATATTCACATCGGCGCCGCGGTCGGCATTGGCGGTGAAGAGGGCCGGGAATCGAATGTCGTAGCAGGTGGCCAGGCCAAAGGTGAGACCACCGGCGACGAACGTCACCGGATCGGTGCCGGCGTCGACGGTATCCGATTCCGCAAAGCCGAAGGCGTCGAAGAGGTGGATCTTGTCGTAGCTGGTGTCCACCCCGGGCCCGGTGGCGATCAGCGTGTTCCGGACTTTGCCGTTGCTGCCGTCGGAGGCCAGCCCGGGGGTGAACATTCCGGCCACGATCACGATTCCAAGATCCTGGGCGATCTTCCGCACCTGGCTGGCCCATGGCCCGTCCAGGGGCTCAGCGATGTCGAGCAGGGAATTCCCGAACGCCCGCATGGTTGCTTCAGGGAATACCACGAGCTCGGCGCCGCCCTCCTTGGCCCGGCGGGCGTAGTCTTCCAACAGGATCAGGTTGTCTGCCAGCTCGCGGCCACTGATGAGTTGAGCAAGAGCGATTCGCACAATTACCTCCACATTGGTGTATAGCCAAAGTATGCAACGGCCGCGCTGAGGATACGAACTCACGCGCGCGGGCGGGCGTATTCGGCGCAACCGACACAATCCGCTCAAACGACCGGTTTCACGAAAAGCGCTACGAGCCGGGTGATTCGACGTTTCAGCAGGTGAGCGGCTTGTTTGCGTTTGTAGGGACCGCCGGTTTGGTTCCGACCGCCGGGCATGACCACTGTCATATGGGCCGCCGGCAAGGGAGAATTGGCGTCGGAGACTAAACTCTCAAGTAATGGTTATGCCGATTTTTGACACAGCATCTACAGTGGACGCCTCGCGGCCGTCGCCGCTCGGGCTGAGTTTGCCGCGGCCTGGAATATCCGAAGATGACACTCCCTCGCCGGACCGGGTCAACGTCGCTGTATGGGCCCCGGGACTCACTCGAGTCGAAATCGCCTACAAGGCCCCCGGCGACTCCTGGAAAGTCCACATACTGCCGAAGCTTGAGGACGGCGTGCACCACGGGATTGTGGACGGGCTACCGCCCGGCGCGCGGTACGGCTTCCGCGCAGCGGTCCACGAGGACGCGATTCCGCTGTCCGTTCCTGCCCCGGACTTTGACGCCGACGACGCCGAGCAGCTGTTGCTGGATCCTTACGGTCGGGCGGTACACCAGCGCGGAGAACTGCTGACCTCCGTGCGGATGGAATCGGCTTTCGATTGGGGTGACGATCGCCTGCTTCGCACGCCGTGGCGGGACACCATTGTCTACGAGGCTCACGTCCGCGGCCAAAGCATGCTGCACCCGGATATCCCCGAGCACCTCCGCGGCACCTACGCAGGCATGGCGCACCCCGCCATGATCGAGCACTTCCACTCATTGGGAGTGACGGCCGTTCAATTGCTGCCCATCCACTTCCACATGGACGAGCAGCACCTTCAGTACTTGGGCCTGACCAATTACTGGGGATACAACACCGCCGCGTTCTTTGCGCCACACGCGGACTACGCCACGCAAGCCGCTCAGCAGGCGGGCCCCCACGCCGTCCAGGACGAATTCAAAGGCATGGTGAAGCTCCTGCACGCCGCGGGGATCGAAGTGATCCTCGACGTCGTCTACAACCACACCGCCGAAGGCGGCCCCGACGGCGATACCTCCAGTTTCCGGGGTCTGGGGGAGCGGCAGTACTACCGCCACGATGCCCACGGCCGCTACCTCGACACGACGGGCTGCGGCAACACCCTCAACTTCGCCGAACCCAGGGTGGTGGACCTGGCCATTGATTCGCTGCGATCTTGGGCGGACGAATTCCACATAGACGGCTTCCGTTTCGACCTTGCCGTGACGCTGTGCCGCAATGCGGGCAATGAATTCGACCCTGAGCACCCATTCTTGAAACGGATCGCCCAGGACCCGGTGCTTTCCAAGACCAAGCTCATTTCCGAGCCGTGGGATGTGGGCTATGGTGGCTGGCAGACCGGCCGGTTCCCGGAGGGCTGGGTGGACTGGAACGATCACTTCCGCGACGGCGTGCGCCGTTTTTGGCTGTCAGAGCGGGCCGCTGTGGACGGCGGGATGTCCGGCAGCACCATGGGAGATCTCGCCGACGCCTTGACGGGCTCGGCCCGGGTCTTTGAACCTTCAGGACGCTCCAGGCTCGCCTCGCTCAACTTCGTCACGGCCCACGATGGCTTCACCCTGACCGATCTAGTGTCCTACGACCGTAAGCACAACGAGGCCAACGGCGAGCAAAACCGCGACGGGCAGACCAACAGCCTTAGCTACAACCACGGATTCGAAGGCCGCACGGAAAACGAGACCATTCTCGCTGCCCGTGCCCTATCGAAGCGGAACCTCATGACCACGTTGATGATCTCCATTGGCGTACCCATGATCACCGCTGGCGACGAGCTCGGACGCACACAGCAGGGAAACAACAACGCCTATTGTCAGGACAACCCCCTGACATGGATCGACTGGACCCAGACACCCGAATCGCATGACATGCTGCGGAGCACCAAACGGGTGATACGGCTCCGGAAAGAGTTCCTGCAAGCCCAGGACGCAGGCTTCCCGGACAGCGGCACGGGCCTGGATTGGTTTGATGAAAAAGGCCAGCCCATGACGGCGGCCCGTTGGCACGATCCCTCCCTACGGGTTGTGCAGCTTTTGGTGAGCTCGGAGGGCGGCGCTTACCGCGGCTTGATCGTGATCAACGGCAACAAGGATGACAAAAAGGTCGTCCTGCCCAAACTGCTCGCCGAATCCGGAACGGGGAGCCGGATGTTCGAGCTACGCCTGACGACGTCCGAGCTCAATGACCGCAGGCAGGGAGCACTGGTCTCGGCAGGCGAGCGGGAAGTCGTCCAAGGCAACACCATCAACGTCTACCGCACCTAGGAACCATGAAAATCTATTCGGCAGACACGTGGACACTGGAAGAACTACAGGAACAAGTGTCCGACGCCGGCCGCCGCACCGTGATGGTGCCGCCGGCTGCAAACAAGGAGGGCGTCCTGGAAGTGTTCGGCCAGGTGCTCGATTTCCCCGAGTACGACGGGGTGGACCTGGATGCGCTCAACGATTCACTCCACGATTTCGCAGACAGTGTGGCCGAGGATGACCAACCCCCCGTCACCCTGATTTGGCAGGTCCCGGCGGCCTACCGGACGGACCGGTCCTTCGGGTTGGTTTGCGAGATCCTCCAGGACGCCGAGTTCTACTCCGGGCGGGACCTCGCTGTGATAGCGGTCTTCCAGCAGTAGCTCGACTGGCTGGGCGGGCGATGCCCACCCACCCAGTTTGCCGCTACGCGTTGACGATCAGCCCCAGTTCGGCCTTCGAAGCCAGGGAGGGGTGCTTCGGGAAGACCCGGACGGTGTAGCCGAACGATCCGGAGCGGTTGATCAGGATGGACCCGGTGAACAGGTGGCGCCCGTTGCCGAGGTCCTCGAACGAGCTCAGTTCGGCCACGGTGATGTCCTCCAATTCATCGCTTTCTTCAGCCCGCCCGTAGGCCACCTCGACGCTGACGTCGTCCGGTGTCAGGGTGTGCAGGGCGATGTAGGCGTTGACCTGGAGGGTGTCGCCGATCTGTGGTTCTTCGGAGACGCCGATGGAATCGACGTGTTCCACGATCAGCTGCGGCCAGGCGTTGCGGACCTTGGTGGTCCAGGCCGCGAGTTCCTTCGCCTCCTTGAAGGAGCCAGCCACGGCACGCCGTCCTGACTCCGCTGCCGGGCGGTAGAGGGTGTTGACGTAGTCCTGGAGCATGCGGTCGGCCGAGACTGCCGGGCCGAGGTGGGCCAGGGTGTGCTTGATCATGGAGACCCAGTGCGTCGGCACGGCTTCCGGGCCGGACTGGGAGGGCCCGGCCGCGCCGGCGTCGGCGGAGACCGTGGAGCCGTAGAAGCGCGGTGCCACCTGGGTCTCCAGGAGCTCGTAGAGCGCGGCGGCCTCGATGTCATCGCGTTCGGTCGGGGACGCGTCGTTGTTCGCGGTCGGGATCGCCCAGCCGTTCTCGCCGTCGTACATCTCATCCCACCAGCCATCCAGCACCGAAAGGTTCAGGGAGCCGTTGATGGCCGCCTTCATCCCGGAGGTCCCGCAGGCCTCCAGGGGCCGCAGCGGGTTGTTCAGCCACACGTCGCATCCCGGGAACAGGGTGCGGGCCATGGCGATGTCGTAGTTGGGCAGGAACACGATCCGGTGCCTCACGGCGGGGTCGTCGGTGAACTTCACCAGGTCCTGGATCATCTTCTTACCGGCGTCATCGGCCGGGTGGGACTTGCCCGCGATGACCAGCTGGATGGGGTGCTTCGGGTGCAGCAGCAGGGCCTTGAGGCGGGCCGGATCCCGGAGCATGAGGGTCAGGCGCTTGTAGGTGGGCACGCGCCGGGCGAAACCGATCGTGAGCACGTCCGGGTCCAGCACGGTGTCCGTCCAGCCCAGCTCCGCATCGGCCGCCCCGCGCTTCTTCCATGCCGCCCGGAGCCGACGCCGGACATCCTCCACGAGGGAAACGCGAAGTTGACGCCGCAGCGTCCACACGTCCTCGTCGCTGACGTTGTAGGCGAGATCCCAACGGCCCATGGCCTCGGCCTCGCTTCCAAACTGCTGGCGGGCCAAGGCAGAGATGCGCGGGTCCACCCAGGTGGGTACGTGGACGCCGTTGGTGACGGAGGTGATGGGGATTTCGGAGTGGTCGAAGCCTGGCCAGAGGCCGGAGAACATTTCGCGGGAGACCACGCCGTGGAGTTTGGCCACGCCGTTGGCCCGCTGCGCCAGGCGCAGGCCCATGACGGCCATGTTGAAGACCGCGGGGTTGCCGCCCTCGTAGTTCTCACGGCCCAGTTCCAGGACCTTCTCCACCGGCACGTCCGGGGCCAGACCGGCGTCGAAGAAATGCCTGATCTGCACGGCCTCGAAGCGGTCGATGCCGGCCGGCACGGGGGTGTGGGTGGTGAACACCGTGGACGCGCGCCCGGCGGCCAGGGCCTCGGACCAGCTCAGCGGGGCCTCGGAGGACATGAGCTCCTGGATCCGTTCGATGCCCAGGAACCCGGCGTGGCCTTCGTTGGTGTGGAACACCTCCGGGGCAGGAGTGCCCGTGAGGCGCTGGAAGACGCGCAGCGCCTTCACCCCGCCCATGCCCAGCAGCAGCTCCTGCTGCAGGCGGTGGTCACCGCCGCCGCCATAGAGGCGGTCCGTGATCCCGCGCGCCGCGTCGTCGTTGGCCGGAACATTCGAATCGAGCAGCAGCAGCGGCACGCGCCCGACGTCGGCACGCCAGATGTGCGCGTTGAGCTTGCGTCCGTTGGGCAGCGGCAGTGAGATCGTCACTGGCTTGCCTGTGCCGTCCTCCGACGGTTCGCGCAACAGCGTCAGTGGCAGGCCGTCCGGGTCCAGGACAGGGTAGGTCTCCTGCTGCCATGCGTCCCGGGAAAGGGACTGCTTGAAGTAGCCCGCCTGGTACAGCAGCCCGACGCCGATCAACGGCACACCCAAATCCGAAGCAGCCTTCAAATGGTCCCCGGCCAGGATCCCCAGGCCGCCGGAATACTGCGGAAGCACCTCGGTGATCCCGAACTCGGGCGAGAAATACGCGATGCACGCCGGAGCATCCGGACCCAGCCCCTGGTACCAGCGCGGCTCACTCAGGTACCGGTCCAGGTCCGCAGCCGCGTGCTGGACACGCTCTACAAGTTCATTGTTGGAAGCAAGTTGGTCCAGCTGATCGCGGCTGATTGACCCGAGGAGGCTTATTGGATCGTGACGGCTCTCCTCCCACAATTCCTGGTCAAGGCTCGCAAAGAGTTCACGGGTAGGCCGGTGCCACGACCAGCGCAGATTCATCGCGAGACGCGCCAGTGGCTGGATCGGCTCGGGGAGCAGTGTACGGACGGTAAACCTTCGAATTGCCTTCACGAGCGTCACACTAATCCACTCGGTGGACGGCAGGAACAGCTTTCGGTTTCTTTTAGGTAAATGACACATTGCGCGGAAGAGTCTGGGGTACCTCTTCGCAAAATGTGATTTTTCTCGCTAACGTCGAGGTTGTGACCACTACTGCAGCACCGCGATCCAGCTCAGCATCCAAGTCCAAGCAGAAGACCGGTATCACCGAAGGTCTTAGATTCGGCAGATTCCCCATCACGGCCGTGCAGCCCGTGATCGAGGAAGGCCGGTTCCCGGCCAAGGCCTTGCCTGGTGAAGATTTGGTGGTTGGCGCCACGGTCTTTCGTGAGGGCCACGACCAGCTGGGGGTGAGCGCCGTCCTGCTGGACCCCAAAGGCAAAGAACGCCAACGTGTCCGGCTCGCCCCGGCCCCGGGCGAGCGTGGCAAGGGAACCGACCGTTGGGAGGGCCTGCTGACCCCGACGGCGCCCGGAGCCTGGACTTTCGCAATCGAAGCCTGGCACGACCGCTACGGCACGTGGCATCACAACGCGGAAGTGAAGGTCGAGGCCGGCATCGATGTGGAGCTGATGCTCGCTGAGGGTGTCGCATTGCTCGCCGAAGCGGCAGGCGAAAGCGCCCGAAGCGCGGCGGACAAGCGCATCCTTCGCGCTGCCTCAGAAGGCCTCGCCGATACTTCGAAGACTGACGAGGAGCGCCTTGCCGCCGGCTTCAGCGAAGAGGTCGTGGCCGTCGTCGAGCGCCAGCCGATCCGTGAACTCGTGACCGTCTCGGAACAATACCCGCTCCTCGTGGAGCGTGACCTCGCCGGCCGCGGGGCCTGGTATGAATTCTTCCCCCGTTCCGAAGGTGCCGTGCTCGATCCCACCACGGGAACGTGGACTTCAGGCAACTTCACGACGGCGGCCAAGAGGCTCGACGCCGTTGCGGACATGGGCTTCGACGTCATCTATCTGCCGCCCATCCACCCGATTGGTTTCCAGCACCGCAAGGGACGCAACAACACCTTGACTCCGGGTCCGCAGGATCCGGGCTCGCCGTGGGCCATCGGCTCCGAAGCCGGCGGCCACGATGCCATCCACCCGGAATTGGGATCGTTCGAGGATTTCGACGGGTTTGTGGCCCGGGCCAATGAGCTGGGCCTCGAGGTCGCTCTGGATTTGGCGCTGCAGGCCGCCCCGGACCATCCCTGGGTGAAGACCAATCCGGAATGGTTTACCACTCGGGTTGACGGCAGCATCGCCTATGCCGAAAACCCGCCCAAGAAGTACCAGGACATTTACCCGCTGAACTTCGACAACGATCCCGCTGGACTATCCAAGGAAATCCTGCGCATCGTCTTCCTCTGGGTGAGCCACGGCGTGAAGATTTTCCGCGTGGACAACCCCCATACCAAACCGGTGTGGTTCTGGGAATGGCTGATCGGCAAGGTCAACAAAAAGTACCCCGACGTCGTTTTCCTCGCCGAGGCGTTCACCCGCCCCGCGATGATGCACGCTCTCGGCCGGGCAGGTTTCCAACAGTCGTACACGTACTTCACGTGGCGGAACACCAAGACCGAACTGGAATCGTATTTCCAGGAGGTCAGCCACGAATCCCCGGCGTATTTCCGACCCAATTTCTTCGTCAACACCCCGGATATCCTCACCGAATACCTCCAATACGGCGGTCCGGCCGCATTCCGCATCCGCGCCGCTTTGGCGGCGACGGCCAGCCCGCTCTGGGGTGTGTACGCCGGATTCGAGTTGTACGAGCATGTGGCGCGTCCCGGTGCCGAAGAGTACATCGACAACGAGAAATATGAGTTCAAGGACCGCAACTGGGATGCTGCAGCCGCTTCCGGGCACAGTCTCGCCCCGTACATCACGCGGCTCAACGCCATCAGGAAGGCCCACCCCGCCCTGGGCGACCTGCAGAACCTGACTTTGCACCACAGCACGGACGACGCCACCATCGTGTTCTCCAAGCACAAGACCTTGCCTGACGGCAGCAAGGACACCTTGATCATCGTGGTCAACGTCGATCCCCACGGCATCAGGGAAAGCACCGTGACCCTGGATCTCTCGGCTCTTTCGCTGGATCCATCCGACTTCACCGCCAACGGACGATTCTGGGTGGATGATTTGGTCAGCGGCGAAAGCTGGGAGTGGGGCGAGTACAACTACGTCCGACTGGACGCCCATCAAGAACCGGCACACATTCTCAATATCCGGAGGTAGCCTTAGTGAGCTTTAATCCGCAGGGTCAAAATCAGTACTTCACGCCGAAGAACACTTTCGAGCTGAACGCCCCGGGTCTTCAACATGACCCGCATTGGTATCGAAAGGCTGTTTTCTACGAGGTTCTGGTGAGGGCCTTCGCGGACGCGAATGGCGATGGTTCCGGTGACTTCCACGGACTGATCGACAAGTTGGATTATCTGCAGTGGCTCGGGGTGGATTGTTTGTGGCTGCCGCCGTTCTTCGATTCGCCTTTGCGCGACGGTGGTTACGACATTTCCGATTACACGTCCGTTTTGGACGAGTTCGGCACCATCAGCGACTTCAAGAGGCTCGTGGCCGAAGCCCATGCGAGGGGCGTCAGGGTCATCATCGACCTCCCGCTGAACCACACCTCGGACCAACACCCTTGGTTCCAGGAGTCACGTAAGAATCCGGATGGTCCGTTCGGCGACTTCTACGTGTGGAGTGACACCGACGAGAAGTACCAGGACGCGCGCATCATCTTCGTGGATACGGAAGAGTCGAACTGGACGTTCGATCCGATCCGCCGGCAGTTCTTCTGGCACCGCTTCTTCAGCCACCAGCCCGACCTGAACTTCGAAAACCCCAAGGTCGTCGAGGCTCTGCACGACGTCGTCAGGTTCTGGCTGGACCAAGGCATTGACGGATTCCGGGCAGATGCCATCCCTTACCTCTTCGAGGAAGAGGGCACCAATTGCGAAAACCTGCCGGCCACCCACGGTTTCCTGCGGGACCTTCGGAAGATGGTGGACGAGAACTACCCGGGCCGTGTGATCATCGCCGAAGCCAACCAACCGCCGCACGACGTCGTCGAGTACTTTGGCACGGAGGAAGAACCGGAATGCCACATGGCCTTCCACTTTCCCATCATGCCGCGCCTGTACTATGCGCTCCGCGACCAGAAGGCCGCCCCCATCATCGAGACGCTGCGGGACACCCCGGGAATCCCGGCCGGCGCCCAATGGGGCACCTTCCTGCGCAACCACGACGAACTCACCCTCGAGATGGTCACCTCCGACGAACGTGCCGCCATGCTGGGCTGGTACGCCCCGGACCCGCGAATGCGCGCCAACATCGGGATCCGGCGCAGGCTTGCGTCGCTGCTGGACAATTCCCGCTCCGAGATCGAACTGATCAACGCGTTGCTGCTTTCCCTTCCAGGCAGCCCCTTCTTGTACTACGGGGATGAAATCGGGATGGGAGACAACATCTGGCTTGACGATCGCGACGCCGTCCGCACGCCGATGCAATGGAACCCGGACCGCAACGCAGGGTTCTCCAACGCCGACCCCGGAAAGCTGTACCTGCCCGTCATCCAGTCGCTGGTCTACAACTACAGCATGGCGAACGTCGAGGCGGAAGCGGCCCATTCCGGATCGCTCCTGCGCTGGACACGGCAGATTCTGAGTGTCCGTAGGAACCACGCGGCCTTCGGGCTAGGCGGCTACCGGAACGTTCCGGCAGACCACGAAGTGGTCCTTGCCTATTTGCGCGAGCTCCGGGACGGCAATCCGGAAGGCGAGGACGCCGAATCGATCCTGTGCGTTTTCAACCTGTCTCAGCATCCGGTTGCTACCACGTTGGATATCCCAGAATATGCCGGAAGAGGCTTGAGGGATGTGTTCGGAGGCCAACCGTTCCCGGGGATTGGCGCCGACGGCTCCCTGACCCTCACGCTCGGCAGCCACGACTTCTTCTGGCTTCGGATACGTTCGGCGGGTTCCACCGCCTCCTCGCCGTACACCCAGGCCATCCCAGTGCTCTCCATCGAAGGCTGAGATGAGTCTCATGGCGCCCACCACGGTCCTGGCCTCCCTGCTCAAGGAATGGCTGCCCCGGCAGCGCTGGTTTCCGGTCAAGGCAGGGTTATTCGAACTGGATTTCGTCGGTTCGTTCGCCCTTTCTGCGCCCGCCTTTGGGACAGGCTCGGAGGTCCAGCTATTGTCCGTCGCTTACGCAACGGCCGACGGCGGGAGGCAGACCGACATCATCCAAGTACCGCTTAGCTTTCGTTCCGCGCCCTCGGCTGCTTTGGCACCTGCCTTGGTGGGCCAGATCGGTGGAACAAGCGAGCAGGATCCGGCCATCTGGGTATACGACGCCCCCCACGATCCTGACTTTGTCACGGTATGGCTCGATCTCATCCGGGGTCAGGCGTCCGCCGAACCCGGCGAGGGGGAGTGCACCGCGAGCGGACATACCGTGCCGGGCAGCCTGCGGCTGCCCTCTGCCTCAGGATCCGTGCGAGTCTCTTCCGGCGAGCAGTCCAACACTTCGGTGATCGTCGACGACGGCGTGTCCGCGGCGATCGTGAAGATCTTCCGGGTCGTGTCGGTCGGCAAGAACCCCGAGGTGGAGGTGGGCGCGGCCTTGACCTCGGCGGGTACGAAGGAAGTGCCGTCCACCCTTGGATGGATTACGGGAACGTGGGAGGTACGGACAACCCTGGGTCGCCACGGCACAGCCTCGGCGGATTTCGCCGTTGCCCACGAATTCCTTGCCGGCGGGCAGGACGCTTGGCGCCTCGCCGTCGACGCCGCGGCATCGGGCAGCGACTTTACAGCCGAAGCCCGGCAACTGGGCCAGGCGACCGCCACCGTGCACCTCCGGCTCGCGGAAACCCTCGGAACCGCCCGGGAACGCGTTCCGGGCCAGGACATCGCGCCCGAAGTAGCCCGGCGCGTCCGCCAGTCGTGGGCTGAGGCGGGCACCGCCGTCGGGCCCCATGAGCAGCAGCTCGAGGCACTCCTGACGCAACTGTCGGGCAAGGAAGCCGGGACGCTGCAGCGCATCCACGGGGACCTTCACCTGGGCCAGATCCTCTTGGTGCCCGGCGCCGCGGGAGAACCGGCCCGGTGGGCGATCCTGGATTTTGAAGGCGAACCCCTGAGGCCGATCGAACACCGTAATATTCCCGACGTTCCCCTGCGGGACGTCGTCGGGATGCTGCGGTCCTTCGACTACGCGGCCGGCGCGGCCATCCGCGAGAACCCGGGCGCCCGGGTTCCCGCCACGTGGGTTGACGACTGCGCCGAGGCCTTCCTGGCAGGCTACAGCGACATCACCCCTGGAACTATTGACCGCCGCTCGCCGCTGTTTGTGGCATTGTGGCTGGACAAGGCCTTGTACGAGGTGATCTACGAGCTGCGGAACAGGCCGGACTGGTTGCCCATTCCGGTCAATGCTTCGCGGCAGCTCCTCGGAAACACGAGCCCCGGCACGGATGCCGTGGCGACATCGGAAGGTAAGGAAATGACAGGCTCAGCACGTACCGAACGGCCCCGAGTCCCGCTGTATGTGGACACCGCTACCCTGGGCCGGGTGGCCGCCGGTGCGCACCACGCCCCGCACTCGGTGCTGGGCGCTCACCTTGACGACCACGGTCACGTCACCATCCGCACGGTCAAGCACCTCGCGGCGGAAGTAACCGTGGTCACCGAAGCCGGTTCCGTTCCGATGACCCACGAGACCGACGGGATCTGGGTGGCGGTCCTCGAACCGCTGCAGCACGGCCACGTTCCGGACTACCGCCTGGACGTCGTGTACGGCGATTCCGCGCCGGTGACGATCAACGATCCGTACCACTACCTTCCAACCGTCGGCGAGGTGGACCTGCACCTTATCGGCGAAGGCCGGCACGAACGGCTCTGGGACACACTGGGCTCCCACGTCCAGCACTACCGCTCCCCGCTCGGCGATGTGGACGGCGTCTCCTTCGCCGTCTGGGCGCCAAATGCACAGGCAGTCCGCGTCAAGGGCGACTTCAACTCTTGGGACGGGCGTGAACACGCCTTGCGCTCGCTCGGTTCTTCAGGAGTCTGGGAAGTCTTCATCCCGGGCGTTGTAGCAGGGGCGTGCTACAAATTCGAACTGCTGACGAAGGCCGGCCATTGGGTGGAGAAAGCCGATCCGCTCGCCTTCGGCACCGAAGTTCCGCCCTTGACCGCGTCACGCGTGGTGGAGTCCGGCTACCGTTTCAAGGACGACGCCTGGATGACGGCGCGCGCCAACAAGGACCCGCACAACTCACCCATGAGCGTCTACGAAGTCCACCTTGGTTCATGGCGCCTTGGCCTCGGGTACAAAGAGCTGGCCAAGGACCTCGTGGACTACGTGAAATGGCTTGGCTTCACCCACGTCGAGTTCATGCCGGTGGCCGAGCACCCCTTTGGCGGTTCATGGGGCTACCAAGTCACGTCGTACTTTGCTCCGACCTCACGATTCGGGCATCCGGACGAATTCCGGTTCCTCGTTGATTCGCTGCACCAAGCGGGCATCGGCGTCATCCTGGACTGGGTCCCCGCGCACTTCCCGAAGGACGCCTGGGCCCTCGCCCGCTTCGACGGCGAACCGCTGTACGAGCACTCCGATCCCCGGCTCGGTGAGCACCCGGACTGGGGCACGCTCATCTTCGACTTCGGCCGCACCGAGGTCCGGAACTTCCTGGTTGCGAACGCCCTGTACTGGCTTGAGGAATTCCACATCGACGGGCTCCGGGTGGACGCCGTGGCCTCCATGCTCTACCGGGACTATTCGCGCGAGGAAGGGGAGTGGTTCCCCAATGTCCACGGTGGACGCGAGAACCTGGAAGCCATCTCCTTCCTCCAGGAGGTCAACGCGACGATCTACAAGACCCACCCCGGGGCAGTGACCATCGCCGAAGAATCTACGGCGTTCCCGGGCGTTACCGCGCCGACCAACCATGGCGGCCTGGGGTTCGGCCTCAAATGGAACATGGGCTGGATGCACGATTCCCTCAAGTACATCTCCGAAAACCCGGTGAACCGCCGCTGGCACCACGGTACGGTGACGTTCTCCATGGTCTACGCCTTCACGGAGAACTTCCTGCTGCCCATCAGCCACGACGAGGTAGTGCATGGCAAGGGATCGATGCTGCGCAAGATGCCCGGCGACCGCTGGCAGCAGCTTGCCAACCTCCGGGTGTTCATGGCTTACCAGTGGGCGCACCCGGGCAAGCAGCTCATCTTCATGGGCACCGAATTCGGCCAAGAGGCCGAATGGTCCGAACAGCACGGGCTCGACTGGTTCCTTGCCGACATTCCGGCGCATCGCGGACTCCAGTTGCTCACCCGTGAGTTGAACACGCTGTACAGCTCGACGCCGGCCCTTCATGTCCGGGACAACGAGCCCGGCGGTTTCCAGTGGATCAACGGCGCGGACGCGGACCGTAACGTACTGACCTTTATCCGGTGGGACAACGACGGCAACCCCCTGGTGTGCGCCGTGAATTTCTCGGGAGGCCCGCACGAGGACTATGTGCTCGGCGTCCCGTCCGCCGGCGCATGGCAGGAAGTACTCAATACTGACGCCGAGGTGTACGGAGGCTCGGGCGTGATCAACAGCGGTGAACTGCTTGCCACCGCACCCGGGGCGGAAGGATTGCCTGCGGCACTGACCGTCACCTTGCCGCCGCTCGGAGCTTCCTGGTTCACGCCTGTGGGGTAGTTGTTCTGCTTTTCTGAGGGTGAAGGGTCCGGAAGCCTTGAGTTTCCGGGCCCTTTGCGTGGATCTAGCGGACGACCTCTGAGGCGCAGCAGGCCGCCCGACCGGGCTTTTGCCTCCCCGGAGAACTGGTGGTATAGTTAGTACCCGCGCTGCTCCCCAGTGGAGATCGGTGAAGTTGACTGAGTTCCTCGTGAAGATCAAGTCAAGAACGCCGATTTGACTAGGAGGCAAGCAGCCGGTAAGTTTGGGAAGTTGCTCCGGAGCGATCCTGGACCCTGTGGGGTGTGGGTGGTGCCGG
>NZ_JBZAYA010000012.1:0-163136 GCF_058244265.1 Arthrobacter sp. SE2 | reverse complement strand
AGGGCGCCATCGACGCCGCTTGGGCCGCTCAAAACTGGGAGAACGGCGCCCTCGGATACCCCACCAGCAATGAAATCGGCGGCCTCACCAACGGAGGCGCCTACCAGACCTTCCAGCACGGTGTCATCCACTGGTCACCGGCCACCGGCGCCCACATCACCAAGGGCGCCATCGACGCCGCCTGGGCCGGACTTAATTGGGAGAACGGCATCCTCGGATACCCCACCAGCGATGAAATCACCGGGCTCAAGAGCGGTGGCGTCTACCAGAACTTCCAGTTCGGTGTCATCTACTGGTCTGCCGGTTCAGGGGCCCATTCCAACGCCGGCGCTATCCGCGCAGCCTACGCATCCCAGGGCTGGGAGAACGGCCGCCTGGGCTACCCGACGACCAATGAGTTCGCCTTCGGCGCCGGTGTGGCGCAGGACTACCAAGGCGGACGAATCACCTGGTCAGGCGCGGCTGGCACAGCTATCAGCTACCAGTAGGGCCGACTCAGCCGACCGTGGCGGACCGGACGCTGCGCCGGATGATGCCCAACTGCTCTAGCTGGACCGACATCCCTGCACCGTCCGGAGAATAGATCCAAGGGATCCCCGGAGTGGGTTGAGCCGCAGACTTCGACCGCCCGCCAGCGAGTACCGCTTCACTGGCGGAGAGTTGGCGGATCGCGATAGCCCTGACGTTCTGCGGATGGCGTTGGGCGAACTCTGCGTAGATGGCCTCGTCGTGCTGTCCGTCGTCGCCAACCAGCAGCCATTTGATGCCCGGGAACTCCGCCGCGAGACGTTCCAGAGAGGTCCGCTTGTGCTCCTGGCCGCTGCGGAACCAGCGGTCTGGGGTAGGACCCCAGTCGGTCAGGAGCTTGGGACCGGCGGGATACAAATTTCGGGACAGGAAGCGCGACAGCGTCGGAGCGACGTTCCAAGCGCCCGTCGACAGGTACACCACCGGGGCCGAGGGCACCGTCCTTACGATCCGCTCGTACAGCACAGCCATGCCCGGCGTCGGGGTCCTCGCGTGTTCGTCGAGTACGAACGTGTTCCAGGCAGCTAGGAATGGACGAGGCAGCGCCGTGACCATCACGGTGTCGTCGATGTCGGAGACGACGCCGAAGTCTGTGTCGTCCGCGATGATTTGCACCGGGGCTTCCACGATCCTGGACCCGCCGGATTCAATGGTGATTGTATGCCAGCCGGCGTCGAGGGCTACGGGGATACGCGCGTCGACGACGCCTCCGCGGTCGGCTTCGACATCATGGACAGTGCCTGCGATGGTCACGCGCACGGCAGCGTGTGCCACGGGCGCACTCGTGAAATTGCGCCAGCCGCGCATGCCATCCTTCAGCGGTTTGAGCGCACCTGCCCGAGGACCGCTCCCCGTGTCCCGCGGTTCACTGCGGACAATGCGCGCCAACACCCGGACCCAGAAAGTGGTGCCGTAACCGGTGTAAGGGATGACCGTCTCCACCCGACCGCGCCGGATCGCGAGACGCGTCTGGAACCTGAGCCAACCGTCGTCGAGCCTAAGGGCGAGGTGGCGGCGCGCGGCGCTCGGCGGCGTCGGGCTCCCGCCGTCAACGCTGTCGGACAGAGCGCGCGGCTTCATAGGGAGGGGACACATGCGTCCAGTCTGACATGGCAGAAGATGACCGGCGGCATCCGTTCTACAACCTCAAGAGCGGATCCGTGAGCAGCCGATCAAGTGTGCTCCGTCCGAGTGCGCTCATTGTGGGATTCGACTCGGCGTAGTACCAGACGAGCCCGATCGCTTGTCCGTAGGCCCAGGCGGCACCCCGCCTCCACTCCAGGTCCCCGATCCCGAGATTGGTGCGGAGGGTATCCCGTCTCCCGAAGTCGAGCATGTGCCACGCGGCAACGAGGTCGAGCGCGGGATCGGCAGGACCGAAGCCACCGGTGTCGAGGATGCCCGCGAGGCGACCGTCCCTGAGGATCACATTTCCGGGAATGAGATCCTTGTGGGACATCACATCGTCGCCCTGACGAGGCAGCGATCTCAGCGACGCCCAGACCCGGCGGAGCCGATCCACCGGCAAGAGTCCATCGCTCTGTTGCAGGCACTGCGCGATCCACCCATCGTGCGCGGTCAACTCCCCGCCGCGGCCTTCGCCGGAGAATGAGCGACCCATTCTGTCCGCCCGCCGAAGGCTCGCGATGAGCGCCGCAAGGTCCACCGCGAAGGATGTCGACGACGCGACCGAGGCCGGGGTCGCAATCTCGCCGTCTATCCACGTTTGGACAGACCAAGGTAACGGGTACTCTCCGCTTGGCTCACCAATCGCAACAGGCAAAGGGGACGGCACGGTGCTCACTGCGGCGAACTCGCGCATTGCAGAGCGTTCCGCGAGAAGGACTTCGCGGACTTCGCGAGCGTCACCGCCTTGTATTGGGAACCTGGCGGCGCACCCTGTTCCCACCCGGTACAGGAAATTGACCGTTCCGGCACTCTCGACTGCGGTTACTTCCGGTTCTGAGACGGAAGGAAACAGGCCCCGCACCAGGCGCACGGCTTCAGTCCGGCCTAGGCTGAGCTGGTTCTCATGCATGGTCACTCCCCAAGCCTACGCACGGGCCGTACCAGCCAGCCGGCAGGCTTGCTGGGCACGCCGCCGGTCTGCCGTCCGGACGATGTCTTTCTCCCGACGTGAATCCGCCGTAAAGTCCCCGGTAGGCTCCGTCTTGGGCCGTGAAACGAACACTTGGAGGCTTTTCCCATGTCCCGAATCATGCGGTTCGACCACGTCGGTGTCACCGTTCAGGACCTCGACCAGGTAACGGCGTTCTTCGTTGGACTCGGGCTCGAGGTCGAGGGCCGGACCTTCGTGGAGGGCGAATTCATCGACACGGTCATAGCGATCCCTGATTCCCGCACGGAGATCGTCATGTTGCGGACACCTGACGGAGGAACAGGGGTTGAGCTATCCAGCTTCGTCAGGCCGGACCCCGAGCCGGGATCGCCTGCCGCCATGGCCAACGAACTAGGGCTGCGCAGCCTGTCCTTCGAAGTCGACGATCTTCAGGCCCACGTCGACCGGCTTGCCGCCGAGGGATACGGGTTGGTCGGCGGTATCGGCCAGTACGAAGGAGCCTGGCGCATGGCGTACGTGCGAGGTCCAGAGGGAATCATCGTGTCCCTCGCTGAGCGGATGACCTAAGGCTCGACAGGGGCTGCATCACGCCGAGCAGGTTTTCGGTGCCCTCAACGGACTGCGAGCCCGGGATTCCGGGGTTTCGGAGGAGTCCGGGCGCCAAAAAGGTGCGTGGCGTGACGCAGTTCCAAGAATGAGGAACGAGAAAGACCCTCCAACCCAGCGTTTCCGCAGGTCAAAGGGCCTTCACTGTGGAGCTAAGGAGATTCGAACTCCTGACCTCTTCGATGCGAACGAAGCGCTCTACCAACTGAGCTATAGCCCCTAGTCAACCGTGCGTTGCCAGTGTCCCTAGGCTACAAACTATCTTCGCGCTTTGCCAACCAAGACTCGAACGTGTCTGTTCCCGTCCGCTGGCTTGGCACCAAATTCAGTCCGCTCCGAAGATATTTGCCCATCGCTCCTGGCAATGGCACCTCCACGATCCGCCCATGTCCGGTAGTTTTTCGCCAGATCTCAGCGAGTTCACGCATGGTCCGGATGTCCGGTCCGCCGATGGTTCGTGTCCGGTGCCGCTCTGTTGAAGGCTCCCCCACGGCTTCGGCAAGCAACTCGAACGCCACATCCGCCGGCGAAATCGTTTGAAAGCGTGCGCCTTTGAAGACCGGGATGAGGCGGACTTTCGCCCCGGCCTGGAAAACCGCCGTCACGAGGCTGTGGAACTGGGTGGCCCGCACAACAACCGTCTCAAGCGCCGAATTGGCGTAGACCCGTTCTTTGTCTGCTTTGGAGACGTAAAACGCCGCGTTGCTTTGGTCGCAGTTAATGATGGAGAGGAGAACCGCTTTACGGACACCGGCACCGGCGGCCGCGGCGAGCAGGTGCGCGCCGCCGTCGGCGAAATTCTTGCGGGCCTTCCCGATCTGCCCTTCCAAGCAATCGATCACGACGTCGGCCCCATGCAGGGCTTCCGGCAGCCCGGCGCCTGTGGTGACGTCAGCCTGAAAGTAGCGGGCGCCGTCGTGATGGACCGATGACGTGCCCGACGGCGGGCGGCGGCTCAGCACCGTCACGCCTAGTCCGGAGTCGAGCGCCAAACGGACGACTTCACGCCCCACCTGTCCGGTGCCACCTGCGACGCAGACAGTAGTCAAGGGAGGCTATGCCCGGCGGCGCTGCAAAACGTCGTCGAGGTTGCTGAGCGCGCTCTGAGGCTTGCCGTGCTGCGCCTGGACCGACGGGGCCGCGGACGGCGCGCTGGCCGGCTTCAACGTCGGCTTACCGAGGGGCTTGGGAGCTTCAGGCAAGTCGAGGGGTTCTGGTGCCGGCCGGGGTGCCTTGGCTGCGTCGACGTATGTTGGTTTGGGAACGTCCACCGGCTGCCATTCGGATTCCTTGGATTCCGCCGTAAACCGGACTGTGTTGTCGCCGGCGGCGACGGCAACGTTGAGGGCGGCCTGACGAAGTTCGACGGCGGTCAGGCGGGTCGCTTCTCGGGCATGGGCTTCGGCGTCGAAGATCTTGGTAGCCGGGCGGTCGGAGGTCGGACGACCGACGCGGGGACTCTCAACCGTGGGACCCATTGCATTGCGGAATGCCCTGTTCATCTTCGCCCTGCGGTCCCTGATGGCCAGCCGGCGAAGCAGGAAGACGGTACCGACCACGCCGACGATGGATACCAATGGCACCCAGCCCGAAACGAGGCCAAGAATGCGCAGCACGCCGGAAACGGCCGCCGTGAGTAACAGGAGGAGCCCGGCGAGAGCAAGGGCGCAGCGCCCGTATCTGACTTTGAAGACCGCCGCGTCCGATGCAGCATCACGCCGTTCGCCGACGCCAGCCGGTACCTCGGGCAATGCGGTTGCGGTGCTCTGCATGGTTTCCATTGCTTTCTCCTGCCGAGGGGTGATTGACAGAACCACCCCGGCTTGCAGTTCATGAGCGTCTTCGTCGATCACATCTGCTGGGATGTCACCGGCCACTTGGACGTGGTTGTGACGATTCCGCAGTATGTATGGCGCAACCCAAACAATCCACAGCGCGACAGCAATGACCAATATCACCGAGCTGCTGAGAGGGAAGTCCACAATCAAAACCGTAGAAGCAAATACGCGGAGGCTACCGCATTGCCCACGGTGTGTCGCCGGAGAGTCGGCAAATCAACGGATTTACCGACTCTCATACACCCCAGCGGACTAGTTGGCCCCGCGTCTCAGCCAAGCAGCCAGCAAACCCCCAGGGACCTCCTCCGAGGTCAATGCAAAGCTTCGATGGTCAGCCCATTCGCCGTTTATGTGAAGAAAGCGCTCACGGCGGCCTTCGTCACGGAATCCCAGCTTCTCAACGACCCGCAGGCTCGGCCCGTTCTCGGGCCTGATGTTGATCTCCATCCGGTGAAGGCCAAGGGACTCAAAGCAATGATCGGTCGCCATGGCAACCGCAGTGGGCGCTATTCCGCGACCGGCCCGGGCCTGGTCGACCCAATAGCCAAGGGTGGCAGTCATCGCCGATCCCCACATAATCGAGGAGACCGTCAGCTGCCCGACGATCCTGGGCTCCGGGAACCCGGGAATCCGCTCCGTGATCACAAACGGAAGGGCACTGGCTTGCCGAGCCTGCGCGTTAAGGGAAGCCACCATCTGCCGGTAGTTCGGCAGGCGACCGCCAAGGGCCGGGTTGGATGCTTCCCAAGGCGCCAGCCACTCACTATTGCGTGAGCGGACCTCGGTCCACTCCTTCTTGTCCCGGAAATGAATGGGACGCAACATGAGGTCGCCGCTCTCCAGCGTCACCGGCCAAATGGCCGACCCCCACACGGGCAGCTACTTGCTGAGGCCGGCGGTAAAGCCCGGCAGCCACTCACGCAAGCCAGGCCCGAGGTCTTCACTGTCGCACGCAAGCTGGACGCAAGCTTTGAGGTAGCTGAGCTTGTCCCCGGTATCGTACCGACGGCCGCGGAAGACGACTCCGTAGACGCCGCTACCTTCGCCGTCGCCCGCAGCGAGTACTTGAAGCGCGTCCGTCAGCTGGATCTCTCCCCCACGGCCCGGTTCGGTTTTCTCGAGAACGTCGAAAACCGAGGGGTGAAGCACGTAGCGGCCGATCACGGCCAAGTTGGACGGAGCTTCATCGACAGCAGGCTTTTCCACAAGTTGCTTGATGCGGACGTAGCCGTCCTCGCCGATATCTTCGATGTCCGCGCAACCGTAGGCGCTGATCTGGGAGGGCTCCACTTCGATGAGGGCCACAACGGAGCCACCGGTTTTGTGCTGGACCTCGATCATGTCGCTCAGGAGTGTGTCCCGGGCGTCGATAAGGTCGTCACCGAGAAGAACGGCAAAAGGTTCGTACCCGACGTGCTGCTTTGCACGCAACACCGCGTGTCCCAGCCCCTTGGGGTCACCCTGACGGACGTAGTGAATGTCGCCGAGGTTACTGGTAGCCTGCACCGCGTCCAGCTTGGTGGTGTCACCCTTGGCCTCGAGGGTCGCTTCCAAAGCCGGTACCCGGTCGAAGTGGTCCTCCAACGCACGTTTGTTGCGGCCTGTGATCATGAGGACGTCGTTGAGTCCCACGCTCACGGCTTCTTCGACGACATATTGGATGGCCGGCTTGTCGACTACCGGGAGCATCTCTTTGGGCATGGCTTTTGTAGCAGGCAGGAACCTGGTGCCGAGTCCGGCAACGGGGATAACGGCCTTGCGGACGGTGCAGTTGTTGGAAGTCACCGGACTAATCTAACGGAAGGAGCTGGACATTGGGCAAAAGGAACCTGTGCGGATAGAAGGGACTCCACTGTTTCTTCCCCGTCCTCAAGCCGCAAAGCAGCGTGAACTGGAGCAAAAATGACCTTGAAAGACGATATCCGCCGGGACCACCGCAAGCGCCGGCTGACATTGACCAGGCAACAGCGCGCTGACGCTGGAACGGGGATTGCCCTCGGTGGCCTCTCATGGGCGGATTCCGTTGCCCGGGGGAAACCGTCGACTTTTGCGGCCTATGTCGGAGTGGCCGCCGAGCCGCCGACAATGCCCTTGCTTGCGGCGCTCCACGCCGCCGGCCACAGGATCCTTCTTCCCGTCTGTGAACCGGAACGGCTTCTGAGCTGGGTCTATTGGACACCGGATACGGCCTTTGTCCGCTCAAAGTACGCACCGATTGACGAGCCGGTGGGCGAACGATTCGACAGCGACGTCATCGGGGATGCCACTGGAATCTTCCTCCCGGCCACCGCCGTCGATGAAGACGGAAACCGTATCGGCCAAGGGGGCGGTTACTACGATCGGCTCCTCGACAAGCTCGACGCCGACGGGCGGCGTCCGCCGACTGTCGCCGTCGTATATGACCACGAAGTGCTGGCCGCGGGGACGATCCCGGCCGAACCGTTCGACAAGCCCGTGGCGGAGGCACTTACCCCCTACCGGATCGTCCGGCTGGTTCCGGCCGGTTGATCGGGGCTTCCGACCTGTCTTCTCCGCCACATTTTGTGGTAGCGGCCCCCACTCCGGATGATAGAATTGGCACTCAGGCCCTAGGACTGCTAATGGACGGAACAACCCGCCTTGGCAGCACAGGACCTGTAGTTCGTCCCGGAGGAGGATCACCAGTGCCCACATATGCCTATGCCTGCAAAGACTGCGGACATGCCTTTGACATCGTTCAGTCGTTCACGGACAGCTCCCTGTCCGACTGCCCTGAATGCCAAGGGTCGTTGCGTAAGAAGTTCAACAGCGTGGGCGTCGTCTTCAAGGGATCGGGCTTCTACCGCACCGACTCCCGGGACTCCAAGGGAAGCACCGTTTCGGCCGCTCCCGCCGCACCAGCTGCGCCTCCGGCTCCAGCGTCGGTTCCGGCGGCTGCCGCGAGCTGATTGCGGTTTCCAGCTGCTCCCGGTTTTCCACATAGCTCAACGTTCCACATAGCTCAATAAAGCCCTGCCGCGGGCCTGCGTGCCCGGTTAGCGTGGCACCATGCCCGCAATCCCGAACGTACCCCCGGACCCCATGTCCGCCGGATCATTGTCGCTTCCGCGCGATAGACTCCTCGCACCGATCAACAAGGCCCGCACCCGCCGTCTTCAGGCTCTTCCCTTCAGGGCTGGCGGGCGCCGGGGCGCTACCGCGGGACCATCCAAACACCGCAGCTTCGGTAGCTGGTTAAACCGCAACCGCCGCCTCGTCGTGGCCCTCTTGCTATGCGTGGCCGCCGGGATCGCAGTCCATCAGCTGACTCCCGCTTCGGAGCGACGAGCCACGGTCCTGGCGGCCGCACGGGATCTTCCCGCTGGGTCCACTTTGACGGATACCGACCTCAAACCCCTCGATGTCCTTCCTGATGGAATTCCAGCCGGGGCACTCACCCCGAGAACCGGATACGGCGGAAAGCAGCTTGCCTCGCCGCTGCAGAAGGGGCAGATCCCCACGGACGCCCAACTCCTGGGACCGGGCCTGCTGACCGGGACCGCACCCGCGACGGCGGCCGTTCCACTTCGCATGGCCGATCCCGCTTCAATTCAGCTCATCTCGCCCGGCCAGTTGGTCAACGTTGTGCTCACCGCAGCAGATGGACTTGAAGAGCCTGGCAAGAAATCCGAACTCTTGGCATCGGCGGTCCCGGTTTTGTGGACATCCGCGCAAGGAGGCAAAGCGAACCACTGGTTGGGCACGAACGAGGCGGACGGCCTTGTGGTTGTCGCCGCCAGTCCACAACAGGCCGAAATCCTCGCCGGAGCTTCCACTCGCGGGAAACTGTTCTTTGTCCTCGTCAATCCCTCTGACAACCGGCCATGAAATATTCAGCCCCAGTGCGGGGGCCTTTGTTCCTTCAGCCAGGCGTCGTGGTCGTAGCCAGGCTCATCACCCCAGCGGCGCGGATCGTCCTCGGAGGCTTTCTTGGGCAGAATGCTTTCTCCCGCATGCTTCCGCTCGGGCGCGGGCTTCACTTTTGTTTTCTCCTGATCGTCCAACTCGATATCAGCGCCTACCGCATCGGCACTGGCGTCCGCAGGGTGCTTGGATTGAGTGCTTTTGCTTTCCGCCATTGCGCTTCCTTAGGGGATCGCCGGTCCCGAGCCAGGGCCTTCCGTACTGCCAGGTCCGGCCGCGGCCGACTCCGCCTGACTGTTCAGTTCCAATTGTTCAACATCAATGTCCAGGAATCCATCCTGGACGGCACCGTACGAGGGTGCTACCGGCTTCTCCAGTCCCAAGTAGGACCCGATGCGGTCAGCGCAGGACGAAGGATCAGTGAATACTTCAATGGTCCACAAGGACATGTAACGCCAGCCAAGTCGTTCCAGCAATTGGGGCCGCAGCCGGCTGCGCTCCCTGACGCTCATGCGGCGGTATCGTTCCGTGCCATCCGATTCAATGGCCACCGGGGTGGGCATTTCGGTGTCATCACGGCCTATGGTGTGCACGGGGTCGGCTGCCGCGGCAATGTCCAAGGCTCCGTCATAGTGGTGCCACACCCGGGCTCCACGGGCACGGAGTCGCTCACCCAGATCCGCCACCAACGGATCCTCACCGAGCGCTTGCTCGCTGGCAGCAGCCCTGGTGGCAGGTGTCCCCAGTTCCGAATTCCCGGACAGTTCACGGTCAAGGAGTTCATGGAAATCAACGGCGCCGTGAGCCAGCCGGTCCAGATCGAGGTCCTCCGGACGGAAGCAGCTCAGGACGTGCATCGATCTCCGGGAACGGGTCATTGCCAAGGCAAATTTGTTTCGCCCGCCTTCGACGGACAGGGGCCCGAAACTGTGCAGCGCCCGGCCGTGCGGAGTGCGCCCGAAGCCCAAGGAGAAGATGATGTGGTCGCGGACCAGTCCCTGTGCGCGCTCCAAATCCACCACGCGGAAAGACTCCGCACCGGCGTTGAAGAAACCCGACAAAAGCGGATAGTTAGGAAGCTGGAGCCTGATGGCTTCGCCGATCCTTGCCGCATGGCGAAGGCTTGCGGTGACCACGGCGAGCGAGGTCCGCGGCCGAAGGCTGGCATGTTGAAACACCAGGTCAACAACGCGGTTCACTTCGGCGGCGACCGATTCAACACCTTCGTGATCCGCCCCCGGCAAGCCGGTGCCATCCGGGATGTATTCAACTACTACCGAGCGGTCCAGCCCCGTCACGGATTGCCCGTCCGGCAGCCGACGCAGACCGCCGTTGTAGTAGTTCTTGCTCAACTGGAGTACCAGATCTTCGTCAACCGCCCGATACACCCAGTTCAACTGCCACGTGGGCAGGACCCGGGCCAAAGCACTGAATGCACTGTCCACTGTGTCCTGGCTTGCGGCACCGGCCATGGGTGGCTCCACCGCAACGCTGAAAGTGCGGGCATTGGCGATCTTCGCGTCGCCAAAGGCAACCACTTGCTGGGCTCGGGCGATGGCCGGCAGCACGGCCTGCAAGGATGTGCTCTCGGCGTCGAGAATCACCACCGCATCGAATTTCTGCTCTGCGGGCAAGAGGCTGGTCAGCAGGTACGGACTGATGGACCACACGGGAACCAAGCGGGAGACAAGGGCAGGCGCCTGGGCGCTGAGCGCCGAGAGGGTAACGCGGCCATCCTTGATCAGGTTCCGGAGGAGTTCCGATTGGCGGGGATGTTCAGCAATTCCAGCCCGCCACATTTCGGCGAGTTTCCACCGGAGACGGGCAGCTCCGCTGGCGATGTGCGCGTGGTCAGCCAGACGGTACTCCGCTTCGAGGCGGCGGAGGGAATCGCCGTCGGACATCGCGAGATAGTCGTCACCGCTGATCATCGCTTCCAGGGCAGACTGCCACCAGGCGAGGTCAAGTTCCGCGGCAACGGATTCGGCAGGCACTTCGCGTTCAGCCAGGTCAGCAAGAAGCTCGGCGAGTCCGTGCTCGCGCATATTCTCGACCAAAAGCGTGCGCTCCGGGAGCGTCTCAAGGGTTCCCGTGTCCGCCACAAGGCGCTCAAGACGGTCCATGAGATCTTCGTAACGGGTCGCGTGGAGGTCGCCGCCACCGGCCGTGTGTTTGAGGCAATCGCCCAGACGGCGCAGATCCCGGTCCAGTTCACGGTAGCTGGCGCCGAGGTCCGCAAGTCCGGACGGCACTGCCGGATGGCGCTGGCTGGTCGCGTACTGGGCCCACAGTGCCCGCTGTTCCTGAACGAGCGCCAAGGAGCTGTGCAGATCCGCAATGTGGACACCGGGGCGGACATATTCCTTCGCCACGCGACGCAAGCGGGAGCGCTGCATCGAGGGCATCTCGACTCCCCGCTCTCGGCGCCAAGCGGAGGTAGCGGTAGCCGAAATCAGATCGTGGACTGGCCGGTCAAAAATATCAGGGGTGAATTTGTCCAGGCTTTCCCGCACCGCCATCAGGAGCTCAAGCTGCGCGCCCCATTCGGCGAAGTTCGCCCCAAGCCGGATTTCGGAGTGCTCCGCAACCTGGTTCATCCGATCCCGCAGCCGGGGAAGTTGTTCGGCGGCACTACTGGCCAGTTGCTGGGCTTCCTCGGTCTCCTTGCGCGTGACCAGACGCGCGCCGTACCAGGGGCTAGACGTCGATGCACGGCTGAAGCTGCCAAGCTCGGCAGCGCGTCGCAATCGTTCAGCCAGCTCAGCCCGGTCTTTGATATTGTCCAGCACGCTGCGCTTCAAGCGGACCGTCGTGGCGGGGGCCGGGTGGATGGAGGTCAGTTCCGCGAGGGACTGCATTGCCTGGTAGGGAGAGCATCCCCAGCGCTGGCGCACGTTGTGCAAAGACGCGACATGGTCCATGAGCGCATGGCGGTGCTCGGTCAGGGTCTTGTGGAGATTCGCAAGTTGCGGTTCCAGCGACTTTTCGTTGCGGATGATCGCGCTGACCAGCTGGCCTTTGAGCTGCTGGGGCGTGGCACCGTTGCCCGGCCTGAACAGCATCGATTCAAGGCCCAGGGCTTCAAAATGAGCCGCCAGGCCGTTGAGGCTCGCCCGCCGGTCACCCACCACAAGCACCGATTTCCCCTCGTTGACGAGGGCACCGATCGCGTTGATGGCCGTCTGTGTCTGGCCACTGCCTGGCGGGGTGCTCACGACCAGCGAATCCCCTGCCCGGACGGCATCCACGACGTATTGCTGATCCGAGTCCGCATCCAGGAGGAGCGATTCTTCGGCGGGGTCGCGCTCGTCGAGGTTCGGGAACCGTCCGGATTTGATGGGTTCGGGTTCCACTTCGCCGCCGTTGGCGGCTTCAAACAGGGAGGCAACGACGCTGCTGTTCTCGTTGATCCAGGGGTCGTCCAAGTTCCCGGACAGATCCGCCAACGTCGTGATGAGGAGATTGGGGGTTACTTCCGCACCGTGGATCGGTTGCACCAGTGTGGCAAGACGGTCGAGGACCGGCAGGGGGTCAAGGCGCGCGGTGTTGTAGGCCATGCGGCTCACGGCGTTGACGTCAAAGACGATTCCATGGACGTTCTTCAAGTGCCGGACCAACGCCGGGTTGATGCCCGCTTGTTCGGTCAGTTGCAGCTCGTAGTCATCTTCGCCCGGCCGCGCCGTGAGTGAGATTGCGGCCAACATGACAGGGGCGGAGACTCGCTGGGGCTTTCCGCCGACAGCCGAGGTCCACACGACCGTGCCGCAGGACAGATAACCGGCGTCGATCCCCCGGTCGTTTCCCAATTCGAAGATCTTCGAGCGAAGGTTCCTGGCGGCACGCGCGGCAACAAGATACTGCTGGCGATCGCGGATCAGGGTGGAAAGCCGGGTCCGACGCCCGGCAAGGAGCTGTGCCAGGCCTGAAGGGTGGCCATTGCTGAGGTCTATCGACCCTTCCGGCGTCTTGACGAAGCGCAGCATGGTGTCCGCGCCAGTCACGGGCTTGAGCCCTGACAGCCATTTCCGGAGCTCTACAGAACCCTCTTCGTGGCTTTGACCTACTGACACCGCTGCCTTCTTTTCTGTTATAGCTCGAGACGACTTGGACCAAATCGGCATACTTTCGAGGGTAGCGGGAATCGACCGGCAGTCCGCACCGCAACACTGACGCAAAGGCAAATTAGCCCTGATTTCAGGGGAAATACAAAGTGACCGGCCCCTGAAACAGGGGCCGGTCACTCAGAATGCTATTCCCACTCGATGGTTCCCGGCGGCTTGCTGGTGACATCAAGTACGACGCGGTTGACCCCGTCAACCTCGTTGGTGATCCTGTTGGAGATCCTGGCGAGGAGGTCATACGGAAGCCTCGACCAGTCGGCAGTCATGGCGTCCTCGGAGGAAACAGGACGCAGCACGATCGGGTGTCCGTAGGTGCGGCCATCGCCCTGCACGCCAACGCTGCGGACGTCGGCCAGCAGTACGACAGGCATTTGCCAGACGTCGTTGTCGAGTCCAGCCGCTGTGAGTTCGGCCCGCGCGATGGCGTCCGCCTTGCGAAGGAGGTCGAGCCGTTCCTTGGTCACGTCGCCCACAATGCGGATGCCCAAGCCGGGTCCGGGGAACGGCTGGCGTCCGACGATTTCCTGCGGCAAGCCGAGCTGCGCGCCCACGGCGCGAACCTCGTCCTTGAACAGGGCGCGGAGCGGTTCAACGAGTTCGAACTGCAGGTCCTCGGGAAGGCCGCCCACGTTGTGGTGGCTCTTGATATTCGCGGCACCTTCGCCGCCGCCGGATTCGACGACGTCCGGGTACAGGGTGCCCTGAACAAGGAATTTGATGCTCTCGCCCTCGGACGCAGCCTCGGCGATAATGGCCCGCTCTGCTTCCTCGAACGCACGAATGAACTCGCGGCCGATGATCTTGCGCTTGGTCTCGGGATCGCTGACCCCGGCCAGGGCGGACAGGAATCGCTCCTGCTCGTTGGCGACATAGAGTTTGACGCCGGTTGCGGCGACGAAGTCGCGCTCGACCTGTTCGGCTTCGCCTTCGCGCAGCAAGCCGTGGTCCACGAATACACAAGTCAGTTGATCGCCCACGGCGCGCTGCACGAGCGCTGCGGCTACGGCCGAGTCGACGCCGCCGGAGAGGCCGCAGATGACTTTGGAGTCGCCGATCTGCCGGCGGATCCGGTCCACTTGCTCTTCGAGGATGTTGCCGGTGGTCCAGTTCGGCTTCAGTCCGGCTCCGTTGAACAGGAAGTTCTCCAGAACCTGCTGGCCGTGGACAGAGTGTTTTACCTCCGGGTGCCACTGCACGCCGTAAAGATGCTTCTCTTCGTTCGCAAAAGCAGCCACAGGTGCGCCCGCAGTGGTCGCCAGGACCTCGAAGCCGTCAGGAGCCTCGTGAACGGAGTCTCCGTGGCTCATCCAGGTGTTCTGGGAGTCCGGAACACCCGCAAGGATGGAGCGGGCTTCGCCAACGGTCGTGGCCTCGGTGGCGCCGTACTCCCGCAAACCGGTCTGTGCGACCTTGCCGCCGAGCGCGTTCGCCATCGCCTGGAAGCCGTAGCAAATACCGAAGACCGGGACGCCGGCCTCGAATAGGTCCGCGCCAACCCTCGGGGCACCCTCGGCATAAACGCTTGAAGGTCCGCCGGAGAGGATGATCGCTGCCGGGTTCTTGGCCAGAAGCTGCTCGGTGGTGAACGTGTGCGGAACAATTTCCGAGTACACATTCGCTTCACGGACGCGGCGGGCAATCAGCTGCGCGTACTGGGCACCGTAGTCAACAACCAGCACCGGCTTCTGGGAAGTCTGAGCTTCAGAACTGAAGGGTGCGGTGGGAGTAGTCACCGTAACAGCCTACTTTGCCGGGATGCCCCGGTGCACCTTGAAACCGGTCGTGAAGCGCGGAATCAGCTCCGAAAACAGTCCGACGTTAGCGATCTCACAATGTCGCCGGACCAGGCCCGTCAGTAGCGCTTGGACGCCTGCGGATTCGCGGCGAGCTCCATCTCTACCTCCGAGTGGAACTTCTTCTCCACGATGAAGGACATGAGAGGGACAACGCCGCCCAAGGCGAGCAGGATGAGCTTCGTGAACGGCCAGCGCATGAGCGACCACAAGCGGAAGTCCGAGATGAGGTACAGCACGTACATCCAGCCATGGACAATCAGCACGGCGATGGAGACGTTGACGCCGCCCAGGACCGCCTTGGACTCGGCGTCGGCGAATCCGAAACCGAAGGGCTGGCCGGTGATTGCGTTGGTCCCGCCGGCAAAGAGGTACACACCGAACACATAGCGTGCAACGAGCTCGGCGCACAGGAGCAGCAGCATGGTGCCGGTGAGGTAGGCCATGACTTTGTAGAACTTCAGGGCCGAGCGGATCTGGGCCGTCGTTCCACCGAAGCGGCGTTTCTTGGCCGCGCTTGGCTTCGCGGCGGATTCTCCGGACTGTTCGGGCTGGATGGCCGGTTTGGGCTCAATCATGGCTTTACCTGTTCTGGCTTGGTAATTGCTGGCAAATCGTCTGATGGGGATTCGTCGTCGGGCTCGTCCTCGTCTTCTTCGAGGGTGCGCCGGTAGTCATCGGCCACCATCCGCCACCAGATGTAGAGGGCGAATCCTGCAAAGACCACCCATTCCACGGAGTAGAAGAGGTTGAGCCAATTGATCTGTTGGTTGGGTGGTTGGGCCGGGATATTCAAGGGTTTCAGCTGCGCCGGAAGTGCGAGGGCCTTGCCCGCCGACACTTCGGACGTCGCGGCGACGAAGCCGGGATAGCTTGAGACTTCCCAAGTGTTGATGAGTTCGGCGACCGAAACCGCAGAGGCGCGACCCGCTCCGGCGTCGACGTTTGGCACCGGTGCCTCGGACGGCAGGAGCCGTCCGGTCAGTTCAATAGTGCCCGACGGCGGCGGCCCGGCTTGGGCGGGATCGGCTACCCAGCCGCGGGCCACGGGGATCCAGGTCTTCGCGGTTGCGCCGACGCCGTGGAGTGCAGGGGCGCCGTCGACCGCAAACGCGGTCACTACCCAGTACCCTTTTTGCCCGGCGAGCAGCCGGCCCTCCACAAGGACCTGCTTGGCGGGGTCGTAACTACCCTTGGCGCTGACCATTTGGTCTGACGCCGAACCCGGGAAGAACGTTCCGGGCTGCAATTCCCCGGTAAGCGGCTTGACTTGCTCAACAGCGGGGTCGTCAACCGGGACATCGCTCTGGGTGGATCTGCCGAACTGCCACTGGCTGAGCAGCACAAACACCCCGGAGAGCAGGAGCGCGAAGACGAGTCCTGCGATCCAGCGGGGCTTCAGAGCGGTTTTCAACACCCCTTAACCGTACTTCGCCAAGCTGTAGAACAGCTAAACGGGAGGGCCTGCCCCTCCTAGAGTGGGGCAGCAGGGTCCCTGCGTGGCGCGGAACGCGACACGAAAGGGCCTGCCCCTCCTAGAGTGGGGCAGCAGGGTCCCTGCGTGGCGCGGAACGCGACACGAAAGGGCCTGCCCCTCCTAGAGTGGGGCAGGGCAGGGTCCCTGCGTGGCGCGGAACGCGACACGAAAGGGCCTGCCCCAATCTCAGTGGTCGAAGAACACCAGGCTGGAGTTGATCAGTTCGGCGATGACTTCGGGGTCGTGGGCGCGCCTCAGGGATTCCCTGAATGATTCCTTGGAAAGGGAGCGGGCCAAGGTCGCGAGGACTTCCAAGTGGTCCGAGAATGAACTGGCGGGCGTAGCGATGAGCAGGACCAGCGTGGCCGGTCCGTCGCTGGCGCCGAAGTCCAATGAGTGACCGAACTTCGTGACACCGACGGCAATGGAGACCCGGGAAACAAACTCGCTGCGGGCATGCGGAAGGCCAATGCCGCCCGGCAGCCCTGTGGCAAGTTGGTGTTCGCGCGAGTTGACGACTTCGAGGAAGCCCTCAAGGTCCGTGATGCGCCCGGCGGCGTAGAGCCTTTCCGCGAGCTGCCCCGCGGCATCTGTTTTGTCGACCGCTTCCATCTCCAGGATGACGGTCTCCGGCGTTGTCAGTTCGGCATCATACGGGTCCAGTGGTTCCGCCAAGTCGTTTCCCTCCAGTGTGGCCAGCCAACCCGGGCCGCTCAGCGGAGGGGAACGATGTCATCGACACCCATGCGCGCAGCATCGGCCGATTCGTCGTCGGGCTGCTGTTGGCTAAGCCGTTCAGCTTCCACCCGGGCCAGGTAGTGCTTGATTTCGCTTTCCCGCTGCGCGTCGCTCCAGCCAAGAATTTCTCCCATCAGCTTAGCGACAACAGGGACAGCGGAAACACCTCTGTCCCACGACTCGATCGAGATACGGGTGCGTCGGGTCAGGACATCATGGACATGGCGGGCACCCTCATGGGTCGCGGCATAGACGACCTCCGCCGCCAAATAGTCGTCTGCCCCCGGCAGCGGCTCGGCCATGGCCGGGTTGTCCTTGATGATCGCCAGGACTTCCGGGGTCATGGAGCCATAGCGGTTGAGCAAATGTTCCACCCTTGCGACGTGGACCCCGGCCTCATCAGCGGTTCTCGCCCGCCGGTTCCATGCGGCTTTGAAGCCTTCAGCGCCCAGGAGCGGGATGGTGTCGGTGCAGCTCGCGGGTACGCGCTCGTCCATGGCCCGCGTCGCTTCGTCCACCGCGTCCTTCGCCATGACCCGGTACGTGGTGAACTTTCCGCCCGCAACGACCACCAGGCCTGGAACGGGGTGCGCCACCACGTGTTCGCGTGAAAGTTTGGCCGTGGAGTCGCTCTCCCCCGCCAGCAGCGGACGGAGGCCCGCGTACACGCCCTCAACATCCTCACGGGTCAGTGGACGCTTCAAGACACGATTGACATGTTCAAGAACGTAGTCGATGTCCTTCGTGGACGCGGCAGGATGCGCCTTATCGAGCTTCCAGTCGGTGTCCGTTGTGCCGATGATCCAGTGCCGCCCCCAGGGGATGACGAACAGCACCGACTTTTCGGTCCTCAGGATCAATCCCACCGTCGACTGGAAGCGGTCGCGCGGGACCACAAGGTGGATGCCTTTGGAGGCGCGCACCTTGAGCTGGCCGCGATCCGTCACCATGGCCTGGGTCTCGTCCGTCCAGACTCCCGTTGCATTGACCACTTGCTTGGCGCGGACTTCGATGACGCTGCCGTCTTCCTGGTTTTCCACCTTGGCGCCCACGACGCGTTCGCCCTCGCGCACGAACGACACCACGCGCATCCTGTTCACGGCATGCGCACCGTAATGCGCCGCAGTCCGGACGACATTGACCACCAGTCTGGCATCGTCAACCTGTGCATCGTAGTAGCGAATGGAGCCGACGAAGGCATCGTTCTTGAGGCTGGGTGCGGCCCTCAGTGTGCCGCGCCGGAAGAGGTGTTTGTGCATGGGCACACCGCGGCTGTGGCCGGAGGTGAGGCCAAGAGTGTCGTAGAGGAAAATCCCGGCACCAACGTAAGGCCGCTCCCAAAAACGCCGGGTGAGCGGGTACAGGAACGGAACCGGCCGGACGAGGTGCGGTGCGATCAGTTGGATCAGCAATCCGCGTTCCTGGAGGGCTTCCTGGACGAGCGCGAAGTCCAGCATCTCCAGGTATCGCAACCCGCCGTGAATCAGCTTCGAGGACCTTGACGACGTGCCCGAAGCCCAGTCCCGGGCCTCGACAATACCCACGGACAAGCCGCGGGTCACCGCGTCCAAAGCCGCACCGGCCCCGACCACGCCTCCCCCGACAATCAGGATGTCGAGTTCCTTGCCGGGTTCGGTGGTGCCCTTGAGAACTTCGATGGATCTGGCCCGCGCCTGCGGACTCAATGCACCCGTTGATGCATCAATCCTTTGCGAACCATCTGCAGCACTGCTCATTGGACGCCTCCCATCGCACAAACCCGTAGTTCCCCACACTACTTCTTGTCCAGCGGCTTGGGCAGGGTTTCGCGCGAGCGCTACAGCGGCCCGAGCGGGAGCTACCCGCCGGAGTAAGGCGAGACGACGACGTCGACCCGCTGGAACTCCTTCAGGTCCGAATAGCCCGTGGTCGCCATGGAACGGCGAAGCGCGCCAATCAGGTTGGAGGTGCCGTTGGTGTGGTGGCCCGGCCCGAAGAGCACTTCTTCGAGGGGACCCACGGTGCCGACATTGACCCTGTCGCCGCGGGGCAGCTCAAGGTGGTGGGCTTCCTGGCCCCAGTGCCAGCCCTTGCCCGGGGCTTCTTCTGCACGGGCCAAAGCGCTGCCGAGCATGACGGCGTCGGCGCCCATGGCGATGGCTTTGACGATGTCACCCGAAGAACCCATGCCGCCGTCGGCGATCACGTGCACGTACCGACCACCGGACTCATCCATGTAGTCGCGGCGGGCAGCAGCGACGTCGGAAATGGCGGAAGCCATCGGCGAATGGATACCGAGCGCACGGCGCGTAGTGGTCGTTGCGCCGCCGCCGAAGCCCACCAGGACGCCGGCCGCTCCGGTACGCATGAGGTGCAGGGCCGGGGTGTAGCCGGCGGCCCCGCCGACGATCACAGGGACGTCGAGCTCGTAGATGAACTGCTTGAGGTTCAGGGGCTCATGGTTCTTGGAGACGTGTTCGGCCGAGACGGTGGTGCCGCGAATGACGAAAATGTCTACGCCGGCGGCCACCACGGTCTTGTAGTGCTCCTGGGTGCGCTGCGGTGTCAGCGAGCCGGCCACCGTCACCCCCGAAGCTCGGATTTCCGCAAGCCTCGTGGTGATCAGTTCGGGCTGAATGGGCGCTTTGTAGAGCTCCTGCATGCGCCGGGTGACCGTCGGGCTGGCCGTTTCATCCGCAAGGGCAGAGATCTCGTCCAGCACGGACTGGGGATCCTCGTACCGAGTCCACAAGCCCTCAAGGTCCAGGACGCCCAGGCCGCCCAGCCGGCCAAGGGCGATGGCCGATTCAGGCGACATCGCGGAGTCCATGGGTGCGGCGATCACTGGCATCTCAAACTTGTAGGCATCAATCTGCCAGGAGACGGAAACGTCCTTGGGGTCGCGCGTCCGGCGGTTGGGGACGATCGCGATGTCATCCAGGGAGTAGGCACGACGCCCACGCTTGCCACGGCCAATCTCAATCTCGTAAGTCACTGCTCTAGGTTATCCCAGTGCGGCACGATGTACCGGCAGGGTGACGTACAGCGTGACGACGGGCGATGCCCCGTAAATAAGCGAGCCCGCCACCTCCATCTGGGAGGTGGCGGGCTCGCTTGAAACTGCCTGTGACAGGAATTACGCCTAGCGGGAACCGTAGTTCGGGGCCTCGACGGTCATCTGGATGTCGTGCGGGTGGGACTCCTTGAGCCCGGCCGCAGTGATGCGGACGAACTTACCGCGTGCTTTGAGTTCGGCGATGGTCGGAGCACCCGTGTAGAACATGGTCTGGCGCAGGCCGCCGACCAGCTGGTATGCCACCGAGGAGAGCGGCCCGCGATATGCGACGCGGCCTTCGATGCCTTCCGGGATGAGCTTGTCATCACCGGAAACATCCGCCTGGAAATAGCGGTCCTTCGAGTAGGACGTGTTCTTGCCACGGGACTGCATGGCACCCAGGGAACCCATGCCGCGGTAGCTCTTGAACTGCTTGCCGTTCACAAAGATCAGCTCACCGGGCGACTCGTCGCAGCCAGCCAGCAAAGAGCCGAGCATGACGGTGTCGGCACCGGCCACGAGGGCCTTGCCGATATCGCCCGAGTACTGCAGGCCGCCGTCGGCGATCAGCGGAACACCGGCAGGGATGGCGGCCTTCGAGGACTCGTAGATGGCCGTGATCTGGGGGACGCCCACACCGGCAACAACGCGGGTGGTGCAAATGGAGCCCGGGCCCACGCCCACCTTGATGCCATCGGCACCGGCGTCGATCAGTGCCTGGGCCCCTTCACGGGTGGCAGCCTGGCCACCGATGATGTCAACGTGCGCGGCAACTGGGTCGGACTTCAGGCGCGTGATCAGGTCCAGGACACCCTGCGAGTGGCCGTTGGCGGTGTCCACGAACAGTGCGTCGACACCGGCGTCGATCAGGGTCATGGCCCGTTCCCAGCCATCGCCGAAGAACCCGATGGCGGCGCCGACGCGGAGACGGCCTTCCTCGTCCTTTGTCGCGAGCGGGTACTGCTCCGCTTTGGTGAAGTCCTTGGTGGTGATAAGGCCCTTGAGGCGTCCCTGCTCGTCAACGAGGGGCAGTTTCTCGATCTTGTTGGTGGCCAGCTTGTGCGAGGCCTCTTCGCGGCTGATGCCTACGTGGCCCGTGATGAGCGGCATCTTGGTCATGACGTCGCTGACCAGCCGCAGCGGGAAGTCGGACTCCGGCACGAAGCGTGTGTCGCGGTTGGTGACAATACCCAGCAGCCGGCCATCGGGGTCGATGACAGGCAGGCCGGAAACCCGGTAACGCGAACACAATTCGTCCAGTTCCTGAAGGGTGGCTTCCGGGTGGATGGTCAGGGGGTTGGTGATCATCCCGGACTCGGAGCGCTTGACGCGGTCGACGTGGTCGGCCTGGTCTTCGATGGACAAGTTGCGGTGGATGACGCCAAGGCCGCCCTGCCGGGCCATAGCGATTGCCATACGGGACTCGGTGACGGTGTCCATGGCGGCCGACAGCAGCGGCGTCTGGACCGAAATTCGCTTGGAGATCCGGGAGGAAGTGTCAGCCTCGGAAGGAATGACGTTGGTGTGGCCCGGCAGCAGCAGGACGTCGTCGTAGGTCAGGCCAACAAAGCCAAAGGGATCGTGTTCGGGCTGGGTCATGAGTGCGCCTCTTACCTTGGTTCTTGGGGGTTGCTCTGGTAGGGGTTGCAGCTGATGACCAGCCCGTCATTACGGGACTGGCCTGTGCAGAAAGGTTCTGAATAAATAGTAGAACCTCGCCGCCGATCCCCATATTCCGCCAGGGCAATGTGAGCAACAGCACCCCGCACCAGCCGTCGAGCCGCTCGACAGCCTAGCTCGGGCCGGCTAGCTCCATCCGGTCGCGGCCAGCCACCGGTCCCTGAACATGGGCGCCATGCTCGCCACATAGGTCTTGGAGAGGTGGTTGTTGTCCAAGTAGACAAAGGTGTTACCTACAACGCCAGGGCATTCGCCGCCGTTACAAATCAGATCGGTCATGTCCAGTATGGACAAGCCGACGTACTTGCCTTGAAGTGATGCGAGTGGGTTTTGCGGCGCAAGCAGCTGGGCCTCGCCGGGATTGCAGTCGGGGCTGTGCTGTCCTTTGGTCACGACGCAGTCTGCCATGTTGAAGTCGAATCTCGGGTTGTCACGAACGGCAATGACGGATATGCCTTTGTCTGTGAGCATCTTCACGGTGTCTTCAAACCCGACGGTCAATTTTTCATCGGGTGACGATGGAACGGCTGCAGTTCCCACGAGGAACACGGCGCTCGGCGGGTGCTCGTCGATTTGCTGGTGAACGGCGTCATCAAAATCCTTGCACTCCGAGCTCAGCCCCGAGGTGTCCACCGTGAACGGACAGCCGCCGAGCAGCAGGTTGTACAGGCGCCATTGCTCTTGTTCTGCCAAAGGAGCCAATGCCGCCAACCACTGCTGCGCATGCGAGTCACCCAGCGCCAGGATGGTGCGGTCCGATCCAGCGGGTTGACTGTTTTGATTACACCCCGGCTGGAGGATGTTCGAGGCAGGCTTCAGATCCCCGCTGCAGTGGTCGGACAGGCCCGCCCAGTCCTGTGGCAATTTTTCCGGGGTAGGAAGGAGAGCTGCTTTCGGGCTGACTTCGTTAACATAGCCGGGCACCAAGGCAGCAGCGCCCGGGTTGTCCTTTTCCGCCTGGGCCATCGCAATTTTGGCGCTCACGTACTGCTGCACATTGAATGCGAGCAAAGGAACAACGGCAACAGCCAAGCAGGCGACCATCGCAATGGCGGCACGCCGCCGGTTCACTTCCGGCCATTTCCACTCCCGCAACGGCTTCTCCACGAACTTTGTGGTGAGGAAAGCCAAAACCAGGGCGGCCGCAATGATCACAGTCCCCGAGAGCCACCCGGCCTGGTCTTTGCCGGTCCAGATGAGAGAGATGACCAGCAGCGGCCAATGCCACAGATACAACGCGTAGGAGTTGTCGCCCAGGCGTACGAGAGGCTTGGAGCTCAGGATCCGGTCAACACCGAAACGGCTGCCCGTCTGGCCGGCAACAATAACGCAGGCCGCCGCCAGGGTGGGCCAGAGGGCCACGAAGCCAGGGAAAGCCGTCTGGACCTGGAGCACGATCCCACAGCTCAACATTGCCAGAATGCCCACCCAGCCCATCATCACGCGGACGGGCTTCGAGAACCTCAACGCCGGCAGGCTGAGGGCAACCAGCGTTCCTATGGCGAACTCCCACAGCCTGGCAAACGTGTCGAAATAGGCAGTCGTCTGGTCGGTTGCGGTCGCAATGACTGAATAGGTGAGCGAGACCGCGAAGAGCAGGCCAAATACGTACAACAATGCGACACGATACCGAAGGCGGTACTTTTTACAAGCCACGGCGACGAGCGCGAAAATAACCGGCCACAGGATGAAGACCTGGGCTTGGATCGATAGCGACCAGAAATGCTGGAGCGGACTCGCCTGGCTATGATCAGCGGCGTAGTAGTTGACTGCCTCCCGCTGAAGTAGCCAGTTCTGGACGTAGAAAAGCGATGCCCAGACCTGGTCAACCAAAGCCGCCCAACGGGTCTTGGGGAGCACCACGAAAATTGCGGCCAATGTACCCAGCAGAACGACCACAGTGGCCGGAAGCAGCCTGCGGAACAGGTGAAGCCAGTGCCTCAGCAGGTCCATGGGGCGGCCCTGCTCATAACGGCTTGTGAACTGCAGTGTCATCAAGAAAGCAGAGACCAAGAGGAAAACATCGACGCCGCCGGAAACGCGGCCGAACCACACGTGGTAGGACACCACCATGAGCACAGCAAGCGAGCGCAGGCCTTGAATTTCGGGGCGGAACTTTGACTTTCGGCTGGTGATACTGGAACGACTCTGCCCCTTGATAGAAGCTGCCGTTTGCACAGTTGACACCACAATGCCCCTCAATGACCTAGATCGAACCATAAATCTTACTGATTCGTAATGTTCAATGCCAATCGAAAATTCATCCGAAGAGCACCCATCCTTCAATTGAGCCATACCTAGCTGGGCGTTCACAGGGTGATTGCCCGGTACCAACTGTGGGCCCGTCTGCGCCGAAACGGCGGGCCAAATGCAGGAGGCCCGGCCCCAAAGGGGACCGGGCCTCGCGCATCAAACAACCAGGATTAGTGGCTGTGACCTGCGTGCTCGTCTTCCTCGGCCGGCTTCTCGACAACCAGGGTCTCGGTGGTGAGAACCAGGGCTGCGATGGATGCGGCGTTCTGAAGCGCGGAGCGGGTGACCTTGACGGGGTCAATCACGCCGGCGGCGATCAGGTCCTCGTACACACCGGACTTCGCGTTGAAGCCGTGGTTGTCTTCCAGCTCGGCAACCTTGGCGACGACGACGTAGCCGTCGAAGCCGGCGTTCTGGGCGATCCAGCGAAGCGGCTGGGTCAGGGCCCGGCGGACGATGCCGACGGCGGCAGCCGCGTCGCCTTCCAGTGCCTTGACGGCAGCGTCCTCGTCCAGTGCCTTGAGGGCGTGGATGAGGGCGGAGCCACCACCGGAGACGATGCCTTCTTCAAGGGCAGCACGCGTGGACGACACTGCGTCCTCGATACGGTGCTTCTTTTCCTTGAGCTCGACCTCGGTGGCTGCGCCGACCTTGATCACGCCGATGCCGCCTGCCAGCTTTGCAAGCCTTTCCTGCAGCTTTTCCCGGTCCCAATCGGAGTCGGTGCGGGTCAGCTCTGCACGGATCTGGGCGACGCGGGCTGCGACGTCCTCGGGAGTGCCGGCGCCGTCAACGATGGTGGTGTTGTCCTTGGTGACGGTGATCCGGCGGGCGCTGCCGAGGACCTCGAGGCCAACCTGGTCGAGGGACAGGCCGAGCTCCGGGGAGACAACCTGTGCGCCGGTCAGTGTGGCAATGTCCTGCAGCATGGCCTTGCGGCGGTCACCGAAGCCCGGAGCCTTGACGGCAACGACGTTCAGGGTGCCACGGATACGGTTCACGATCAGCGTGGACAGTGCCTCGCCGTCGATGTCCTCGGCAATGATGAAGAGCGGCTTGGCAGCCTGCAGGGCCTTCTCGAGAAGCGGTAGGAATTCCTGCAGCGAGGAGATCTTGCCCTGGTTGATAAGGATGAGCGCGTCTTCCAGAACAGCTTCCTGGCGTTCCGCGTCAGTGACGAAGTACGGGGACAGGTAACCCTTGTCGAACTGCATGCCCTCGGTGAGGACCAGTTCGGTCTGCGTGGTGGAGGACTCTTCGATGGTGATGACACCATCCTTGCCGACCTTGCCGAAAGCCTCGGCAAGGAGCTCGCCAACCTCATCGCTCTGGGCGGAGATCGCGGCAACGCTGGCAACCTGGGTGCCTTCTACTTCGCGGGCGTTCTCAAGAAGGCGGGCAGCCACGGCCTGGACCGAAACCTCGATGCCGCGCTTGATTTCGCCAGGGGCGGCTCCGGCGGCAACGTTGCGCAGGCCTTCCTTGACGAGTGCCTGTGCCAGTACGGTGGCCGTGGTGGTGCCGTCGCCTGCGACGTCATTGGTCTTGGTGGCGACTTCCTTGGCCAGCTGCGCACCAAGGTTCTCATACGGGTCGTCGAGTTCGACTTCGCGGGCGATCGTCACGCCGTCGTTGGTGATGGTGGGAGCTCCCCACTTCTTGTCCAGAACGACGTTGCGGCCACGCGGGCCAAGGGTGACCTTGACGGTGTTGGCGAGCTTGTCAATGCCTGCTTCGAGCGAGCGACGGGCAGCGTCGTTAAACGCAAGCTGCTTTGCCATGGTTGTGTCCTTTCAAGACGGAAAACCCGCACCGCTGATTCGACCGGAAGAAGTCCGACTTGATCTGCGATGCGGGATCCAGGGAATTACTTAACGACGATCGCCAGAACGTCGCGGGCGGACAGAACGAGGTATTCGTTGCCGCCGGTCTTGACTTCAGTTCCGCCGTACTTGGAGTAGATGACGACGTCGCCAACGGTTACGTCGACGGGCACGCGGTTGCCGTTGTCATCGAAGCGGCCGGGGCCAACTGCAACAACTTCGCCTTCCTGCGGCTTTTCCTGTGCAGTGTCCGGGATGACCAGGCCGGAAGCCGTGGTCTGCTCTGCTTCGAGCGGGCGGACAACAATGCGATCCTCGAGAGGCTTAATGGAGACCGACACTCGGATCTCTCCTTTACGTGAGGTAGTACATGGACTATCAAACCAGGGGTGCCGTGGCGGGCTTACCGTCGTCGCGGTGCCGGTAAGTGCCTGGCGGCATGATTAGCACCCGCCTAGGGAGAGTGCTAATCAAGACTCTATGTAAGCATTAGCACTCGGTCAAGGCGAGTGCCAGAATTCCGTCACGGGTGAACGTCCGATGGCGGCTTCCGGCTCACACGCTTATTGCCCGGCGAGGTCGTCGAAGTCAACGTCCTCGCCGTCGTCGTACTCTTCCGTCTGCGCGGTTCCGCGGTTCAGATAGAGCACTACGCCGCTCGCGAGCGCGACGACGCCGAACACCACCAGCCCGACGATCGCTCCGATGCGGGCACCGGTGTAGGTGTCACGGATGTCCCGGGCCTCATCCGTGGCGTCCTGGACGCTCTTTCCGGTCATGGAGTAGGTGGCCGCGTTGAAGGAGTCTAGGAAGAAAATAATGATCAACAGCGCGATGCAGACAATGGCAATCAGGGCACCCACGATGAGCGCAGGACGGGCATACTTGGAGAGATTTCCGGCGAAGGGACGTTTATCGGGGACAGAGGGAGATCCATTGGCGTCGTCAGGCTGGCGTACTGGGTTGTCTTCCATGGCATCAACCCTATCCGCCCGAGCGCTCCCGGATCCCTCCCGACCCCGTATGACGAGCGAGCACTAGGCTAGTTCCCATGGCTGACACACCCCAGGAACAGATCGCCCCCTTGCTGACAACGGAAGGTTGGGAACTGCTGGCGTCCTTGGGACCGTACCGCGATGACGAAGCCTTCGCCCTGAATGCCCGCCTGCGCAAAGACGGCCACTCCCCTGCGCTCGTTGCCGCCGTCCTCACCCAATCCAGGCTCCGCACCCGGGCCGAGGCCAAGTTCGGCGAATTCGCCCGGCAGATGCTCTTCACCCAGGCCGGCCTGGAGCAGGCCACCCGGCTCAATGTTGCGGCCAGGCATGCCGAACGCTTCGCCAACGCCGGCACGCAGCACGTCGCGGACCTCGGCTGCGGGCTTGGAGCAGATTCCATGGCCATGGCCTCCATGGACATCAAGGTCACCGCCGTGGAGCTCGACGAGACCACCGCAGCCTGCGCCACCATCAACCTCATTCCGTTCCCGCACGCGACGGTAGTGCACTCCGACGCAACCTCGGTGCCCCTCGACGGGGTCGACGGCGTGTGGCTCGATCCGGCGCGACGCACGACGTCGTCGTCGGGAACCAAAAGGATCTGGGACCCCGAGGCGTTCTCGCCGCCGTTGTCCTTCGTTGAATCATTGGCCGCCACGGGCAAGTCCGTCGGGGTCAAGATGGGTCCGGGAATGCCGCACGAATCGGTTCCAACCGGCTGCGAGGCACAGTGGATCTCGGTGGGAGGGGACGTCACGGAAGTCACGCTGTGGTTCAACGACGTCGCCCGTCCCGGCATCCGCCGCGCTGCCCTGGTGCTTGGGCCACAGGGCGCCGCCGAGATCACCAGCGGCGAAGATTTCGACGGCGGCCCGGTGCCCGACGTCGGGCCCGTGGAGGGATACCTTTACGAACCGGATGGCGCGGTGATCCGCGCGGGCCTGGTGGCCGACGTCGCGCTCCGGCTCGGTGGCCACCTGGTGGATCTACACATTGCCTACATTTGCGCTCCGGAACTGGTGGAGACCCCGTTCGCCCGCGCCTACAAAGTTTTGGAAGTCATGCCGCTGAACGTCAAGGCACTCAAAGCCTGGGTGAAGGCCAACGGCGTCGGCGTCCTGGACATCAAGAAACGCGGCACCTCCGTTACCCCCGAAGAGCTGCGGAAACAATTGCTGCCGGCCGGAAAGAACTCGGCTAAAGCCCGCGGCAACAAAACAGCCACCTTGGTCCTCACCAGGATCGGCGAGGAAAAGGTTGCTGTTGTGGTGGAACCGGTAACGGCTGCCTGAACCGGCCTGCGGCGCCCTATTGGGCGCGCGTGAACTCCTCGGCTGCGGCCACTTGCTCCGGCGTCGGCGTGATGCCCGTGTAGAGCACGAACTGTTCAAGGGCCTGGATGGTGGCTACCTCGGCGCCGCTGATCACGGTCTTTCCTGCCGCGCGGCCGGCCTTGATGAGCGGCGTCTCTGCAGGGAGGGCGACGACGTCGAACACCACCTGCGCGGCCGACACCGCTGCTTCGGGGAAGGACAGCGAGCCGGACTCGGGACCGCCCGCCATGCCGATCGGTGTGACGTTGACGAGCACGTCCGCCGTCGACTCCCCTACTTCTGCCTGCCAGCCGAAGCCATAGAGCCCCGCGAGGGCTTGTCCGGGCTTTTCATTCCGGGCAACCACCGTGACGCGGGAGAAACCGGCGTCGCGGAAGGCAGCCGCAGTGGCCTTGGCCATGCCGCCGGAACCCCGGAGCAGCACGGACGACGCCGGGTCGATCGCGTTGCGCTCGATCAACTGGGCGATCGCAGTGTAGTCCGTGTTGTAGGCCGTGAGTACGCCGGTGTCGTTCACGATCGTGTTGACCGAGTCGATAGCGGCGGCTGAAGCGTCCATGCGGTCGACAAGGGCGATGACGTCTTCCTTGTAGGGCATCGAGACGGCGCAGCCGCGGATGCCCAGGCCGCGCACGCCGGCGATCGCGTTCGGAAGGTCGGTGGGAGCGAAGGCCTTGTAGATCCAGTTCAGGCCAAGCGCCTCATAGAGGAAGTTGTGGAAACGCGTTCCGTTGTTGCTCGGCCGGGCAGAGAGAGAAATACAGAGCGTCATGTCTTTATTGAGGATCGGCATAACGGGGCTTCCTTCGCGTAGCGGGTTCTCTGCCCAGCCTAGACGGGGAGCTAGCCTTGGCGCGCCTTGAAGCGCGGATTCAGCTTGTTGATGACAAAGGTGCGGCCGCGCCGGCGGACCACTTGCGCGCCGGGGATCTTCTTGAGGGCACGCAGCGAATTCCTGACTTTCATGGGGTTCTCCTTCTGGGGTTTTGACTTGTTTGATTGCGGTTTTGTTCCACCGAGGCTGAAGCCCGGCTAAAGGGTGGATTCGAGTTCAAAAGGGTCCTCGAGTCCGGCGAAGCCGATCCGCATCTCCGCTTCGCTCAGCGCGCATCCGTCCAGGAGTGCCCGGATTTCGGCGGCGTCGAGGTCCTCCCCTCGTCCAGTCACGGCCAGCACCGTGCCCCGGTCGCCGAAGCGGGGATGCCAGTCAAGGACGGCGTCGACGTCGGGGAGTCCCTTTCCGTGCTGCGGGCCCTCGCCGTCGAGGACAGTGCCGGTGCCGGTGCCGGCGTCCGCGAGCCACTCGCCTGTGCTCTCGAGCCAGACGCGCGGCCCGATTCCCTGCACCGCGATCCGGACCTTGGCCGCCGAGGCAATCCACAATCGGCCCCGCATCCAGTGGGATCCCTCGGCCAACTTGGGCAGTGCTTCCTGGAAGCGACCTGGATGAAGGGGACGCTCCACTTTGTGGAGCACGGTCCGGAAACTCCCCGACCCTTCCTCGAGCGGCACTCTCACGGAACCACGACGAACCCTCGCAAAAGCCTCGGCGCCGTCGTAGCAGCCGGGCCGGAAGTCGTCGTCGCTCGCGGAAACGGCGGCGTGCGGAGCAAGCTGCCCGAGCAGTTCCAACCCCTGGGCCCAGGCCTCGCTTGAGTCCGGGCGCAAGCCTGCCAGCTCCGCCCCAAGACCGGCGTGCACCATGACAGTGTCCGCGTGCCCCAGTTCCCCGATAAGGAATTCTCCGCTGGTGCGCTCATCCTCGGGCATGGCAGTGAAGCCGGATTCATACAGCGTGTGCTTGTCCCAGATGTGGTCTTCCAGTCCGGAGGGATCGATCGCCAACACGGCGTTGTCGATGACGGCGGGCCGTCCCAGGCCGCGCTTGAGTTCCGCCACCGCCATGTCCACCGAGACACCGGGCGGCAGGCCCAGGACGATGTGGTCATGGCCGGAGGACGCGAGGCGTTCCGCCGTCGGGACAACATCCAGGCGGACCGTGCAGCTGAGGCAACCGTGTTCCAAAGGGGTTTGCGCCTGCTCCAGGAGCTCGCCGTTGCGGAAGATCCTTCGCAAGACGATGGAGCCATCCAGGAGGTCGTGCAGGACCACCACCGAATCGCGGTGGGTCCGCCCAAGCCTGGCGGTGGCTGCTTCGCGGCATTGGCTGTCCAGTGAGCTGACAACAGAAAGATGCATGCCTCATCTTAGATGCAAATCATTCTCATTAGCAAATGAGTTTGTTTTCCTTTTTACCTCGCGGTACCCATCATGCGGTACCGTACCGCCCCTGCATTAGACTTGAGCCAACCGCTGACGGCCCCACGGCGGGCATTGCTCAGGGCGTTTTTGGCAAATACCGAGGGGACCCACGTGCAGATTGATTTCGCTTCATCCAGGCAGTCGACCCTGGGGGTGGAATGGGAGCTCGCGCTCGTCAACGCACGCACGGGCGAATTGGTCTCGGTGGCGAATGAGGTCCTGCGGGGCGTGGCATCGCGGCACCCCGACTTGAACGAAGACGACGAGCATCCGCACATCAAGCGGGAATTGCTCCTGAACACCGTGGAACTTGTCACTGGCGTGTGCAACACCGTCAAGGAAGCCAAGGAAGACCTGGCCCGCTCGCTTCAGGCCGTCAGGGAAGTCACCGACCCCATGGGTGTCGAGCTTTTCTGCGCCGGAAGCCATCCTTTCAGCCCGCCGCAGCTTCAGCCCGTCTCGGACAAAGAACGCTATGCCAAGCTCATCGACCGCACCCAATGGTGGGGACGGCAAATGGTCATCTACGGAGTCCACGTCCACGTCGGCCTGGACCGCCGGGACAAGGCGCTCCCCATCCTCGATGGGCTCGTCAACTACTTCCCGCATTTCCAGGCATTGTCCGCCTCGAGCCCGTTCTGGGGCGGGGAAGACACTGGCTATGCGTCACAACGCGCCCTCATGTTCCAGCAACTGCCCACGGCCGGACTGCCTTTCCAGTTCCCCAGCTGGGCCGAATACGAGTCCTATGTCCAGGACATGTTCACTACTGGAGTGATCGACACCCTGTCTGAAATCCGCTGGGATATCCGTCCCGTACCGAACTTGGGCACCATCGAGATGCGCATTTGCGACGGCCTGGCCACCCTCGAAGAAGTCGGCGCTGTTGCAGCCCTGACCCAATGCCTGGTGGACGAGTTCTCCACGATCCTGGACAACGGCGGCAGCATTCCGACCATGCCGCCGTGGCATATCCAGGAAAACAAGTGGCGCGCCGCCCGTTACGGCATGGAAGCGATCATCATCCTCGACGCCGAGGGCAATGAGCAGCTCGTCACTGAGCACCTCAAGGAAACGCTGCTGCGCCTGGCGCCTGTCGCGGAAAAGCTGGGTTGCTCGGCGGAACTGGCCGACGTCGAAAAGATCATCGCCCGTGGAGCAGGCTACCAGCGCCAGCGCCGCGTCGCCGCCCAGCACGACGGCGATCTTCACGCGGTCGTCCAGGATCTCGTGCAGCAAATGCGGTCCGTTCCGACCGCCTAGCCTCCGGCCGTATAGCCGGCCGCCGGGTTCCCGCGCCTACACCGAAACGGTGGTCACCGGCAGGGAGGAATCCGGAGCGAACGTGACGCCGCTGGGAGCGATTCCCGCCATGATGAGCTGCGAGCCCAAGGCCGCCACCATGGCACCATTGTCGGTGCACAGTGATAGCGGCGGAACATACAGGGTGATCCCCGCAGCGGCGCAGCGTTGCCCTGTCAGCTCACGGAGCCGGGAGTTGGCTGCAACCCCGCCGCCCAGCAGGAGATCCGTGATGCCGTTCTCCCTGCAGGCCAACACTGCCTTGGACGTGATGACGTCCACTACCGCCTCCTGGAACGCGGCGGCGATATCGGCGACCGGAACATCCTCGCCCCGGGCTTCGAATTGTTCAACGCAGCGCGCGACGGCAGTCTTGAGGCCGCTGAAGGACCAATCGTAGCGATGGGGTCCGGGTTCCTCCGCGGTTCCCATGTACTTGGGTTGCGAAAGTCCGCGCGGGAAGCGGATGGCCTTGGCGTTGCCCTGCTTGGCGAGTTTGTCGATGGCCGGTCCGCCCGGGTAGCCAAGGCCCAGGAGCCTCGCCACTTTGTCGTAGGCCTCCCCTGCGGCGTCGTCGATCGTGGAGCCGAGCATCTCGACGTCGTCGGTGATGCTGCGGATGCGCAGGATTTCCGTATGCCCGCCGGAAACGAGCAACGCACCGAGGTTTTCCGGCAGCCGTCCGCCCGGACCGGGTCCCCCAGTGCCGCCGGCGGCGCCGTCAAGGAGCCCGACGCCGACATGGGCCACCAAGTGGTTGATCGCGTAGAGCGGCTTGCCCGTGGCAACAGAGAGGGCCTTGGCGGCGCAGACACCCACCATGAGCGCGCCGGCCAAGCCAGGCCCGGAGGTCACGGCGATGGCGTCGATATCGTCGAGCGTCACCCCTGCCTCGTGCAAGGCCTCCTGCAGCGTGGGTACGAAGGCGTCCAGGTGCGCACGGGAGGCGATCTCCGGAATGACGCCGCCAAAACGGACATGCTCATCCATCGAAGAGGACACCGTATTGGTCAGCAGCGTGGTGCCCCGGACAATGCCGACGCCGGTTTCGTCGCAGGAGGACTCGATCCCCAACACGATCGGCTGGATGGTGGCGGGGTGGTTCATGCCGGTGTTCCTTCAGTCAATGTCAGCCTCATGATGAGGGCGTCCGTGCCGTCCCGGTAGTAGCGCCGACGGACGTGGATCTGCTCGAAACCGAAGCGCACGTAAAGTGCCTGAGCTCGTGGATTGTCGGCACGGACCTCCAGGAGCACTTCCAGCGCGCCGCGCCGTCGGGACTCTTCGATCAGTTCCGTGAGGATGGCGGAGCCAATTCCCCTGCCTTCGAATTCGGGCACGACGGCGATCGTCTGCACGTCCGCGATCGGTTCGATGCACATGAGCCCGGCGTAGGCCACAATCTGCCCATCGGCCTCGGCCACGACATAACGGCGGGTATCAACCTGGGCAAGTTCGTCGAAGAACATCTGCATCGGCCACGCGTCCACCGGGAAGAGCCGGCGCTCCAAGACCTCGACCGCGGTGACATCGTCGGCAGTCATGTCGCGTAAGGTCACGCCGTCGAGCTTGAACTGGTACGAGGGGTTCACAGGGCACGCTTTCTAGGGCCCGGCACTTGCGCGTCGGATTCCCGCAAATACAAGGGTGTGGAATCCGGCAGTTCCGCTCCGGCCGCCAGGAGGGCCATGGCGAACTGACCCAACGAGGCGGCGTCGGGCTGGGTGGTGCTGAATTCCTCGTTCGCGTTGACCACGTCCGCGTAGATGCCGCCGCCGGCACCGAAGACGGGAAGATCGGGCAACTCCGAGGCGAAACCGACGTGCGGACCGTCCACGAGTTGCGGGAGCTGGCCATCGTTGAGCGTGTAGCGCGCCCAGTAGACCTCTTTGCGACGCGCATCCGTGGCCACCAGGAACTCGGCCTGCGCCTCCGTTGACTCGGCCACTTCCAATGCGATCGCATCCAGACTCATGAGACCGAAAAGGGGTTTGTTCCAGGCAAATGCCAAAGTGCGGGCGGTTGCAATCCCTGACCGGAGGCCCGTGAACGGCCCAGGGCCGACGCCGGTGACGATGAGGTCGATGTCCGCGCCGCTTACACCGGCGTCTGCCAAGAGCTTCTCAATGCCGGGCGCCAGGACCTCGGCGTGGCTGCGGGTGTCCTCGGTGGCGAAAGATTCCAGCACGCCTTCCATGGCATCGTCACAGATGAGTGCCGCACTCGCCACGGCTGAAGTATCAATGGCCAAGATCAGCATCAGGCGTTCTCCTCCAGTATTTCGGGCACGGCGCTCCAACGAGGGCCAAAGCCGCGGAAAACGATGGTGCGCGGTTCGTCGTCGTCCTCCGGGTCGAAGTCCAGCACGGCGTCCTGGCCTGCTTCATGGCGCGTTGCCGCCCTCTCCGTGCCGCCCACCGTCCGGTGCATTTCGATGTCCAGGCGACTATCCGAAAGGTGTTCCACGCGCTCGCGCCCCCACTCGACCACTGTCACGGAGTTGTCCATGGTGTTTTCGAGGTCGATGTCGTCGATTTCCGCGGCGGATGCCAACCGGTAAGCATCAACGTGGACCAGATCGGGGCCGCCGGGCCGGGGTCCGTCCGGCAGGTTGGGGTGGATGCGCACCAGGACAAACGTGGGCGAGATGACGCCTGCACGGACACCCAGTCCCTCGCCGAGTCCCTGCGTGAAGGTGGTCTTGCCGGCACCGAGTTCGCCTGTCAGAACCAGCAGGTCACCGGGTTCAAGGACCCCGGCGAGCGCCGAGCCCAAAGCGTGTGTCTGCTCCGCCGTCGCGACCTTGACGGTCCGTTCCCACAACGCATCACTCAACGGGGTCTGGTCAATCGAGGCCCCGCTCACCGGACATCCGCCCCCGGAGTCTCATTGATGTAAATCCGCGGCACGCGTGGGCTGATGCGGGTGACAATCTCATAGTTGTTGGTTCCCGCGGCGGCTGCCCAGTCGTCCGCCGTCGGGCCGCCGTCGGCGCCGTCACCGAACATGACAGCTTCGGCGCCCAGCCAGCCGGCTTCGTCCGTCACCGCGTTCCCAAGGTCGATGACCATCTGGTCCATGGCGATCCGACCCACAACGGGATAGTTGACTCCGTTGACCCGCACCGGTCCGCCGGTGGCGACGCGCGGCACGCCGTCGGCATAACCGAGCGGGATCAGGCCCAAGGCACTCTCGCTGGACGTCCGGTAATTGAGTCCGTATGACACCCCCTGGCCCTCCGGCACCCGCTTGCAATTGGAAACGAGGGTGCGCACTGTCATGGCCGGGCGGAGACCAAGTTCCGCGGAGTTTTGCCCTTCGAAAGGGGACAGCCCGTAAAGCCCGAGCCCCACGCGGACGAGGTCGAAGTGGGCATCCGGGCGCGAAAGCGTGGCGGGAGTGTTGGCCAGATGCCGGACTTCGGTGTCCACTCCGGCGTCCTCGGCCACGGCAATTGCTTCCCGGAAGGCTGCCAACTGCTCATCGGTCTCGGGACGGTGCGGTTCATCTGCCACGGCCAAGTGCGAGAAGATGCCCACCACGCGCAGGAGGCCCTCGTCCTGGTACTCCATGGCCTGGCCCACCAATTTGTCCCATTGGGCGATGGTGGAGCCGTTGCGGCCCAGGCCGGTGTCCACCTTGAGGTGGATGCGGGCCGGTCGTTCCTGTTCCCGTGCCGCAGCGACCACCGCGTCCAGCTCCCAGCCGGATATCCCGACGTCGACGCCGGCCGCGACTGCCGCCTGGAAGTTGCTTTGGGTGGTGTGCAGCCAGGCGAGCATGGGGGCGTCAATTCCAGCAGCGCGCAGCGCCAAAGCTTCCGAAATATGGGCAACACCGAGCCATCGGGCGCCGGCCTCAAGGGCTGCCCGCGCCACCTGCACCGCCCCGTGCCCATAGGCGTCGGCCTTGACCACGGCCATGACGTTTGCGGGCGAGGCGATAGCCACGAATTGGCGTACGTTGTGCCGGATGGCGTCCAAGTCGATGACGGCTGATCGTTCGAGGACCGTTGCCGAACCCGATTTCGTCGAGGGCTCGAAACTGGCAGCTGCTTCGTAAGTCACCCTCACGATTCTAGTGCCGCGACGACGTGTGGGTTGACTGGGGGTGAGCGAGCTGACCGGGGTGAACGCCGCTCAGGCGTCCGAGTTGTGGGCGATCGTGGCTGTCGCACGACGTTGGGCCCCGGGCGGGACATCCGCCACAATGTCCTCAAGGAAAGCGAACCGTTTGAGCCACTGGCTGGACTGCCGCTCCCTCCGGGCGTTCGCTCGCTGCCACCAGTCGGCGATGTCACCCCAACCAGGCGCAGCGAGCGAGCCGCCCACTTCCTGCACCGCCAGCGAGGCGCAAAGGTTGGCAAAACGGAGCCGGTCTCCCAAAGGCCATCCGGCCAGGCAGCCCACAATAAACGCCGCGCCGAAGCAGTCGCCCGCTCCGGTGGGGTCGTACGCCGTCACGGGGAGGGACGGCACCCACTCCTCCTCGCCGGTTTCGGAATCCACGGCCATGGCTCCTTGCGCTCCCAGCGTCACTACAGCCACCGGAACGCGGTCGGCGAGGGTGTAGAGCGCGGACCAGGGGTTGTCTTTGCCGGTGAAGGCCATTGCTTCCCGTTGGTTCGGCATGAAGGCGTGGAAATTGCTGAGCTGGTCCAGCCGCCTTGAAGACCACTCTCCCGTCGGATCCCATCCGGCGTCGCCGAAGAATTTGACGCCGGCTTTCGTCGCCGCCAGCATCCAGGGCTCTGGCTCCTCGCCGAGATCCGCGACGGCGGCGAGCGCATTGGGCGGCTCGCCAATCAGTTCCGAAGCGCTCATGGGCGAGGGATGGCCGTGGGTGACCATGGAACGATCCTGATCGACGCACAAGGAGACGGTGACCGGAGAATGCCAGCCCTTGAACCGCCTGGACAGGGAGAGGTCCACGTGCTCTTGGCTTTCCAGGATTCGCCAGTTGAAGTCCCCGTATCCGTCATCCCCGAAGGCCGCGGCGAGGCTGGTCCGCAACCCAAGCCGGGCAGCCGCGATGGCTTGGTTGGCCACGCCGCCGGGGCAGGTCCCCATGCCTTGGCTCCACACTTCAGTCCCCGGTTCCGGGCTGCGGTCCAGTCCGGTAAAGATAATGTCTTGGAACACGGTGCCTGTCAGCAGGAGATCGCAGCCTGAAGGGGCCCCGTCCTCCCGCGCATCCCCGCGGACAGCGGCGAGGGGATCGAATCCAGTCCTGGGCGTTGCGTCCATGCACGGCAGACTACGCCGCGGCCACGATTGTGCAAAGCTTTTAGAGCTCCTGGTACATGACGTGCAGCCCCACGTAGCCGAGGGTCGGATGATGGAAGGCCTCGGGGATGGTCGCAAGGATGCGGAACCCCATGGACTGCCATAGTCCCACTGCGCGGACGTTGCTTTCGACGACGGCGTTGAACTGCATCGCCTTGAACCCGGCGTCCCGGGCGGCAACCAAGGAATAGGCACAAAGTGCCCGGGCGATTCCTTGCCCGCCGTGATCGGCATGGACCATGTAGCCGGCGTTGGCCACGTGGCTTCCGCCGCCACCTTGGTTGGCGTGCAGTTCACCGGTACCCAGCACGTCGCCGTCGCGCACTGCCACAAAGGTCAGGCCGGGCGCTTCCTTGAACCACTTGCCCCGGGCAGTTTCTTCTGTAGTATCGCGGTCCCAGGTGAAGGTCTCGCCTGCACGGATCACGGGTTCCAGGACAGCCCAGATCCCGGGCCAGTCCCTTGCCTGGGCTGGCCGGATCTCGTAGCTAACGGCCGCCGGCGCTCCTGCTTCGCTGATTGATTGGCTCACGTCCGTTACGGTATCAGCCCGCCCTACGATGCTGGCGCTGGTGGGCCGGCTGCAATGCCGGGGAGCTCAGGAGTAGTGTTTTCGCTGGGACGCAGAGGATTTATCGCTTTGCGGAGCTTGTTGAATTGCGTTGGATACAGGAGGTAGCGGTGTCGTTGATCCGTCGCGTGGCCTTCCTGTCCCTCCATACTTCGCCCATGGAGCAGCCGGGTTCGGGCGATGCGGGCGGCATGAATGTCTACGTCCGGGCGCTGGCCATGGCGTTGGCTGATCTCGGCGTGGAGGTAGAGATCTTCACGCGTTCGACGTCCGCCGGGCAGCCCGCCGTCGAACATCCCGGGCCCGGGGTCTGCGTCCACAACGTCCTGGCAGGCCCGCCCCGGAAATTGCCCAAGGAGGAACTTCCCGACCTCCTCCACGCCATGGTTGCCGAGGTCGAGAGGATCCGGCAGCGGCAACCGCACGGCCGTTACGACGCCATCCATTCGCACTACTGGGTGTCCGGTGTGGCCGGCCTCGAACTCTCCGCACTGTGGAACGTGCCGCTGATCCACACGATGCACACGATGGCGAAGGTCAAGAACCTGGTGCTCGAATCCGGCGAGCGGCCGGAGCCGCGCCTGCGTGAAGACGGCGAACAGCGGATCGTGGACGGAGCCACGCGCCTCGTGGCCAACACTCCTGCCGAAGCCCAGGAGCTTGTATCGCACTACGACGCCGATTTCGACCACATCGACATCGCTCCCCCGGGCGTTGACCTCACCGTGTTCACTCCCGCGTTCCGGGCCCGGTCCCGCGCCGAGCTTGGAGTCCGGCCCGGCAGTTTCCACTTGCTCTTCGCCGGACGCATCCAGCGGCTCAAGGGCCCGCAAGTATTCATCGAGGCTGCAGGCATCCTCCGCAAGCGGCGGCCCGACATCGACCTCGAACTGACCATCCTGGGCGCCTTGAGCGGCGCCAAGGACTTCAATCTGCAGTCCTTCATCACGGCCGCTGGGCTCGACGACGTCGTAACGCACCGCGCGCCGGTCAAGGCGCCGAAGCTGGCGGGCTGGTTCCGTTCAGCCGACGTCGTGGTGATGCCTTCCTACAGCGAATCGTTCGGGCTTGTTGCCCTGGAGGCGCAGGCCTGCGGCACTCCGGTGGTCGCTACCAACGTGGGCGGCCTGTCCCGTGCCGTTGCCGACGGGCGGACGGGTATTTTGGTCAACGGCCACGATCCTTCCCGCTGGGCCGACGTCATCGAAGCCCTGTACGACGATCCCCGGACCCGCGAAGACATGGGCCGTGCCGCTGCAGTTCATGCGGAGGCCTTCGGCTGGCAGAGGACGGCAGCCATCGCGCTCGAGAGCTACCACGCAGCCATCGGCGCTGTCCTCGTCCGCCCAAGCTAGACCCGCGCTCACAAACAAGCCCCCTCCCGGCGACGCCCGCTCACCTATCAGGGCAATTCCCCAAACGCTCGCTCACCTATCAGGGCAATTCCCCAAACGCTCGCTCACCTATCAGTGCAATTCCCCAAACGCTCGCTCACCTATCAGGGCAATTCCGACGACGCCCGCTCACCTACGGGTGGCACGACTGATAGATTGTCGCGGATAGTGTTCCGCACAGAGTTGAGGACAAGGATGTCTGAAGACAAGATCTTGAGCGACCTCGAAATTGCCCAGAATGCAGCGATACGTCCCATCGAGGAGATCGCGGAGCGTGCCGGGATCAACATCGATGCGTTGGAACTGTATGGCCGGTTCAAGGCGAAAATCGATCCGGCCAAGCTCCTTCTCCCGGACGCCAAACGCGCGGGCAAGATAGTCCTCGTCTCGGCTATGTCCCCGACCCCGGCGGGTGAGGGGAAGTCGACAACCACGGTAGGCCTCGCCGATTCCTTGGCGCGGGCCGGGCACCGCGTGATGATCGCGCTACGCGAACCGTCCCTTGGACCGATCCTCGGGATGAAGGGAGGCGCGACCGGGGGCGGCTACTCCCAAGTTCTTCCCATGGACGAGATCAACCTGCATTTCACCGGCGACTTCCACGCGATCACCTCGGCCAATAATGCCCTGATGGCCCTCGTGGACAACCACATATTCCAAGGCAACGAGCTCAACATTGATCCGCGGCGTATGACGTTCAAACGGGTCCTCGATATGAACGACCGCTCGCTTCGCGAGGTCATCATCGGCCTGGGCGGGCCCGCTCAAGGCGTACCCCGACAGGACGGTTTCGACATCACCGTGGCCTCCGAAATCATGGCCGTCTTCTGCCTCGCAACGGACTTGGATGATCTCCGCGAGCGCCTCGGCCGCATCACTTTCGGATACAGCTATGACCGGCGGCCGGTCACCGTGGCCGATCTCGGTGTCCAGGGTGCGCTGACCATGCTGTTGAAGGACGCCATCAAACCGAATCTCGTGCAGACGATCGCAGGAACCCCGGCTCTGGTGCATGGCGGCCCGTTCGCCAATATCGCGCACGGCTGCAACTCGCTCATCGCCACGCGAACGGCCCAACAGCTCGCCGACATTGTGGTCACGGAGGCCGGATTCGGCGCCGACCTTGGTGCCGAAAAGTACATGGACATCAAGTCGCGCATCGCAGACGTGGCACCGTCGGCCGTCGTCGTGGTCGCGACGATTAGGGCTCTGAAGATGCAGGGCGGCGTCCCGAAGGAGCTTCTCAAGGAGCCCAACGTCGAGGCGCTTGCGGCCGGCGTCGAGAACTTGAAACGGCATGTGCACAATGTCGAGAAGTTTGGCGTCACCCCCGTTGTTGCAATCAACAAATTCGCGACGGACACAACAGAAGAGCTCGAATGGCTGCTGGCTTGGTGCGCCCAGGAGGGAGTCCAGGCGGCGGTGGCGGACGTCTGGGGCAGAGGTGGCGGGGGCGACGGCGGTGATGAGCTAGCGGCGAAGGTCGCCGCGGCGGTAGCGGCAGCAGCGCCGTCGGACTTCCGGCACTTGTACCCTCTGAGCCTGTCAGTGGAGGACAAAATCCGCACGATCGTACAGGAAATCTACGGCGCCGACGGCGTTGAGTTCTCGGTCCCTGCGCTCAGGCGCCTGGCGGACATCCGGAAAAACGGCTGGGGCGGAATGCCCGTTTGCATGGCAAAGACACAGTATTCATTCACCGACAACGCCTCTCAGTTGGGCGCCCCCAAAGGGTTCACGGTGCACGTGCGCGAGCTGATTCCCAAGACCGGAGCGGGCTTCATTGTCGCACTGACAGGTGCAGTTATGACCATGCCCGGTTTGCCGAAGGAGCCCGCCGCGATGCGGATGGACGTCGATGAGCACGGAAATCCGGTGGGCCTCTTCTGACCCTCGCTCACATGTGTGGCACTTTCGACGAACGCTCGCTCACCTATAGGGCACTTTTCGGGAAGCCCTCGCTCACCTACAGGCCCACGAGGACGACAGGTTCTACAGCCGAATCCCGGACCTGTGGATAACTTCTGCGGGCACCGGTCGGTTTGCGGCACAATGCGGGTATGCGAAACGAGTTTGCCCTTCCCGCTGAACTGCTTTCAGGTCCGTTCACGCTCACCCAGGCCCAAGCCCAAGGTGTCCCGCGCAGCCGCCTGCTTCGCGCCGACGTCGAACGCGTCAGCCGCAGCCTCTACCGTCCGATCGACTGGGACTTCGATCTTGAGTCCGCCGCCCGTGCGCTGTCGGCCGCTACCCCAGGGGCCTGGATCTCCCATGTGACGGCAGCGCGCCTTCGCTGTTCCTGCCTTCCGCCGTGGCTTGCCGATTCGACGGAACTGCACCTCAGCAAGCCGCGATCGGTGCCTGGAGCGCGTCGGAAAGGCGTGATCGGGCATAGGGTGATCGCGGCCGAGGACGAGGTCGAATCCGTTGATGGAATACGCATAAGCACGCGCCCACGCACTTGGCTGGACATGGCGCGGCTGCTGCCTTTGAACGACCTCGTCTGTACGGGCGACGAGCTGATTCGCGTACCCCGCCAGGCGTTGGAAGGACGAGACACACCGTTCGCGACCCTTGAAGAACTGCACGCCTTGGTGGAGCGACATCCAAATTTGCAGGGCGTCGTGCGTGCCCGGCAGGCGCTCGAACTGATGCGCGTAGGCGCGGATTCGGCGCCAGAGTCCCTGCTTCGCTTGGCCATGCTGGACGCTGGAATTCCCGAACCCGAACTTCAACTCAAGTTGCGAAGTGACGATCCGTTCTCGCCGTCAGCCGATTTGGGGTTCCGTCAAAGGCGGGTCGCCATTCAGTACGACGGCGGCCATCACCTCGCGGAGGCGCAGACACTAAGTGATCGACGCCGGAACAAGGCCTTCGAAGCGGCCGGATGGACCGTCCTCGTGTTCCGCAGGGACGATTTGGCGGATGGTTTCGAGCTGGCTACCAAGAAGATCAAGAAGGCACTGCGATCGGCGTGGGTTGATCCCGCCGTCGCATCCGGCTTTGCCGGCGCCGTGTAGTGAGCCGGCGTTAAATGACAGACGCCCGCTCACGTATCAGTGAGCGAGCGTCCACCCAAAACCCGGCATACGTGAGCGAGCGTCCGGCCAAAAGCCGATATAGGTGAGCCGGGGTTAGCGCTCGACGTCGCCTCGGATGAAGGCCTCGACCTTTTCGCGGGCGAGGTCGTCGTTGAACTGCTCCGGCGGGGACTTCATGAAGTAGCTTGAAGCAGAGAGCAGCGGGCCGCCGATGCCACGGTCCAGGCCGATCTTGGCGGCGCGGATGGCGTCGATGATCACGCCGGCCGAGTTCGGGGAGTCCCAGACCTCAAGCTTGTACTCGAGCGACACCGGGGCATCGCCGAAGTTGCGGCCTTCGAGGCGGACGAACGCCCACTTGCGGTCATCGAGCCAGGCGACGTAGTCCGACGGGCCGATGTGGACGTCGTCGGCGTGCAGGACGGCCTCGACGTTGGAGGTCACGGCCTGGGTCTTGGAGATCTTCTTGGATTCCAGGCGGTCGCGCTCCAGCATGTTCTTGAAGTCCATATTGCCGCCGACGTTGAGCTGGTACGTGCGGTCCAGCGTGACGCCGCGGTCTTCGAAGAGCTTGGCCATGACGCGGTGGGTGATCGTGGCGCCGATCTGGCTCTTGATGTCATCGCCGACGATCGGCACGCCGGCGGCGGTGAACTTGTCGGCCCATTCCTTGGTGCCCGCGATGAAGACGGGCAAGGCGTTGACGAAGGCAACGCCGGCGTCGATGGCGCACTGGGCGTAGAAGTGCGCGGCGTCCTCGGAACCAACGGGCAGGTAGCAGACCATGACGTCGGCCTTGGCTTCGCGCAGTGCGGCGACGATGTCCACTGCCTCTTCCGGGGCCTCGACGATGGTCTCGCGGTAGTACTTGCCCAGGCCGTCCAGGGTGTGGCCGCGCTGCACGGTCACACCAGTGGAAGGCACGTCGGCGATCTTGATGGTGTTGTTCTCGCTGGCGCCGATGGCGTCAGCGAGGTCGAGGCCGACCTTCTTGCTGTCGACGTCGAAGGCAGCGACGAACTGGACGTCGTTGACGTGGTACTTGCCGAACTCAACATGCATCAGACCCGGAATCGTGGCCTGGGGGTCGGCATCGCGATAGTAGTGGACACCTTGGACCAGCGAAGCGGCGCAGTTACCTACGCCGACAATGGCGACACGAATCGGATGTGAAGACACGGAACTCCTTTGAGAACTAACCTCAGTGCCTAGCGCGTCAGTACCTGAATGTACGACGGCGTCTTAAAGGCACAGCGCCATTCGGCGCTCTTAGCATTGTAGCCAACCCAAACGGGGCCGGCTTTGTTCCCAGCCGGCCCCGCAAGTGTGTTAAGTTTCCGAATCTACTTCTGCGCCCACAGATTGATGTCGGATTCGACGGCGAACTCGTCAATCGCTGTCAGTTGCTCCGACGTGAAGTCGAGGTTGTTGATCGCGGACACGGTGTCCTCTAGCTGGGCCACGCTGGACGCCCCGACAAGCGCCGAGGTCACAGGCGAACCCTTGGGCTGAGCGCGCAGGATCCAGGCGATGGCCATCTGGGCGAGGGTCTGGCCGCGTCCTTCGGCAATGGCGTTCAAACCTCGCACCCGGCTCAGCTTTTCCTCGGTCAGCGCTGATTCGGACAGGAACCGTTCCTTGGCGGCGCGTGAATCCGCGGGGATTCCGTTCAGGTACCGGTTGGTGAGCATCCCCTGTGCCAGCGGGGAGAAGGCGATGGATCCAGCGCCAACCTGGTCCAGCGTTTCGTAAAGGTTGGGCGAACCGTTCTCGGTCCAGCGGTTGAGCATGGAATAGCTGGGCTGGTGGATGAGCAGCGGCGTGCCCATCTCCTTGAGAATCCGGGCTGCCTCGAGGGTCTGCTCCGGGGTGTAGGAGGAGATTCCGGCGTAGAGGGCCTTGCCGGAACGGACCGCGTGGTCCAAGGCACCCATGGTTTCTTCCAGCGGGGTTTCGGGATCGGGACGGTGGCTGTAGAAGATGTCCACGTAGTCCAGTCCCATGCGCTGAAGCGACTGGTCGAGGCTGGAGAGCAGGTACTTGCGGGAGCCCCATTCTCCGTAGGGGCCGGGCCACATGTAGTAACCGGCCTTGGTGGAAATGACGAGTTCGTCGCGGTACGGCTTGAAGTCGTCCTTCAGGTGGCGGCCGAAGTTCGTTTCAGCCGAACCGTCCGGCGGGCCATAGTTGTTGGCGAGGTCGAAGTGGTTGACTCCCAGATCGAACGCCCGGCGGAGGATGGCGCGCTGCTCTTCGAAACGCTTGTCGTCGCCGAAGTTGTGCCATAGTCCCAACGAGATCGCGGGAAGTTTGAGGCCGCTGCGTCCGACGCGGCGGTAGGGCATGGTTTCATAGCGGTTTTCCGCAGCCGAATAAGTCATACCTACCATCCTGCCACCGCCTTCGAGGCTCGAAGTGCGATGTCCGTCATGTGGGCGCGGTCACTTACCAGGGTCCAAATTCACCATCGCTGATTGTGGGGACGGGCTGCGCCGGGTCAGTACCTCCTTTAGCGATTCGACCCAGAGGGCGGTTAAGGGTAACGACGCCCAAGGGGCACTTACAGCCGCAAAGGGCCAAGGCACCGATAAGGACAGCACGTGCAGCGCCGGAGCCAGCCACATCAGCACGAATGCTGCCACCAACATCACACGGATAAAAGCAGACGGGCGCCGTTCCAAGAGAAAGAGCGCGACGGGGACGAGCAGGATAGCGTCGTAGATCATTAGATGGGGCGAGAAAACGACGGTGGTTGCCAGCGTGGCCACCCAGACGGCTTGGGTGTCCACAGTGGTAGTACTGGCTGCCCGGATTCTTTGGAGGAGAAAAACAAAACCGATGGCGATGAATGCCCACCCCACGTATGTGGCGAGCCAAGCACTCCATCCCGGCGGCAGAATGGCGATGATGAACGCCGGAAGGCTCACCATCTTCCAGGCTTGGCCTTGCTGGACCTGTTCGGTGTAGACCGAACTAGTGATTGCGGCCGCCCAATGTTGGATTCCGTCGATTCCAATGAGTAGTACCGATACCCCAGACAGTCCCGCCACAACCGCCACGAAGGCTGCGAGTGCCCTGTATTTTCGAGTGAAAAGCAGGACGAATGGGACTAGAACTACCAGCTGGGGTTTCAAGAACCCAAGACCAATAGCCGCCCCCGCGAGGCCTTGACGGCGCGTTGCCATGAGGCGCAGCCCGACGAGCCAAACGGCGAGTACGAACGCAGAATCCTGCCCGCCACCCACTAATTCAAGAACCGGTGCGGAAGCGAATATTGCCAGGAACACATATTTGCGCCGTCGTCGCATGAGGTTCGGGGCGAGGAAGCCAAGGCTATGAACACACCAGATCAACATCGAAGCGCTCAAGACTACCCAGCATGCCGCGCTCACGTTGTAGTTCAAAACTGAAAGGGGTGCGTACAGGGCCGCGACGAGTGGAGGAGAAACAAACCATGCCAAGTAGGCGGTCGGACCCAAGGCTGTAACCTGATGCCCCAACTGGATTGCGGGGTCGTACAGCCCTTCACGCTCACCAGATAGAAGGAGTCCGCCTCCCGTCCAATGTGCGAGATAGTCAGGGAGAAATGCCCCCCGCGCTCCGGGATCAATTACTCGCTGCGCGGACGAAACGACCGTCATGAGCGCACCCAGGACTATGAAAATCATCGGATAGTTCCGCAGGCGCTCCGCAGTAATCAGCCTGTCGAGCGCTTGAACCAAATTTCGGAGGAAACGTTCGCAAGATCGCGGAATTCGACGAAATCCCCAGTTTTGTTTTCGACCGCGCAGCAGCATGTTGCGGAGCCTACCTCAAACACATTTACCGGGCCATCCCCCATGGAGTCTGCGGTGAGGTGCCGGGGAGCCGGAGCTCACTATTCGGGGCGGCCACCGCCTTACTTAAGGCGCACGACGGCGGCGCTCTCGCCCGGGAGGGTCAGCTTTCGGTTCCCGACGGCGGCCGTGGAGTCCGTGGCGAGCAGGACTTCGCCATCCATCGCCTTCGTCAGGGTCCGGTCCCCGAAGTTGCAGGCAACCCTTACGGCGCCCCTGCTAAGAACCAGCCATTTGTCCTCTTCGCTGAAGTCGACGTGTGTGTCAGTGAATCCGCCGCCCGCAAGCTCCGGAGTCGAGCGCCTGAGGTTCGCCAGCGCCCGGTAAAGGTCCAGCAATCGGGCGTGATCGCCGTCGTGTGCTTCCTCCCACTTGAGCTTGGAACGTTCAAACGTCTCCGGATCCTGGGGGTTGGGCACCAACGCAGGGTCCCAGCCCATCCGTTCGAATTCCTTGAGCCGGCCCTGTGCCGTCGCCTCAGCCAGCCATTCCTCAGGATGCGAGGTGAAAAACTGCCAAGGCGTGGACGCACCGAATTCTTCGCCCATGAAGAGCATCGGAGTGAACGGCGACGTCATAGTCAGCACGGCGGCCAGCGCGAGCCTGCCGTAGGACAGGCTCGAGCTCAGGCGATCACCGGCCGCGCGGTTGCCGATTTGATCGTGGTTTTGGTTGCAGACCACCAACGCGGCAGGATGAACGAGCCCCGGGCGGATGGGGCGGCCATGATGCCTGCCGCGAAAGCTCGAGTAGCTCCCGTCGTGGAAGAAACCGTGTTCAAGCACCTTCGCCAGTGCGCCCAAGGAATCGAAATCCGCATAGTAGCCAGCTGTCTCCCCAGTGAGGTTCACATGCACGGCGTGGTGGAAGTCGTCGCTCCACTGCCCTTCCAGCCCGTAGCCATTGGTATCCCGGCGGTAGATCAGGCGCGGATTGTTCAGGTCCGATTCCGCGATCAAGGTCTTGGGGACGCCTGTTTCCGCTTCGATGCCATCCGCGAGGCTGGCTAGGTCTTCCAGGATATGGACGGCCCGCTCATCGCGCAGGGCGTGTACGGCGTCTAGGCGCAGCCCGTCCACGTGGAACTCGCTCAACCACATAGCGGCGTTGTCCAGGATGTGTTGACGGACTTCGTCAGAACCTGGACCGTCCAGATTCACTGAGTCGCCCCACGTGTTGCCTTCGCCGGACTTCAGGTATGGACCGAATTTCGGCAGGTAATTCCCGCTAGGCCCCAGATGGTTGTAGACCACATCCTGGATCACACCTAGTCCGGCAGCATGCGCGGCATCCACGAATCGCTGATAGGCCTCCGGTCCCCCGTAGGCCTCATGGACGGCGAACCACAGCACGCCGTCGTATCCCCAGTTGTGGGGGCCGTTGAAGGCGTTGACCGGCAGAAGCTCCACGAAGTCGATTCCAAATTCAACGAGGTAGTCCAGTTTTTCCGCGGCCGCGTCCAGCGTGCCTTCCGGGGTGAAGGTACCGAGGTGGAGCTCGTAGATGACTGCGCCACCGAGCCCGCGTCCCGCCCAATCCGAGTCGTTCCAGGCATAGGACGTGGCGTCGAAGGTGCGGGAAAGGGCATGGACCCCGTCCGGCTGGCGCTGCGACCTCGGATCGGGAAAGGGCCCCTCCCCGTTCACCAGATAGCCGTAGTCAGTTCCGGCCCGCCGGGGTACGTCTGCCGTCCACCAGCCCGCGGCGCCGTCGTCGTTCGACCGCATTTCGTGGTGCTGACCCTCCGCAAGCAAAGTGACAGATTCTGCAAACGGGGCCCACACGCTGAACTGTTTCCCCGCGCTGGTCTTCTCGGCCATCGCTTCCCCTCAATTGTCTCGTTCGGGCTTCGTTTGCCCGCCGTTGTTGGTGCTCTGGCTAGCCAATGGGCACAAGCAAGGCCACCGGGTATCTCTGCAGAAGCCTCCCGACGTGAACCTCGCCCGCAGGGTAACTGTTGCCTGTCAGTTCATCCTGGACTGCGCTCCCAAGACGAATGAACGTGTCCTGCCACCCGCCGTTCCGCTGAAGCTTCCGCGGGAGCCTGGTTGCCAAGGTGATGGCACCGCCACCGGCGGCAAGGGCGCCACGGTCAAAGACGATGAGATGTTCGGCCGCGGGACCCTCCGCATTGACAGCACTGTAGCCACCGAAAAGCTCCGGCCTGTCCCGGCGCAACCGCAGGGCCCGGGAAGTCAGCAGCAGTTTGGCCAGCTCGTCCCTCGCTTCAGTCTGGACACCGGCGTCGAGGGCTGCGAGAGCGGCCCTCCGCCGTTCGAAGTCGACCGCGCGCCGGTTGTCCGGGTCGGTAAGTGAACGATCCCAGAACTCCGTGCCTTGGTAGACGTCCGGTACCCCCGGCATGGTCAGCTGGACAATCTTTGCCGACAATGAGTTGGACGTCCCATACGGGTCCACGAGCGCAACGAACTCTTCCAGGGCGGTCGTCACCTCCGGCACGTCGAAGACGGCGTCGACGGCGGAAGCCAGCTTCGCTTCGAACTCTTCGTTCGGCTCGGTCCAGCTGGTGGAGTTGCCGGCTTCGCGTGCAGCCTTGACGACATAACCCTGGAGGCGTTCACGACTGGCCGGCCAGGCACCCGCGATGGCTTGCCATACGAGGACTGCGAGTGGCCCGTCGGGAATCGGATCCAGTTCCTGCATACGATCCACGAATGCTTCCCATTCGGCGACCGCCTCGGAGATAGCGGAGATCCTGGCCCGGGTGTCTTCGCTGCGTTTCGTGTCGTGGGTGGTCAGTGTGGTCATGGACAGCGGCAGCAGTGCCTGGCGACGTACCATCCGCTCGTGGAATCCGGTCCCGGACAAGGCGAATTCCGTGGGATCCGCTCCCACTTCGGTCAGCGTCCCAAGGCGCGTGTAGCGGAAGAACGCAGTGTCTTCCACGCCCTTGGCCATGACCATGCCGGAGGTCTGCTGGAAGCGGCGGCCCAGTTCGCTGCCGGCGTCGAGCAGCAGCGGAAGCAGCGCCTTGAGGACCTGTTCCAACTCCGGTCTGGTGCGGGCAGCCCGTTCAACGGCCTCAACCAAGGTGTCTTTGCCGTACGGGAGATAGCTCCGGTAGACATGAAACGAGGCGATGGTCTCGGCCAGGGCGTCTGCCACCTCCGGATTGGCTACCCCTGAATTGGGCGTCTCCGGAGAGTCCGGGACGAGCCGCGCGAGCCGGAGGATTTCCGAATGCAGGATGCCGTCCGTGATACGCCGCTTGGTTCCGTGGATCATGGCCTGGTAGTCGACGGGCGAGCCGGTGCCCCGGAGCCTGGCATCCAAGGCATCAAGCTGCACCTCGGCGTCGGGATCCACGAAAAGGCGGTCGACGTCGGCGAGGGCGTCGTAGCCTGTGGTCCCCTCACAGTTGAAGTTCTCCGGAAGTTCCTCCCCTGGCTCAAGGATCTTCTCGACGAGCAGATAGGAGCCGGCCGCGGTTTCCTTGAGGCGCTCCAGGTACCCGGCAGGGTCAGCGAGCCCGTCGGGGTGATCGATCCTCAACCCGTCAACAAGCCCGTCACGGAACCATCGGGCGATCTCCGAGTGGGCTTCATCGTAGACCCATGGGATCTCGACGCGGATCCCGGCCAAGGTGTTGACTGCGAAGAACCGGCGGTAATTCAGCTCGTCGTCCGCCCGGCGCCAGCCGACCAGCTCATAATGTTGGCGCGCATGGACGTCCCTGGCGCTGTCACCCGCGGCATAGCTGCCTTCGGCCAGCGGGAAGCGGTGGTCGAAGTAGCGTAATTCGCCGTCGACCACGTCCAGCTTGTCGACGTCGTCGTCGCTTCCGAGGACCGGGAGCCGGAGCTTTCCGCCGGCGAAGTCCCAATCGACGTCGAACGCTTCCGCATAGCGGGAGGCCTTGCCCTCTTTGAGGAGGGACCACCACCAAGCATTTTGCGGGGGCGACGCAACGCCCATGTGGTTCGGGACGATATCCACCAGGACCCCGAGGCCGGCCTCCCGTGCTGCCTTGGAGAGCGCGGCGAGCCCTTCGGCGCCGCCGCGCGAAGCATCAACGGTTGAGGGGTCGGTGACGTCGTAACCGTGGTCCGAGCCCTCCTCCGCCGTCAGGATGGGTGACACGTACACCCAATCCACCCCGAGCTCGCGCAGATAGCCCGTGAGGGCCGCCGCGTCCTGGAGCGTGAACGACGGCCTGATCTGGAGCCTGTAGGTGGAGACGGGTGTCCTCATGATCCCCCGTTCTTGTGGGCGCGTGGCTTTCTGGGCTTCTTTGGCGCAGCGGCAGGCTTGGTTTCGGGGTCAGCCTTCGGCTCCGGAGCATGGTGCTTTTTCGGTTCAGGGGCTGCTTCCGGTACAGCCTGGAGCGTCCGGGTGGAGCGTTCCGGCGTGGCTGGGGCAGTCAAGGAAGCCGTTTCGGTGGTGGTTGTCTGCGACAACGCGGCGAGGGACGCCGCCACGGAATGGTCCGGGTCCGTGTCCGGGACGCTGTGTGCCCTCAACACGACGAGCGATTTGGCCCCAACACCCAGGACCGCTTCCGCCTGCACGGGTTCGGTGTCGGCTCCGCCACCGGCGGTGTCGATGATGATGTCCCACGCAGGTGCGTATTCGTCCGAGGGCACCTTGAAGCCGACTTCGTCGTCGTGGGCGTTGAAGTAGAGCAGGAAGTTGACGTCCGTGATGCGCCGGCCTTGGTTGTCCCGGCCGCGGATCCCGTCGCCGTTGAGGAACACGCCCACGGAGCGGCCGAAGCCGCTGTCCCAGTCCGACGGCGTCATGGTGGTTCCGTCGACGTCGAGCCATACGATGTCCGGAAGCCTCTCGCCTTCGCCTCGCAGTACCGGGCGTCCGTCGAAGAATCGGCTGCGCCGGAAGGTGGGGTGCTTGGCGCGCAAAGCGCTGACCGCGGCCGTGAACTCCACCAAGGGCTGGTCCACGCTGTCCCAGTTGATCCAGGTCAGCTCGGAGTCCTGGCAGTAGCCGTTGTTGTTGCCCCGCTGCGTCCGGCCGAGCTCGTCACCGTGCAGCAGCATCGGGACTCCCTGGGACAGGAGCATGGAGGCGATGAAGTTCCGCTGCTGGCGGGCACGAAGGCCCAGGACCTTCGGGTCCTCCGTGGGCCCCTCGACGCCGCAGTTCCAGGAACGGTTGTGGGATTCGCCGTCGTTGTTGCCCTCGCCGTTCGCCTCGTTGTGCTTCTCGTTATAGGACACCAGGTCGGCCAAGGTGAAGCCGTCGTGGGCCGTGACGAAGTTGATGGAAGCCACCGGGCGGCGCCCGGAGTGCTCGTAAAGGTCCGCCGAACCGGTCAACCGGGAGGCGAACTCACCGAGGGTGGAGGGCTCGCCCCGCCAGAAGTCGCGGACCGTGTCCCGGTACTGGCCGTTCCATTCCGTCCATTGCGGCGGGAAGTTGCCCACCTGGTAGCCGCCGGGACCGACGTCCCACGGCTCGGCGATCAGCTTGACCTGCGAAACCACCGGATCCTGCTGGATAAGTTCGAAGAAAGTGGACAGCTTGTCCACGTCATAGAATTCGCGGGCCAGGGTGGATGCGAGGTCGAAGCGGAAACCGTCCACGTGCATTTCGGTGACCCAGTAGCGCAGGGAATCCATGAGCAACTGCAAGGAATGCGGGCTGCGCACGTTCAGCGAGTTGCCGGTGCCCGTGTAGTCCATGTAGTGCTTCTCGTCGCCCTCCATCAGACGGTAGTACGCGGAGTTGTCGATCCCCTTGAAGGACAGCGTGGGGCCCAGGTGGTTGCCTTCGGCCGTGTGGTTGTACACCACGTCGAGAATGACCTCAATGCCGGCCCGGTGGAGGGACCGGACCATGGCTTTGAAGTCCTGGACCTGCTGGCCGGTATCGCCCTTGGAGCTGTAGCTGTTGTGCGGGGCAAAGAACCCGATGGTGTTGTAGCCCCAGTAGTTGTTCAGCCCCTTGTCCTGCAGGATGCCGTCGTTCGTGAACTGGTGCACCGGCATGAGCTCGATCGCGGTGATGCCGAGCTTTTGCAAGTGGGAAATCACCGCCGGGTGGGCGACGCCGGCGTAGGTGCCGCGCTGCTCCTCAGGAACCTCGGGGTGGAGCTGGGTCAGGCCCTTGACATGCGCCTCGTAAATCACGGAACGGTGGTACGGGATCCGCGGGAGGTGGTCTCCGTCCCAGTCGAAGAAAGGGTTGATGACCACGCCCATCATCATGTGGGGCGCGGAGTCCTTGTCGTTGCGGGAGTCCGGATCCCCCATGTTGTAGGAGAAAAGCGCCGGGTCCCAGTCGATCTGCCGGTGGATGGCCTTGGCGTAAGGGTCCAGGAGGAGCTTGTTGGGATTGAAGCGCTGCCCGTTAGCTGGGTCATACGGACCGTGCACGCGGTAGCCGTACTTCTGTCCGGGCTGGACATGCGGGAGGTAGCAATGCCATACGTAGCCGTCCACCTCGCTGACGGTGTAGGAAATCTCTTCTCCGTCGTCGTCGAAGAGACACAATTCCACCTTTTCCGCCTTCTCGCTGAACAGCGCGAAGTTGGTTCCCGTGCCATCGAAAGTAGCTCCCAACGGGTATGCGGATCCTGGCCAAACGTCCATGTGTTCTCCTTCAAGTGCCGGATAACTTTCTGCCAGCCTAGCGAGAGTATGCGACTTTCACGGAACATCCGGGATCATCCGACGCGATGTTCCCCGAGAAATCGGAAGACATCGGGGACGGCCCGGGCAATATCGGAAGCGGTCAATGGCCCGCCCGCCGAGGCTGCGCTGCCTGCCATTCCGTGGATGCCCGCGCCGACGGCGGCTACCGCGGCCCAGCGCTCATCAGGGGCGATTCCCAACGCTGCGAAGGGTCCGTCGTCGTCCAGCCCGGATTCCGCGTACGCCGCAGCCAACGCGCCGACAATCCCGCCAAGGACGTCCCCGCTGCCTGCCGTTGACATCCACGCGCATCCATCCGACTGGCTGAAGACCGCCCCGGAAGGCGAAGCAACTACCGTCGTGGCACCTTTGAGCAAGACGACGGCACCGGTGTGCTCGGCCGCAAGCCGGGCGAAGTGCACGGTCCGCGATTCCACGTCCTCCCGCGTGACGCGCACCTCGCCTCGGCCGAGAAGGGCCGCGAGCTCCCCGGCGTGCGGGGTGAGAATCCAGTTCGGCGGGCAGCGTTCCGGCAGGAGCTCCAGGGCTCCGGCGTCGACGACGGCGGGCTGGCCGGCGCTGGCCCCCACGGCCAGCACGTCGCGGGCTCGCTGGAGTTGTTCGGCTCCGTCCAAGCCAGGGCCGAGCAGCCACGCCTGGACCCGGCCGGGCTCGGCCGGCTCCCAGATGGCTTCGGGGGTTCGTACCAGGACCTGCCGCGCCACGACTTCCGGACCGAGGTACCGCACCATTCCCGCACCGGCCGCGGAGGCGGCCTCGACACAGAGAGCCGCGGCCCCGGTGTAGCGCTCGGAACCTGCCACGATGCCCAGGACTCCCCTGGTGTACTTCTGGGCCCGACGCCCCGGCTCAGGAAGCACGGCGGCCAGGTCAAGGGCGGAGAAGCGGCGCAGGGCAGGTGCCGGAAGATGCTCCTCGATGCCGATGGGCACGAGGATCACGCGGCCGGCGCGGCCCTCACCCGGGTCGGCCATCAGCCCGGCTTTGATGCCCCCGAATGCCACGGTCAGCCGCGCTGCCAATACAGGCCAGTGGACCTCGCCTGTGTCGGCGTCCACTCCGCTGGGAGTATCGCAGGCCACCACCAGACTGGGCCTTAGCTCCTCCAGGGCGGCAATTAATTCCGCGGCCGGGCCTCCGAGGCCGCCACGGGCACCGGTGCCCAAGATGGCATCGATGACTGCATCGTCGCCGGCAATCAGCACGGCCAGTTCTTCGGCGTTGTCCCGGTCCAAGACGTGGACGCGTCCGCCCACGTCATGGAAGGCCTCGAGGGCGTCAGGATGGGCGGAACCGGCGGTGAGCACCGCCGTCGTGCGCATGCCACGCCTCGCGAGCATTGCCGCGGCGAAAAGACCGTCCCCGCCGTTGTTGCCCTTGCCCGCCAGCACGGTGACGCTCGAGCCGTAAAGGCGGCGGCCTTCCGAACGCAGTTCACGCACGACGGCGTTTGCCAGTCCGTATGCTGCGCGCTGCATGAGAACAGCGCCTTCACCGGCATCAAGAAGCGGTTGTTCCGCTGCCCTGATCTGTGTTCCGGTGAAGGCGCTGATCATGGTTACTTGCGCTGCTAGGCTTCGGCGATGACCATGGCAGTGGCGATTCCGCCATCGTGGCTCATGGACACGTGCCAGCGCTTCACGCCCATGGACTCGGCGACTGCCAGCACGGTGCCCTTAACCTTGATGGTGGGGCCGTTCTGGTCCAGGCCGATCCAGCAGTCCTGCCAGTTCATGCCCGCCGGAGCCCCCAAGACCTTGGCTACGGCTTCCTTGGCCGCGAAGCGCGCGGCCAAGGACCGCGTGTTGAGTTCGCGTTCCGCGGGAACAAATAAACGGTCACGGAGGCCCGGGGTCCGCTCGAGTTGGCGCCCGAAGCGCTCTATGTCTACGACGTCTACGCCTATGCCAACAATCATGCGGCTATTCTACGGTCACACTCTTGGCGAGGTTGCGCGGCTGGTCCACGTCGTATCCCTTGGCCTTGGCCAGCTCTGCAGCAAAAATCTGCAGCGGAACAGTGGTGAGAAGCGGCATCAGCAGGGTAGGCGTCTGAGGGACGTAGAAAACGTGCTCGGCGTAAGCCCGCACGGCTTCGTCGCCTTCCTCGGCGATCACCAGGGTACGCGCACCGCGGGCGCGGATTTCCTGGATGTTGCTGACGACCTTCGCATGGAGGGAATCGCGGCCCCGAGGCGAGGGAACCACGACAAAGACGGGCTGCCCTTCGTCGATCAAGGCAATCGGACCGTGCTTGAGCTCACCGGCTGCGAACCCTTCAGCATGGATGTACGCGATTTCCTTGAGCTTCAACGCGCCCTCGAGCGCTACCGGGAAGCCGACGTGGCGGCCCAGGAACAGCACCGACTTCTCGTCCTTCATGCTGCGGGCGAGCTCGCGGATGGGACCCGCGTTGTCGAGGATCTTCTGGATGTGGGCGGGTATCTTGCCAAGGTCCGCCAGGACGTCCTTGATCTGACCGGAGAAGATGTTTCCACGCAGCTGGGCGAGGTAGAGACCGAGCAGGTACGCGGCCGTGATCTGGGCCAGGAACGCCTTGGTGGAAGCGACGGCGATCTCCGGACCGGCGTGGGTGTAGAGAACAGCATCGGATTCGCGCGGGATGGTGGATCCGTTGGTGTTGCAGATGGAGATCGTCTTGGCGCCCTGTTCGCGGGCGTAACGAACGGCCATCAGGGTGTCCATGGTCTCGCCGGACTGGCTGATGGACACCACCAGGGTGTTGGCGTCCACGATCGGGTCACGGTAGCGGAATTCATGCGCGAGCTCCACCTCGGTGGGGATGCGGCACCAGTTCTCGATCGCGTACTTGGCGACCATCCCGGCGTATGCGGCCGTGCCACAAGCCAGGACGATGATTTTGTTGACCTGCTTCAGCAGCTCAGGGTCGATCCGGAGCTCGCTCAAGGTCAGGTGGCCGTTAATGTCCGAGCGGCCGAGGAGGGTCTGGGTGACTGCGTCGGGCTGGTCGTGGATTTCCTTCTCCATGAAGGAGCTGAAGCCGCCCTTTTCCGCGGAAGCCGGGTCCCAGTCAACGTGGTATTCCTTGCCCTGGGCGGGGGCCCCGAAGAAGTCTGTGATCTCCACGGTCTCGGCGGTGATGGTGACGATCTGGTCCTGGCCCAGCTCGACGGCGCGGCGCGTGTGATCGATGAAACCGGAGACGTCGGAGCCGAGGAAGTTCTCGCCTTCCCCCAGTCCTACAACAAGGGGGGAGTTGCGACGGGCGGCGACGACGACGTCCGGCCGCTCGGCGTGCACGGCGAGGAGCGTGAACGCACCTTCGAGCCGCTGGCAGGCAAGCTGCATCGCTTTGGTGAGCTTGCCGTTGGAGGAGTCCCCGTTGAGCTGGTTACGGAAAATATCGCCCAGGAGTGCTGCCGCTACCTCGGTGTCCGTCTCCGACTCGAAAGTGACACCCTTGGCGATGAGCTCCAGCTTGAGCTCGGCGAAGTTTTCGATGATTCCGTTGTGGATCATGGCCAAGCGTCCGCCATCCGCCAGATGCGGGTGGGCGTTCTGGTCGGTGGGTCCACCATGTGTGGCCCAGCGGGTGTGGCCGATGCCGGTCAGCGAGTCCGGGAGCGGATTTCTCTCGAGCTCGTTCAGCAGATTGCTTAGTTTTCCTGACTTCTTCCGGGCTGCGATGGTTCCATCAGCCACCACGGCAACTCCGGCTGAATCATAGCCCCTGTATTCAAGCCTCCGGAGTCCTTCAAGCACGACGTCGAGAGCCGAGTGCCCGGCATCTGCCCGGCGGGATGAATTGCCAACGTAACCTACGATTCCACACATGCCTACAAGAGTAGCGGGTGCCCCTCGAAATGGACGTAGGATATCCGGGCCCGCACGTAGGCCAGACCGCGGAATATGCCGGATAGCGCACCTTTTCCGGAGAGCATGCTCACACAAAATCTTCCCGCCGTTCATGCTGTATTTCCGGATCAGCCAACGGAGGGGCAGAATCTCTATAGTGACTTTGCAACGCAATGAAGCGAACGGCGACAGCTCCTCTCCGTTCGTGGAGCTGGACAGGCAGACGTGGTCCCGGCTGGGTGCACAGATGGAGCAGCCGCTTAACGAAGAGGACATCATCCGGCTTCGCGGCCTCGGCGATCCCCTGGACATGAAGGAAATCCGCGAGGTCTACCTTCCGCTCTCCCGCTTGTTGCACCTTTATGTCCAGGCGTCACAGCAGCTTCATGCAGCCACAACCACCTTCCTTGGCGAGCAGACCCAGCGCACGCCCTTCGTGATCGGCGTCGCAGGTTCGGTGGCGGTCGGTAAGTCCACTATTGCCCGCGTGCTGCGCGAGATGCTCCGCCGTTGGCCTGGCACTCCGAACGTCGAACTCATCACCACCGACGGGTTCCTGTACCCGCTCGCTGAGTTGAAGCGCCGGCATTTGCTCGAACGCAAGGGCTTTCCGGAGTCGTACGACCGCCGGGCCTTGCTTCGATTCGTGAGTGCGATCAAAGGGGGTGCCGAAGAGGTCCGCGCTCCTTGGTATTCGCACGTCACCTACGACATCGTCCCGGACAAGGAAGTGGTGGTCCGACGGCCTGATGTCCTCATTGTTGAGGGCCTCAACGTGTTGGCACCCGCCCGTCCCCGGCAGGACGGCCGGCAAGGCTTGGCCCTGAGCGATTTCTTTGATTTCTCCATTTACGTTGACGCCAAGACCTCGTACATCGAAGACTGGTATGTGGACCGTTTCCGCAAGCTTCGAACCACGGCGTTCGCCCAGCCCGAATCCTACTTCCACCGTTACGCCACGCTCTCCGACGCCGAGGCGGAAGCCACTGCACGCGGCATTTGGAAGCGCATCAACGAACCCAACCTTGAGGAAAACGTCCTCCCCACCCGTGGCCGTGCGCAACTTGTCCTCACCAAGGACGCCGACCATTCCATCCGCCGCATGCTGCTCCGAAAGGTTTAGCACGGATGTGCTACAACTGCGGTCCCAGCCGAAGGTCCTTCACAACGATACTTGCTGCAGGGGTGGGAATGGCGGCCTTGGCGGCCTGCAGCCCGGATACCCGGGGCGCTTCGCCCACATCCGCACCGTCCTCTTCGGGCCCCCAGACCGCAACGCCGACGCCGACGACCACGACGCCAGTTCCCGCCGCAGCGGCGAGCGAGCCGCCGTCGAGCGCACCGCCGTCGAAGGCTCCGCCGTCGGGTGTGCTGTCCCAGCAGTTTTCCCTGAGCGACCCGGCGAGCCAGTGGGTCATCGTCAACAAGCACCGGCCGCTGACCCCCTTGCAGTTTGTCCCTGCCGACTTGGCACAGCCACGCGTGCAACTCGCAGTCAGCGGAGAGGCGTCCCTGCTCAACAGCACCACCGCCGGAGCAGCCGAAAAGCTCTTCGCGGCAGCCGCGTCGGCCGGCGTCACCATGACTCTGGCGTCCGGTTACCGTTCTTTCCAGACCCAAACGGCCACGTACAACGGCTACGTGGGCACGCGCGGCCAGGCCTCGGCGGACACGGCCTCGGCCCGTCCCGGCTTCTCGGAACACCAGACCGGTTGGGCGTTCGACATCGGCGACGGCGGCGGGGCGTGCAGCTTCGAGCCCTGCTTCGCTGATCAACCAGCCGCCGTTTGGGCCAAGGCCAACGCCTACAAATACGGCTTTGTCGTCAGGTACCCGTGGATGCTCAATGAAATCACCGGCTATTACTACGAACCGTGGCATTTGCGATTCATCGGGGTTGAGGCTGCAACGGATATGGCCAAGCGGGGCATCGGCACCCTCGAGGAGTACTTTGGGCTCGAAGCGGCGCCGGGCTACCCCTAGAGGTTGATTAACCAGGGAAGTTCCCGACACTCCTGGGAATTGAACGGCTGCTCACTTCGAATTCACAAGCATGCACTAGCTTGGTGCCATGTTGAGTGGATTTAAGAATTTCATTCTGAAGGGCAATGTCGTAGACCTTGCCGTCGCCGTCGTCATGGGTGCCGCCTTCGGTGCAGTGGTTGATGCACTCGTCAAGAACGTCCTTATGCCGCTGATCGCTGCCTTGGTTGGATCCCCCAACTTCGACAGTTTCGCGAAGGTAACCATCAACGGAAATGACCTGCAGTTCGGGGTTTTACTGACCGCGATCGTCAACTTCGTCCTGGTAGCCGCCGCAATCTATTTCGTCGTGGTAGCTCCGATGAACCACCTCATCGAGCGCCGCAACGCCGAGTTGGGCATCTCGGAAGATGAGCCGGCGGCCGATCCCACGGTCACGCTCCTCACCGAGATCCGCGACAACCTGGTCCAAAGGTAAGCAGTTGAAATAACTGTGGCCCGCCTCCTCACGGAGACGGGCCACAGTTGTTTGGTGCTTTCGGGCCTAGAGAGCCAGTTCGCGTGGAATAGCGAGGCGGTCTTCGACGATGCCGGCCAGTTCAGTGCATATGCGGGTGGCGGTTTCCATGTCCGCGGCCTCCACCATCACGCGCACCAGCGCTTCGGTGCCCGACGGCCGCAGGAGCACCCTGCCGGTGTCACCAAGTTCGAGTTCGGCGGCAGCCACCGCAGCGGCGACGCCTTCGTCCGTGGCGGCGCGCGACTTGTCTACGCCCTTCACGTTGATCATGAGTTGCGGCAGCTTGGTCATGGCGCGGGCAAGGTCTTGGAGGGTGCGGCCTGTCCCGGCCACCTGGGCCGCGATCTGCAGACCGGTCAGGACACCGTCGCCCGTGGTGGCGTAATCGGAGAAGATCACGTGGCCCGACTGTTCTCCCCCAAGGCTGAAGCCGCCGTCGCGCATTGCCTCCAGAACGTACCGGTCCCCCACCGCGGTCTCACGGAGGGTGATTCCAGCGTCGCGCAATGCGATCTTGAGCCCGAGGTTGCTCATCACGGTGGCTACCAGGACGTCGTCCTTCAGTTTTCCGGACGCCTTCAGCGCGAGGGCCAGGATCGCCATGATCTGGTCACCGTCGACCTCGTTGCCTTCGTGGTCTACGGCCAAGCAGCGGTCGGCGTCGCCGTCGTGCGCTATACCCAAGTCCGCACCGTGCTTGATGACCGCTTCCTTGAGCTGGCCAAGGTGGGTGGAACCGACGCCGTCGTTGATGTTCAGACCGTCGGGTTCCGCGCCGATCACCACCACTTCGGCGCCCGCGCTGGCGAAGACCTGCGGGGAACAGCCGCTGGCTGCACCGTGGGCGCAGTCCAGCACAACCTTGAGACCCTCGAGGCGGTGCGGCAGGGTGCCGAGCAGGTGGACGATGTATCGGTCCTCGGCGTCCGAGAAACGCTGGATGCGGCCGACGTCGCCCCCCACTGGGCGTGAGGGTTCCTTGCCGAGCTGAGCCTCGATTGCGTCCTCCACCTCGTCCGGGAGCTTCTGGCCGCCGCGGGCAAAGAACTTGATTCCGTTGTCCGGTGCCGGGTTGTGCGAGGCCGAGATCATGACGCCGAAATCGGCATCGAGGTCGGCGATGAGGTAGGCCGCGGCGGGAGTGGGCAGCACGCCAGCGTCGTACACGTCGATGCCGGAGCTCGAAAGTCCGGCTTCCACGGCTGCGGCGATAAACTCCCCGCTCGCGCGCGGATCCCGGGCGACCACGGCGCGGGGCCGCGTTCCGCTGGCCGCACGCTCGTGGCCAAGGACCACCGCGGCAGCTTGGGCCAACTGAAGAGCAAGCTCCGCGGTGAGCAATCCATTGGCGAGACCACGCACGCCATCTGTTCCAAATAATCTAGCCATCGCGTCCCAGTCTAGACGACGGTTGTAGGGGTCGAGGGAAGGCGGCCCGCCGACCCCGCCCATACCTCTTCAGCGGCGCGAGCGCAAGAGTGGAACTACTTGACTTGCGTCTTGCGCTCCACTCTAGTAATGCCCCTTAACAAGTATCTACGATTACCGCATGACACCTAGCTCTGGGGGCTTGGCGCTTGAAATAATTGTCCCCGTTTTCAACGAGTCCGCCATACTCGAAAGAACCATTTGCCGGCTGTCTAATAATGGGTGCCGGGAATTGTTGCCCGGTTGGGGAATTACGATTACCTGGCCAACGAGCCGGACGCGGTCGGGTTGCCATGATTAATTCGGATGAAGAGAACATCACCGATGCCTTGGTCAGTCCACGGACTGCCTTTGCCAGGAAGTTTCCTCTGCTTACAAAAGCCGCGTTCGTGCTGGTTTGGCTAGCCGGTCCGTACTTTGCAACGCACGGCATTTACTTCGCCATACTGAACAGCAACCCCGGTTTCGATGCTCATGCGTACTGGCTGGCAGGGCAAGGCCCCCTTTTGTATGACAAACCTGCCGGAGCACTTGATGCGTATCTTTACTCTCCAGCTTTTGCCACGGCCATTCGCCCGCTTGCCATGCTCGACTGGCCGTTTTTCTTCGCAGTGTGGGTGTGTTTGGAGTCGGCCGTTCTTGTCTGGCTCCTCAAACCACTACAGCTCAAGTGGGCGATCCCGTTCTTCTTGCTGAGTGTTCCAGAATTGGTCAATGGCAACATCTTCATCCTGCTTGCCGCTTCGGCAGTAATCGGAACCAAAAAGCCTGCCGCCTGGGCTTTCCCGGTGCTGACGAAGATCACCAGCGGAGTAGGGCTCATCTGCTTCGCGGTGCGTGGTGAATGGCGTCGACTCGGCCAAGGCATCAGCGCGTGTCTGGTCATAGCGGGCGTTTCATATCTTTTTAACCCCTCCGACTGGCAGGTCTGGTTCACCTTCTTGATTGAGCACCGTGGCGCTACACAAGACGGCGGTCTCAGCTTCTTTTTACGATGCTTGCTTGGAGCCGGTGTGGCTGCAATTGGGGCCCGAAAAGGTTGGCCTTGGCTCATTGCCCCCGCCATGGTGCTGGTCTCACCCGTATTCGCCCTGCCCACACTTACGCTCCTTACAGCAATTCCGCGACTCACAATGGCCGTTGAGCCTGGCAGGCCGGGACGCAGTTTCGGAATGAACCGTCACCCGGTTCACACAACACTGGGGGGTTGAAATGTCGACGGGCGTCCGAGCACGGAAAATAAACCTCCGGTGGACCCTGTTCCGCGGACCAGCCCAGGATCTTCCATGGCAGCGTCCGGCTCTTCTGAGCCTTCTGGCTTTCGCGTCTGTCCTCTATATGTGGGGGCTCGATCGAAACGGGTGGGCTAACTCTTACTACTCGGCTGCCGCCATGGCCGGATCGGAAGATTGGACCGCGTTCTTCTACGGGTCCTCGGATCCCAGCAATGCGATAACCGTTGACAAGCCTCCGATGTCTCTATGGATCATGTCCCTCTCCGTGCGCCTTTTCGGGCTCAACTCATGGAGCATCCTCATCCCACAGGCACTCATGGGAGTACTCAGCGTCTATCTGATCTACCGGATGGTAATGAAGCGTTGCGACACTCCAACCGGCCTATTAGCGGGGCTATTCTTCGCAGTTACGCCCGTGGCCACTGTCATGTTCCGATACAACAATCCGGATGCACTGCTGACACTTTTGATAATTGGGGCCGCCTACGCGACCCTCGAGTCAATCGACCAGGGGAAGTTGCGCTGGCTACTCATCGCGGGAGCCCTGGTGGGTGCCGGGTTCCTGACGAAACAACTTCAGGTCGCACTCATCCTCCCTGCTCTGGGCGTGAGTTACTTGGCATTTTCCCGTGCCTCCCTTGTCAAGAGGCTCCTGCACCTAGGTGGGGCACTGCTCGTTGCAGTCCTCGCAGGCGGCTGGTGGTTCGCCCTCGTTCAGCTGGCAGACCCATCCTCAAGGCCCTTCATTGGGGGCACGAGAAATAACGGCGTCATAGAGTTGACCGTCGGATATAACGGCCTCGATCGTCTGACTGGGGAGGCAGCTGTTCGAACGATGACGCCTGGAAATTCAGACGACCTTGAAGCCGGGTTCCAGCGATTTCTGCAACCGCAGTTTTCCGGTCAGTTCGGATGGTTCCTGCCCTTGGCCTTGGCTGGAATCTGGATCATTTCCTGGCTTTTGTTGAAGCGTGCCGGCGGAACATCGAAACGCGCTCTCCTACTACTTTGTGCCATCTGGTTTGTCACATCGGCCACGGTCCTTGCCTTCATGTCGGGGATTGTCCACCCCTACTACTCCCTCGCGGGGGTACCACCGCTGAGCTGTCTCGCCGCCTTTGGGTTCATTCACCTCCTCCGCCTAAGAAAACACCTGAAGCCGCGTCTCGGCCTCGGGTTGGCCCTCTTCGCGTGCTTGATCGTTGCCTATGTCTCGGCAGCACGTTCAACCAGCGACTTCCCGTGGTTTCCGGAAACTCTTCTTGTCTTGGGCGCGATATCCATCGCATTACTGCTTATCCCCTCCGCCGACCTTCGTATCCAGCGGATCTCCATTTTTGTGCCCCTGTTCACACTGTTTCTGGGACCTGTGCTCTGGTCGTTCAATACCATCTTGAGCGCACACGTCGGCGCTGAGGTGATAGCTGGCCCGAGCATCCTACATATCCGCACGGACAGCCCCGACAGGCAACAATTGCCACCGAACATCACGCCGACACTTCTGGTCCTTTCCTATGGCGACGTCCCGGTGCCCGGCATCAGTGATCGGCTGCGACAGGACCCCCAAAGTGTCGCTTGGTCCGCAGCGATCGTTGGTTCTGAATCCGCGGCGAATTACCAGCTCGCGAGCGGGAGGGCGGTGATGCCAGTAGGGGGCTTTGATGGAACCGACCCATTTCCAACGCTCGCACAGTTCAAGGACCTTGTCCGCGCTGGCCGCGTTGGGTCCATGGTCATCCAGAAACTGCCACCAGCGACCATACAAGGCCAGGGCGAAGCCGCGCGAATAGTCGACTGGGTAATGACCCATTTCAATGCAGAAGACATCGATGGAGCGCAGTATTACGCTCTCGGCCCCAACTCCCCCAATTGACGTTGCACGCCAACGACGACGAAAGCCCGCCCTGCCAAATGGCGGGACGAGCTTTCGTAAAAGCGACTTTAGCGCTTGTGGAGCCGAGCGCGTAAAACGTGCAGCGGGCCCGGGACGGTGGTCGCGCCAGCGGCCACAGTCCGTGAAAGCGCGGTTAGCGCTTGTGGATCCGAGCGCTAAAAAGCGCCGAGGGCCCCGTGGTGATGTCGCGCCAGCGACAACACCACGGGTAGGCGCATCTTTAGCGCTTGGAGTACTGCTGAGCCTTGCGTGCCTTCTTGAGACCAGCCTTCTTACGCTCGATGACGCGGGCGTCACGACGCAGGAAGCCGGCCTTCTTCAGGGTGGCGCGGTTGTTCTCGGTGTCGATCTCGTTCAGTGAACGGGCGATGCCAAGACGCAGTGCACCGGCCTGGCCGGAAATGCCACCACCGTGGATGCGGGCGAAGACGTCGTAGGCGCCGTCAAGATCAAGGATCTTGAAGGGCTCGTTGACGTCCTGCTGGTGCAGCTTGTTCGGGAAGTAGTTGGCCAGTTCGCGGCCGTTGATGATCCACTTGCCGGTGCCGGGCACGATGCGAACGCGTGCAACAGCTTCCTTACGACGGCCAACTGCGGCACCGGCAACGGTCAGTGCCGGGCGCTCCTTCTTCGGCGCTTCTGCTTCCGCAGGACCGCTCTCCGAGGTGTAGCTGGTCAGGTTTTCCTCAGCCACAACGGCCTCGGTGGTCAGTTCTTCGTTCTGAGCCACGATTCTCCTTGATTAAAAGTTGTTTGGTGGCCAGGACTACTGGGCGACCTGGGTGATTTCGAAAGTCTTGGGCTGCTGGGCGGCGTGCGGGTGCTCTGCACCGCGGTAGACCTTCAGCTTGCCCAGCTGCTGTGCAGCGAGGGAGTTCTTCGGGAGCATGCCCTTGATGGCCTTCTCCACGGCGCGGACCGGGTTGGATTCCAGCAGCTCCGCGTAGTTGACGGAGGTCAGGCCGCCCGGGTAGCCGGAGTGGCGGTATGCGCGCTTCTGCTCCAGCTTGGCGCCGGTCAGGGCGACCTTTTCAGCGTTGATGATGATGACGAAGTCGCCCATGTCCATGTGGGACGCAAAGGTCGGCTTGTGCTTTCCGCGCAGCAGTGTTGCGGTCTGGCTGGCAAGACGACCAAGGACAACGTCGGTGGCATCGATGACGTGCCACTGGCGGTTGATATCGCCGGGCTTCGGGGTGTACGTACGCACGGTTTTGCCTCGTTCTTGTTCTGGCGTTCATGTTTTAGGCGGCACGCTTGAAGCGTGTGCCTACTAGGTATGCGTTACCGGAGCAGAGGTGAGGGCTCTATGTACCAGTTATCCCGAAGTCCCGATATGCCTGTCGAGTTAACGATCCTGCAACTGGATCCCCAAGCGGGCATGTGTCATCGAGAAAGGACACGCACAACGACTATCAACAATAGCGGCAACGAGCTCCAGGGTCAAAATAGGCTGGAAACCAGCGTGAACGACTGAGACCCTTCCTGAGCTCCTAGGAGATGCCATGACAGCAACTGCCGCCCAGCCCTTGCTTGTGGCCGCCTTCGGGCTCCTGGGGCTCCTCACAAGCCCTCTTGCGGAGCTTCTGATAGCCCGTTCCCTGCCGCGGCTTGGCGGGCTCCCATCGCCCCGTATCCAGATCACGACGGCGGTGGTCACCGCCGCGCTGTTTGCCCTCCTGACCCTCCGCTTCGGATTCGCACCGGTTCTCCCCGCCTACCTGCTTTTAGCAGTGATGGCAGTGCAGCTGTCACGCGTGGACGTGGCACACCATTTGCTTCCAAACCCGCTGATCCTGCTGCTGCTTGCGGCCGGCCTTGTCTTGTTGTTCATGTCCGCCATGTTGGCGCCTGACTGGTCTGCCCTGCCTCGGGCGGCTGCTGGGGGCGTCATTTTGTTCCTGGGATACTTAATTCTTGGATTAATTTCTCCCGGAGGCCTCGGAATGGGCGATGTGAAGCTCGCAGCGCCACTCGGAATGTACTTGGGCTACTTGGGCTGGAGCCAAGTGTTCTACGGGGGACTGCTGGGCTTCGTGGTTGGCGGGGTGATGACGGTGCTGATGTTGCGCGTCAAGCGCGGAATCAAGCCATCTGAAGCGGCACACGGGCCAGCTATGTTCGCCGCGGCCATTGGAGTGGTACTTCTTATCGCTTGAGCCTGCGGCACGCCTCCCCCGGGCTCCCTCATCCCACAGGGGTCCCATACGTGTCAGTAACCGGGTGGTACTTAGCCAGAAAAACCGAGTACCAGCGCGGGCCCCTTCGAGTAGTTGACGCCTCCGGCACCAAGAAAGACGAGTACCACTACGCATTGTTTGTTAACCCCCCCAGGGGCAATTCTTGTCCTATCGAAATCCGATCCGCTAAACGGGATATGCGAGCGGCAGGAATTCGTAGACAAATTCACTTATCTGGGAAGGTTTTCCAATGTCAACTCTCATGATCCACACCCTCGCATTCATCGCCGGCGTAAAAGACCGGTTCTCCTCCGAAAAGGGCGCGACGGCCGTTGAATACGGCTTGCTGGTTGCACTGATCGCCGCGGTCATCGTAGCCGTCGTTGCAACCCTCGGCACTCAAATCAACAGTGCCTTCCAGACAATCTCGACCAGGCTTTAACAAGTCCAATGAGGCTCCTGACAATTCGAGCCCTGTCCCTTAGATGGTGGGCACAGCGGTTGGTCAGATCCGAAAAGGGCGCGACTGCCGTCGAGTACGGCTTGCTAGTTGCACTGATAGCCGCGGTCATCGTAGCTGTCGTTGCAACCCTCGGCACGCAAATCAACAGCGCCTTCCAGACAATCTCTAGCCAGCTCTAACAACTAGAGATACAGCAATGAGCCCAGGGGCGGCCAGGACAGTTCGGGCGTCTGCTCCGACTGGCAACGACCGCCCCTGGGCTCTTCATTTTGGTAATCACTCTCTCGTCAAGGAGCGGTTGTGAAAGGTCTCAAGTCCCACGTTGGCGCTTTCTCATCGCGGCTGAGGAAAATTCTCGGGGCCGCAGATGGCTCCGAAACCGGGGCGAGCGCCGTCGAATACAGCCTTCTGGTCGTGTTCATCGCCACCGCCATAGTCGTAGTCGTTGGCACCCTCGGCCTTCAACTCGTACCAGGATTTCAACAAGTTGTGGCGGGCCTGTGATGAGGACCCGGCGCAACACCAGAGCCAATCGACGTTCTCCGCGGGAATCGGGTGCCGTCGCAGTCGAATTCGCCCTCGTTCTTCCTATATTCCTTGTACTCGTGTTGGGGATTGCCGAGTTTAGCAGGGCTTTCAACATTCAAGTTTCCCTCAGCGAAGCAGGACGTGAAGCCTCACGCTACGCGGCCATTCACTGTTCCGAGTCAACCTACAGCGTTGCGGCCGCGCAAAGCGCGGGGATTGCTGCAGCGCCATCCGTTACCTCACCGGCCCCAACCATCGCCATCACATATTCGGGCGATGGTACATGCTCACCGGGAAACAACGCCATAGCCACGGTGAGCTACACCACTCCATGGATGACCGGTTTTCCTGCCCTCATTCCAGGTGTGCCGGCCTCCCTATCAATAGCCGGAACGGGGGTCATGCGATGCGGCGGATAAGTATTGATCACCCGGAGCGCGGCGTCATCGCTCCGATGACGGCATTCCTCATGGTCTTCTTGCTCGGCATGGCGGCATTCGCAGTTGATGTCGGGTCCATGTACTCGGAGCACTCGCAGCTCCAAAATGGCGCAGACGCGGCAGCCCTCGCCATCGCCCAAAGGTGCGCAAAACTGCCTGCCGGCACCACGTGCGCTGCCGACCAATCGACAGATGCCGCACCGTTTGCCAACGGCAACACCTTGGACAGCCACGGACAAGCAATTGTGGCCACCGTCACAGGCGGCACCGTCGATGTGACCACTCAGGCCCAGGATCCGTCTGCCGGCAATCACTTCTCGCTGGTATTCGCCCACGCTCTGGGCATCCAGACCGCGGATATCCGTGCGACGGCTCAAGCGAAATGGATCTACCCCACCAAAGGCCGCACGGTCCTGCCGCTCGTCTTTTCAACCTGCGAGTTCGTCGATGATGGGCTTCCGCACAAGATTCTGACTCAAGGAGGAGGACACGGCGCCCAGGATTGCAACGGCAGGAACCCGTCAAATCAGATCATCCCAGGCGGGTTCGCATGGCTGGCTCCTGACGCCGGAGGCGGATGCAATGTCACTGCCAGCGTTGGCAGCTGGAGTCAATCAAGCACGGGCGCGTCCATACCAACTGGGTGTGGCAGTCTCTTTGATTCATCCCTCATAGGCCAGACGGTCGCGCTTCCTGTGTACGGGTATACGTGTGCGGGAATGACTGCCACTGGGTCCCCGAACTGGGGAAGCTGCTCAGGAAACAACGTCTACTACAAAATTACAAAATGGGCTGGATTCAAGGTCCTTGGCTTTAATTTCCCTGGCTCAAGTGCAGGCGATATCAGTCAATTTCAGAGCAGTGAGAAGGGCCTCTATGGCACCTTCGTCGGATATGCGGCGGATCCAACCCTCTTCAGCGGCGGATCAAGTACACCCACCGGAAACGTCGTTGTCATCGGACTTACAAAGTAAGAATTAGAAGGGAGATTGAAAAGTGAAAACTCGCCTACTGGGAGGCATCGTTGCACTAGTGCTCGCAATTGTCGGCACACTGCTACTGGTCTCGTTCGTACAAGGGTCCGAAGCCCGGGCCCAAAAAGATCTTCAACCCGTTGACGTCTTGGTTGTGCAGACTCAAATCCCGTCCGGAGCGACCCTCGATACCATCAGGTCCTCGGTCAAACTGACGTCATTGCCCACAGCTTCCGTCCCCAACGGAGCACTCAAGAGCCTGGACGGGATCCAAGGGAAGGTAGCCGCCACGGATTTGATGCCCGGCGAACCGTTGCTGGGAGCCCGTTTGGTTGACCCCAACAGTCTGGCGGCCCCAGGGTCCGTCCCCGTCCCGGCCGGAATGCAGGAAATCTCCGTTCAGCTGGAGGCACAGCGCGTGGTCGGCGGGCGGATCGCGGCCGGCGACACGGTCGGTATCGTCGTCCTCTTCGGTGCTGGATCCGGCGGTGACGCCGCGAGCGCAGCAACGTCACAGGAAGTGTTCCACAAAGTCCTGGTCACGAGCGTGCAGCGTTCCCAGTCCAAGGCGACTAACTCGACGTCAAATTCGCAGGAACAGGCGAACACTGAACTGCCAACCGGCCAGCTGCTCGTGACTTTCGCCCGCAGCGACGTGGATTCGGCCAAACTCGCTTTCGCGGCTGAGTTCGGAAAGCTGTGGCTCACCAAAGAGCCGGCTTCCGCCGCGGAGAGCGCACCAGTGGTCATCAAGAAGACGGAGTTGTACCGATGAGCCGGTTTGTCGTGATCACGTCCGATTCGGACTTTGAGCGCAGGGCACGCCATGCAGCCACAGGGCTGCGCGGCACCCTCCACGTGATCACCGCCGACTATCTGCCTCCCGGTCCGGACGACATCCTGCGGGTGCTGACCGGAGAACTTGCCGAGGTCATCCTCTTCGGCCCTGGGCTTCCGCTGGAAGATTCGATCCGGCTCGCCAGTCTTTTTGATCTCCAGTTCCCGGAAATCAGCGTTGTTCTTGTGACGGAGAGCAGGTCCGAGGTAGCCCTGCCGGCCATGCGCGCCGGCGTACGGGATCTGCTGTCACCAAACGCAGACGTGGATGAAATCCGCTCGCTGTTCGAACGGGCCAGTCTTGCTGCAGCCGGACGGCGCCGAGGGCTTGGAAATTCGGTCGAGGGCCAACCTCCCGGCGGCCGCGTCATCGCGGTCATGTCCCCGAAAGGGGGCGTCGGCAAGACGACCGTCACCACAAACCTGGCCGTGGGGCTGGGGAAAGTGGCGCCGATGGGTGTCGTTGTTCTGGATCTGGACCTACAGTTCGGAGACGTTGCCTCCGGGCTCATGTTGGAACCCGAGCGAACTCTTGCGGACGCCATAACGGGTGCCGCGACCCAGGACAGCATGGTTCTCAAGTCCTACCTGTCGGTTCATCCCGCGGGCATCTATGCGCTTTGTGCTCCGCTCAACCCTGTTGAAGCCGATAGGATTTCCGGCGATCAAGTGGGGCACCTGATCAGGCAGCTGTCCGATGAGTTTCAGTTCGTGGTGGTGGACACGGCGCCAGGTTTGGGTGAACATGTGCTCGCCACCCTCGAAGTGGCCACCGACGTCGTGTGGGTCTGCGGCATGGACATTCCGAGCATTCGCGGACTCCGGACGGGGTTGACCATTCTCAACGAGGTGGGCCTTCTTCCCGAGCGCAGCCACATTGTCCTGAATTTCGCCGACCGTCGAAGCGGCCTCACGCTCCAGGACGTCGAGGCGACCATCGGCTTCCCCGTGGATGTAGTTCTTCGGCGCTCCCGAGCAGTCCCGTTCTCCACAAACAAAGGTGTCCCGCTCTTGCAGGACGGAACCAAGGATCCTGCGACCAAAGGACTCGCGGAGCTGGTGGATCGGTTCAAGCCGAATTGGGAAGACAGACCACACAAGAAACTTCACAGAAGGGTTGTAGTCCAATGAGTCTCGCCAAACGTCTCGAGGCCAGCCGTGGTCTTGACCAGATCTCCGCGCCGACATCAGGCCCGGCCTCGCAGGCAGCCCCCTGGGCTCCCGCTGTGCCCGGGCAAGCAGGTAACACAGCTCCTTCACCGGCCGACCGGCACGCGTCCGAAAACAATGAAGCACTCAATGCAATCAAGGAACGCGCCGGCATCGCCCTCTATGAGCGAATGGGAAGCCGGATCACCGATTCTTCCGTGGACGAATCGGAACTGCACCAGTATGTCAAAGACGAACTTCGCGCAATCATCGACGAGGACGAGATTCCGCTGTCCGTTCTCGAGCGGCAGAGGCTTGTCCAGGAAATTATCGACGACGTCCTGGGGCTCGGTCCGCTGCAACGGTACCTCGATGAGGAAGCCGTCACCGAAATCATGGTCAACGGACCTGACAAGGTCTATGTGGAGCGGGCCGGAAAGCTCTATCTGACCGGCGCGAAATTCAGCGACGAGGAGCACCTCAGGCGCATCATCGAACGCATCGTCACCAAGGTGGGCAGAAGGATCGATGAATCGTCTCCGCTGGTCGATGCCCGGCTATCGGATGGCTCCCGTGTGAATGCGATCATCCCGCCTCTGGCAGTCGGCGGTTCGTCGCTCACGATTCGAAAGTTCGGCCACGTTCCCCTCACTGTGGACAATTTGATTTCCTTCGGAACCATGTCTCCGGAGATTGCCGAACTGCTCCACGCGTGTGTGAAGGGCCGCCTGAACATCATCGTTTCCGGCGGCACAGGCACAGGCAAAACCACGCTTCTCAATGTCCTGTCATCTTTCCTTCCACCTGAAGAACGCATCATCACGATAGAGGACGCCATTGAACTTCAACTCCAACAGGAGCATGTTGTCCGGCTGGAAAGCCGCCCACGCAACATCGAGGGGAAGGGTGAAATCAGCATCCGGGAGCTGGTCCGGAACTCGTTGCGTATGCGCCCGGACAGGATCGTTATCGGTGAAGTCCGCGGCGGTGAATCGCTGGACATGCTGCAGGCCATGAATACCGGCCACGACGGCTCCATTTCCACTGTTCACGCCAACTCGCCCCGGGATGCAATTTCACGTCTGGAAACACTGGTTCTCATGGCCGGGATGGATCTGCCGCTGCGTGCCATCCGCGAACAGATCGCGTCAGCCGTAAACCTGATCGTCCATATCTCCCGGCTCAGGGATGGAACGCGCCGCATCACTCACGTTACCGAGGTCCAAGGGATGGAAGGAGACATCGTCACTCTCCAAGACGCCTTTGCCTTTGACTACGGTGCCGGCGTCGACGCCAACGGCAAGTTCCTGGGAAGACCCGTCCCCACAGGAGTGCGGCCCCGGTTCGTCGACCATTTCGCCGATTTGGGCATTGCGCTTTCGCCTGCTGTCTTTGGCAGCGTGCCCATTGGCGGTGGATACCGATGACCATCACTGACCCGATCTTCCTCGCAATCGGTGTTGGACTGTGCGTCGCTGCACTAGCCGTTCTGCTGCTTGTAGCTGTCGGACCCGGCAAGCAAATTGCCATCTCCCGCCGTAGGCCCGGCGTTATGGAGCAACCTTCGATGCTCACCCGCGTAACTGATCAGGCAACAACATTCCTCGACCGGAACGTCAGCAGGAACGCGAGCTTCGGCAGCCGTAACTCGCTGGAACAAGCGGGCCTCAAGATGCGCCAAGCCGATTTCATTTTGCTGGTGGCTTGCATCGCCGTGACCATCGGAGTTGTGGGGTTCATCCTGGCAGGGCCAACTCTCGGCATCGTGTTCGTCCTCGTGACGCCTCTGTGCGCCATGGCTGCCCTGAAATTGCTGGCCGGCCGGCGCCGCGGAAAGTTCGAGGATCAGCTCGGCGACACCTTGCTAATGCTCGCCGGAGGACTTCGAGCAGGGCACAGCCTGCTCCGTTCGGTTGACGCAGTAGCCAAGGAAGCCGAATCGCCTACATCTGAAGAATTCGCGCGGCTCGTCAACGAGAACCGTTTGGGCCGCGATTTGAAGGACTCAATGCTGGACGCCGCCCGCAGGCTCCGCAGCGAGGACTTTGACTGGACCGCCCAGGCCATCGAAATTCACCGCGAAGTGGGCGGAGATCTGGCCGACGTCCTGGACCATGTAGGCGAAACCATTCGCGAAAGGTCACAAATCAAAGGGCAGGTTCGCTCGCTCAGTGCGGAAGGCCGGTTGTCGGCCTACATTCTGATGGCCCTTCCGATTGGAATGTTTCTTTACCTGAGCGTTGCCAGCGCCAACTACATCGGAACGCTTTACACCAACGGATTGGGCTGGCTGATGGTTGGCGCAGCAGTGTTACTACTAGCAGTCGGCGGGTTCTGGCTCAGCCGCGTCGTAAAGATCAAGTTTTAGGAGGGCATCGTGACCGCCATGGCGTGGTTGATCGTTGGGCTGATCGTGCTGCCCAGTTCTTACATCGTGTGGTCCTTCGTATCCATCGATCGAAGCGGCCTCGCAGCTGTCCAGACCAATCTAGGACGTGACCGGGGGCGCCTCGTTGCCTCACCCGACGGAACCTCGGTTGGTGCAGGCCCTCAAGTGAAGAGGGCTGTACCTTTGGGGCTTCGGCTTGCGCCTAAAGGCTACGCCGGCTGGCTGGACAAACTGCTGGCAAAAGCAGGCCGGCCAAGCGGGTGGCCGCTGGAACGGTTGCTGATTGCGAAGCCTGCCCTGGCGCTGACAGTCGGGATTCTGGGGATTGTTCTCGTAGTCAGAACGCCGACAAGCACCACAGTATTGCTTGCAGCGTCTCTAACCGTCTTGGCCTACTTCGTTCCAGATATTCTTGTCCACGGCCGCGGGGCCGAAAGGCAGAAGGCAATCGAACTGGAACTGCCGAACACTCTTGACCAGATGCTGATTTCGGTCGAGGCCGGACTCGGCTTTGAGACGGCAATGGCTCGTGCCGGGCAGAACGGCAAAGGTCCGCTCGCCGCCGAGCTGATCCGTACACTCCAGGACATGCAGGCCGGACGAAGCCGTAAAGACGCCTATCTCGCCATGGCGGAGCGGGCGGACGTCCCTGACCTCAGGAGCTTTGTAAGGGCCGTGGTCCAAGCTGACGTCTACGGGATCGCCATTGCAAACGTATTGCGTTTGCAGGCAAAGCAAATGCGTGTCAAGCGGCGCCAAAGGGCCGAAGAAAAGGCAATGAAGTTGCCAATCAAGGTCTTGTTCCCGCTCATGTTTTGCATTTTGCCGGTGCTCTTCATCGTGATCATCGGGCCCGCGGTCATCAACGTGATGAACAGCTTCGCGGGAGTGTTCTAGGCGATTAGTGAACCTGCGCCCTGAAAGGGGCGTCAGCCTCAAAGACCGGTCCTCCTCGACACCCAGAGTCGAGGAGGACCTCCTCGCGGGGCGCCTTGGATACGCCAGCCCCACACCTACTCGCGCCGCGCCCGGGTCAGCTCAGCCCGCGCAAACAGTTCGTCGTCGGAGGGATAGGCCACTTCCTCAAGAACCAAGGGGTGCGGCGCAGCCAGCACGGATTTGGCATCCCTCACCCCCGCGAGCAGGCGCTCATGCAGCCACTCCGGACTTTCCAGGCCCTCCCCCACACGCAATGCGGATCCCACCAAGGCACGCACCATGTTGTGGCAAAATGCATCGGCCTGGACGTTGGCCACCAGCACACCGTCGCTGCCGCGCACGAACTCAAGCCGCTGCAGTTCTCTGATGGTCGTGGCGCCTTCCCTGGGCTTGCAGTACGCGCGGAAATCCTGAAGCCCCAGCAGCGCCACTGCTCCCTGGTTCATCGCTCCCTCGTCCAGGGCGGCCTTGTGCCAAAGCGTCAGCCTGCGCAGGACGGGGTCCCAGCGTTCCGGGCCGTCGGCGATCCGGTAGCTGTAGCGGCGCCACAACGCGGAGAAGCGAGCATCGAAACCGTCGGGCGCCAGTCCGACGTCGTGCACTTCAATGGCCCCGGTTTCATCCTGCAGGACCCGGCTCAAGGCTCCCCTAAGCCTCCGCAACAGCGCGGCGGCGGGGTCGATCTCGTGGCCCCTCGGCAGCACGCCCCACTCCGCCTCGGACAGGTCAATGTGCGCCACTTGTCCGCGGGCGTGGACACCGGCGTCGGTCCGTCCCGCCACGGTGACCCGTACCGGGCGCCGCACGATCAGCGCCAATGCCCCTTCCAACGATCCCTGCACGGTCCGGAGACCGGGCTGAAGCGCCCACCCATTGAACGGGCCGCCGTCGTACGAAAGATCCATCCGGACACGCAAAAACCCGCCGCCCCCCAAAACGGGGGCAGCGGGTTTTCGTTCGTTCATAGACTTAAGTCTACTGTGAAGAATTCAGTGAATTACTTCTTTTCCTCAGCGGCCGGAGCCTCTTCGGTTTCAGCAGCTTCAGCTTCGGGAGCCTCGGCTTCGGTCTCCGGGGCTTCGGTCTCAACGACCTCTTCCTCGACAACCGGAGCGGTCTCTTCGGCAGCCGGAGCAGCCTTCTCAGCGTCCTTCTTGGCAGCAGCAGTTGCCTCGGCAACTACAGCCTGCTTCGGGGAAACCGGCTCAAGAACCAGCTCGATGACAGCCATGGGAGCGTTGTCGCCCTTGCGGTTGCCGATCTTGGTGATACGGGTGTAGCCACCATCGCGGTTGGCAACGGCGCCGGCGATGTCGGTGAACAGCTCGTGGACGATGCCCTTGTCGCTGATCAGGCCGAGCACGCGACGGCGGGAGGACAGGTCGCCGCGCTTGGCGAAGGTCACGAGGCGCTCTGCGTACGGCTTCAGGCGCTTGGCCTTGGTGACCGTCGTGGTGATGCGCTTGTGCTCGAACAAGGCTGCTGCCAGGTTCGCGAGCATCAGGCGCTCGTGAGCCGGACCGCCTCCGAGGCGCGGACCCTTAGTGGGGGTAGGCATAGTAATTTCTCCTGTAATGAAGGCCGTCCGGGTCCGAACGTGGACTCGGTGGCCAAGATCTGCTTGTTAGAGCTCGTCGTCGCTGAACGCGGCGTCGTCCTCTTCGATGGCTGCGGCGCGGGCTGCAAGATCGAAACCGGGAGGCGAGTCCTTGAGGGACAGACCCAGTTCAACCAGCTTTGCCTTGACCTCATCGATGGACTTCGCACCGAAGTTACGGATGTCCATCAGGTCAGCCTCGGAGCGGGCAACGAGTTCACCCACGGTGTGGATGCCCTCACGCTTGAGGCAGTTGTAGGAACGGACGGTGAGGTCCAGATCCTCGATCGGCAGTGCCATGTCAGCTGCCAAGGCAGCATCCGTCGGCGACGGGCCAATCTCGATACCTTCAGCTGCGGTATTCAGCTCACGTGCAAGACCGAACAGTTCCACCAGGGTGGTGCCTGCCGAGGCAACGGCGTCGCGCGGGGCGATAGCCTGCTTGGTCTCGACGTCGACAATCAGCTTGTCGAAGTCAGTGCGCTGCTCAACACGGGTAGCTTCCACGCGGAAGGTAACCTTCAAGACCGGCGAGTAGATCGAGTCGACCGGAATACGGCCGATCTCGGAGTCGCCGGACTTGTTCTGAGCTGCCGAAACGTAGCCGCGGCCGCGTTCGATGGTCAGTTCGAGTTCGAACTTGCCCTTCGAGTTCAGCGTGGCAATGTGCAGATCCGGGTTGTGGAATTCGACGCCGGCCGGCGGAGCGATGTCCGCGGCCGTGACGACTCCGGGGCCCTGCTTGCGCAGGTATGCAACAACCGGCTCATCGTGCTCGGAGGACACGGAGAGGTTCTTGATGTTCAGGATGATCTCAGTGACATCTTCCTTGACACCCGGAACCGTGGTGAACTCGTGCAGCACGCCATCGATCCGGATGCTGGTTACAGCAGCACCGGGGATGGAAGAGAGCAGGGTACGGCGGAGGGAGTTTCCGAGGGTGTAACCGAAGCCCGGTTCCAGCGGTTCAATGATGAAACGCGAGCGGTTCTCGGAGACTACTTCTTCAGACAGAGTGGGGCGCTGTGCAATAAGCACTTAGGTTTCCTTTCGGCGAGCATCCGCTATATGACGCAACACAGGTGGTGGAAATCGGCTTGGTTCCGGCTTTGCCGGCCGGGCGCCAGGGAGCAGTCAAGCTGTTCCGTGGCGGACCCGGCCGGCAAGGCCAAGAATCCAATTAGACGCGGCGGCGCTTCGGCGGGCGGCAACCGTTGTGGGCGCTGGGGGTGACGTCCTGGATGGAGCCAACCTCGAGGCCAGCGGCCTGCAGCGAACGGATTGCGGTCTCGCGTCCGGATCCCGGTCCCTTGACGAACACGTCAACCTTGCGCAGGCCGTGCTCCTGGGCGCGCTTTGCAGCAGCCTCGGCAGCCATCTGGGCGGCGAACGGGGTGGACTTACGGGAGCCCTTGAATCCAACCTCACCGGCGGAAGCCCAGGAGATTACAGCACCGTTCGGGTCCGTGATGGACACGATGGTGTTGTTAAAGGTGCTCTTGATGTGCGCCTGGCCAAGCGCGATATTCTTCTTGTCCTTCTTACGCGGCTTGCGAACCGCGCCACGAGTCTTCGGGGGCATTATTTCTCCTACAGAAAGTTTATTGGGGGAAAGCTAAACGCTTGGGCCCACATTTGCCGGGTTCCCTGAAATCGCGCAGCGATTTTAGGGGGCAAATGGGGATTAACGTCCGGCCTTCTTCTTGCCGGCGACGGTACGCTTCGGGCCCTTGCGGGTACGAGCGTTGGTCTTCGTACGCTGACCGCGTACGGGCAGGCCCTTGCGGTGACGCAGGCCTTCGTAGCTGCCGATTTCAACCTTGCGGCGGATATCTGCTGCTACTTCGCGGCGAAGGTCACCCTCAACCTTGTAGTTGCCTTCAATGTAGTCACGCAGCTGGACCAGCTCGGCGTCAGTCAGGTCCTTGACCCGAACGTCAGCGCTGATGCCGGTGGCAGCCAGGGTTTCGTGTGCACGGGTCTTGCCCACGCCGTAGATGTAAGTAAGCGCAATTTCCAACCGCTTTTCGCGGGGAATGTCTACGCCAGCGAGACGAGCCATAGTGGCAGTACTCCTTGAATAAACCGGAGGTCGTAGGCAGTACACCCGCACTTTCAGTGCGGCCCCAGCCTCCGACCGGGGGTTAGCTGTCCAGGCTCTAATACGTCCCGATTCAGCTTGTGCTGCCTTTATTTACTTGCGTGGGTTAGCAACCCAGGTTGCCCTCGCGGGCGCTAGTTCCCTTGCGGGGAATTAGCCCTGGCGCTGCTTGTGGCGCGGGTTCTCGCAGATCACCATGACCCGGCCATTACGGCGGATCACTTTGCACTTGTCGCAGATCTGCTTAACGCTCGGCTTGACCTTCATGGCGTTCCTTTGCGTGTTGCAGTTGGTCAGCTGTTGCGGCAACTACCGCGGTTTCCCGAGGCTGCCGCCCAGCAATTACTTGTAGCGGTAGACGATGCGACCACGTGTGAGGTCGTAAGGGCTTAGCTCCACCACTACGCGGTCCTCAGGGAGAATCCTGATGTAGTGCTGTCGCATCTTCCCCGAGATATGTGCAAGAACGATGTGCTTGTTGGTGAGCTCAACGCGAAACATCGCGTTGGGCAGTGCCTCAGTCACAACGCCCTCGATCTCAATGACCCCGTCCTTCTTGGCCATATCCTCCGCTAACTGTTGTTTGCCGCAGCCCTCCGGTTAGGCACCGGAAAATCTGCGGACGTTTTTTGTTTGTTTGGCCGTCCGGCTCTTGCCACTCCACGAAGCAGGACTCGCGACCTGTTAAATGGGCGTGGCTGTGGAGACAACCAACAAACAACTCTACGCCAAAATGGCACGAAAGTTAAATCCGCCCATGCTAGCGCAGACACCGGCACGGTGTCACCCTTCCGAGGACCGAGGAGCCCCCTTGGATCCCGCTAAACCTCGCCGTAGGCAGTGAAGGTGCCTGCCGCCGTCGTGATGGATTCCGCAGCCGCGACACCGTCAAGGACAGCCAGGCGGACGGCGTCCGCCGCCGCGCTTTGCAGGGTAATGAGCGAAACCTGCCTTGCTTGTTCCGAACTGCGGTCAAGCCCGACGGCGCCGGTCGCCAGCGCGAACACGGTGTCGCCGTCGGCGAGTGTATGGGATGGACTCAGCGCCCGGGCGAGGCCGGCGTGTGCCGCACTCGCGGTGCGCTTGCATTCGGCGGGGTCGAGGACCGCGTTGGTGGCGACGACGACGAGCGTGGTGTTCAGCGCCGGAGGCCCCGCCGGTTCTGAGCTGCCGGATTCGATCCGCGGGGACGATGTGCCGAAAGGCATCCCCAACGCGTTGACCACTGCGAGCGCGCCCACCACCACGCCGCTGTCCAAGGTGATCGACGAGGTGCCGACTCCCCCCTTGAACGCGCCGCGGCCAATCACTGCACCGGTACCGGCGCCGATGTTTCCGCGTCCGACGTCGGCGTGCTCGCTTGAGGCCGCAGCGGCAACGGCCGCTTCGTATCCCATGGCTTCGTCGGGGCGGGCGGCGAAGTCACCGCCGCGGCCCAAGTCGAAGATCGCGGCGGCCGGAACGATCGGCACCACTCCCCCGGGCACGGCGAACCCGTGCCCTTGCTCTTCGCACCATCGCTGGGCGCCGTGGGCCGTGACCAAACCGAAGGCACTCCCGCCGGTGAGCACTACCGCGTCGACTGTGGGTACGAGGGTGGTGGGGTCGAGGGCGTCGGTCTCGTGCGTGCCGGGGCCGCCGCCTCGCACGTCCACCGATCCCACTGTCCCTCGCGGCGGAAGGACAACCGTCACCCCACTCAGCCAGCCATCGCCGATCCGCTGGACATGTCCCACCCGGATTCCTGGCACATCAGTGATCTTCGAAGTCATGTGCCTATTCTGCTCCCCGCCACCCAACTGGCTGACAGTTGTTGTCGTTATCAGCCGCGATAACGACAACAACTGCGAGCTACTTGGGCGTGCGCAAGATTTCGTGAGCACGCCGGGCTTGCGGTGGCCGGAGAACAAACGATAGTCGTGCCTCGAATGTAAACACGGCCCCATCCGCCACGGAACATCGAGTGAACAAGCGCAAAAGGCTTGTCCAACAATCCCGCGAACAGCCCTTTTTTTGACTTGACAGGTGCTCCCGTGTGGTGAGGTAAAACTAGCCGCCCCCCTTGACCCAACAGTTCGGGTCCGGCGCGCCCCGATATCTGCGAACCGTTAGAGACCTCCCATGACAAGACAACTGACAGGCAGCCCCGCGGACACCGCGCAGGCTGTCCCGGCCCCTCAGCGCCGGGGACGCTGGTCCGGCCGAACCCGACGCGACTTCCTTGTGTTCCTGGCACTGGCCTTGCCGAACTTGGCACTGATCGCGGTGTTCACGTATCTGCCGTTGATCAACAACATGTATTACTCGACACTTGACTGGACCTTGGGGTCCACCTCGGCCACCGTTGTGGGCTTCGACAACTACGTCAACTTCTTCACGAGCTCCGACGCCCCGCAAGTACTCGGCACCACCCTCATCTTCACCGTGGTCACGGTTGGCGGTTCCATGGTGCTGGGCCTCTTGGTGGCCCTGGCCTTGAACGCGAAGGTCCGCGGCACCACATTTGCGCGTTCCGCCGTCTTCGCCCCCTATGTCCTCAGCGGCGTAGGAGTCGGCCTCGTGTGGCTGTTCATCTTCGACCCCGGATACGGCGTGCTGTCCTGGCTGCTCCGCGGAATTGGCCAGCAAAGTCCCCAGTGGATCAACGATCCGCAGCTCTCCCTCGTGATGGTCATCATCGTCTACGTCTGGAAGAACCTGGGCTATTGCGCCGTCGTGTACCTCGCCGGGCTCCAGTCGCTCCCGAAGGACGTCATGGAGGCAGCCTCCCTGGACGGTGCCAACGGCTTCCGCCGCTTCATGAGCATCTCCGTTCCGCTGCTCTCCCCCACCACGTTCTTCCTGCTGATCACCACGATGATCAGCTCGCTGCAGGCCTTTGACCTGATCCGCATCATGACGCCGTTGGGCAACGGCACCAGCACGCTGATCTACGAGGCATATCTGCAGGCCTTCGGAGCGTACAACCGCGCCGGCTACTCCGCCGCCATCTCAGTGGTGCTCTTCGCCATCCTGCTCATCATCACCGTGCTCCAGCTGCGGTTCGTCGAACGGAAGGTGCACTACTCATGAGCACGCTCTCTCCCGTCAGCCCCAACCCCGCGACCGGCGTCGGGACCCTGAAAGCTCCCGACGGCGGTCCGGAGCTCCCAGCGCGGCGCGACAAGCCGTTCTCCCGCGCAAACCTCGTCCAGACACTGGCCGGAGGCTACATCCCGCTGATCGTGGCCACCCTCGTGGTGGTCCTGCCGCTGTTGTGGATGTTGCTGAGTTCCTTCAAGCAGCCCGGCGAGATCGTCACCACGGATCTCAAGATCCTGCCGCAGGGCCTGAACCTGGAGAACTACCACACGGCCATGACCACAGTGCCGTTCGCTCGGTTCTTCCTGAACAGCCTGATCGTCACCGTGGTCGGTTCCACGGTCAAGGTGATCCTCGCCATCCTGACCGCGTACGCCCTGGTCTTTGTCCGTTTCCCGTTCAAGAACGTCATCTTCGTCGTGATCCTCGTGGCCCTGATGGTGCCTCCGCAGGTGTCGATCCTCCCCAACTACATCCTGATCGCGGGAATCGGCGGGAAGAACACCCTGTGGGGAATCATTCTTCCGGGACTCGGCACGGCCTTCGGAACCTTCCTTCTTCGCCAGCATTTCAAGACGCTTCCGGGGTCCATCCTCGAAGCCGCGGAAATCGACGGCGCGGGCCATTGGCGCAGGCTGTGGCAAGTAGTCGCCCCGGTGTCGCTCCCCTCCATCGCCACCGTCGCCCTCGTCACCGTGGTCAGCGAATGGAACGACTACATCTGGCCCCTGATCATCACGGACCGGCCGGAAACCATGACCCTCCCGGTCGGCTTGACCCTGCTTCAGAACTCTGAAGGAAACGGCGCCGGCTGGGGGATCCTGATGGCCGGAGCAGTCCTCGTGATCATCCCCATCCTCCTGGTCTTCGCAGCGTTGCAACGCTACATCGTTGCCGGGCTCACCCAGGGCAGCGTCACTGGCTAGTAACGCCGCACCTTCCACACAACCCCATCACCACCTTTGCATCCTTGAGAGGACCAACCATGGCAATGAATCTTGATCGTAGAAACTTCCTGGGGCTCGCCGGACTTGGAGTCGGCGCCGCCGCCCTGGCAGCATGCGGCGGTCCGTCGACCAGCGGCAGCGCAGCGAGCAGCAGCCCTTCGGACATCGACTTCACCGGCGTCAAGCCGGCCGGCTCGTTCGACTTTTGGACCAGCCACCCCGGGCAGTCCCAGGCCGTCGAGCAATCCATCATCGACAAGTTCCAGGCGAAGTTCCCGGACATCAAGGTGAACCTCGTGACGGCAGGCGCCAACTACGAGGAAATCGCGCAGAAGTTCCAGACCTCGCAGGCCGCGAAGTCGGCCCTCCCGGGCCTCGTCGTGCTCTCCGACGTCTGGTGGTTCCGCTACTACACCAACGGCAACATCATTCCGTTGGACGGGCTCATCAAGCAGCTGGACGTCAAAATTGACGACTTCCAGAAGTCCCTCGTAGCTGACTACCAATACGCCAACAAGCAGTGGGCGCTCCCCTACGGCCGCTCCACCCCGCTCTTCTACTACAACAAGGACCACTTCAAGGCCGCCGGCCTTCCGGACCGGGCACCCAAGACCTGGCAGGAGTTCGCCGAGTGGGCCCCCAAGCTCCAGGCCAGCTCGGGCGCGAAGTACGCCTACATCTACCCGGCCCTTGCCGGATACGCCGGCTGGACCCTGCAGAACAACCTGTGGGGCTGGGGCGGCAGCTGGTCCAACGGGTGGACCTTCAATTGCGACTCCACCGAATCCGTCGCCGCGCTGCAGTGGGCCCAGGACTCCATCTACAAGGACAAGTGGGCCGGCGTCTCTTCCAAGAACGCCGCGGACGACTTCGCCGCAGGGATCACGTCCACCACGATCTCCTCCACTGGAGACCTGCTCGGCGTACTGAAGTCCGCCAAGTTCAACGTCGGCGTCGGCTTCATGCCGGGTGGACCCAAGGCCGAGACCAACGTCTGCCCCACCGGCGGCGCCGGACTCGGGATTCCCAGCGGTGTCAGCAAGGAAGTCCAGCTCGCGGCTGCCACCTTCCTGAAATTCATGACCGAGCCGGAGAACACCGCGGCATTCTCGGCTGCGACCGGCTACATGCCCACGCGCGTCTCCGCGGACATGACGGCAGTCCTCGCCAAGACTCCCCAGATCAAGACGGCCATGGACCAGCTCGCCGTGACCAAGGTGCAGGACAACGCCCGCGTGTTCCTGCCCGGTGCCGATCAGGAGATGGCCAAGGCCGCCGCGAAGATCCTCACCCAGCAGGGCGACGTGAAGGCCACCATGACGGACCTCAAGACAACCCTCGATGGCATTTACACCAAGGACGTGAAGCCCAAGCTCAAGAGCTAGGGTTCTGCGCGCCGAGTGCGATCCCGCTGCCCAACTAGTCCCCACCGCCACCCTCGCCTCGCAAGCTCGGCCAGGGAACCCGGGCGGCGGGGGCCCACGCAGTTAATGTCGTTTTGACGGGTCAGAACGACATCTAATGCGAGCTAGTTGGGCAGCCGCGTCTGTTCAGGGAATCGGAACGGGCACGACGCCGAGCGGCGCCAGCTGCTCTGCACCGCCGTCGGGCGCGGAAAGCACCCAGATGCCCTTTTCGTGGACGGCAACCGAGTGCTCCCACTGGCACGAACGCTTGCCGTCAGTGGTCACCACGGTCCAGTCGTCGTCGAGGGTTGCTGTTTCAATGCTGCCGCGGACGAGCATGGGTTCAATCGCAAGGCACAGTCCCGGCCTGATCTTCGGGCCGCGGTGCGTGGTGCGGTAGTTCAACACATCCGGGGCCATGTGCATCTCCGAGCCGATGCCGTGGCCGACGTAGTCCTCCAGGATGCCGAGCGGTTTCCCCGGTACGGAGGAGACGTAGTCATCCACGGCGTTGCCGATGTCGCCCACGAACTTGCCCTTCGCCAAAGCAGCGATTCCACGCCACATGGCCGCCTGGGTGACATCCGAGAGCCGCTGGTCTTCAGGATCCGCCGTCCCGACTATCACGGTGCGTGCGGAGTCGGAGTGCCAACCGTCAACGATCGCTCCGCCATCAATCGAAATGATGTCCCCGTCCTGGAGGACCCTGTCACCGGGGATGCCGTGCACAACCTCCTCGTTGACGGAGGTGCAGATGGTTGCCGGGAAGCCGTGGTACCCGAGGAAATTCGACTTCGCTCCAGCGTCGATGAGGACCGCCGCGAACACGGCGTCGATCTCACGCGTGGTCACGCCCGGTTTCGCAGCCGCAACGGCCGCGTCGAGCGCTCTGCTGAGGACCAATCCGGCCTCGTGCATCTTGCGCATTTGCTCATTGGTCTTGTATTCGATGCGGGGCTGGCCGAACGCCATGGTCTCCTCTTGTCGTGTGCTGCATGTGGTGGGCTGCGGAACCAGAACACCCTCAGATCTCTTATTTTCCCGCATCGGCAGTAATGCCCGAAACCGGAGCCGCGAACGCCCGGAAGCGGTCCCGGGTCCCGCCCCCGCAGAACAGAACTGAAAAGGGCGTGTCCCGCACGGGGAGCAGTTCACTCCGGCGCGGGACACACCCTTTTCAACAGTCGCGCGGCGACTAGACGGCCTTGGCCGCCTCGATGGCCAACAGGACGCGATCCGTGACCTCGTCGATGCCGCCAATGCCATCGACCTGGGTCAGGATGCCGCGTTCGGCATACTTGGCCACGACGGCCTCGGTCTGCTCGTGGTAGAGATCCAGGCGGTGGCGGATAACGCCTTCGTTGTCATCCGAGCGCCCGGTCTCCTTGGCACGGCCCAGCAAGCGTGAAACAAGTTCCTCGTCGTCGGCGGTCAGCTGAAGCACGACGTCGAGCTTCTCGTCGCCGTCGGCGAGGATCTGGTCCAGGTATTCCACCTGGGCGGTGGTGCGCGGGTATCCGTCGAGCAGGAAGCCGTTCTCGACGTCGCTCTCGCTCAGGCGGTCACGGACCATTTTGTTGGTGACGCTGTCCGGAACGAAATCGCCGGCGTCCATGTACTTCTTGGCTTCGATACCCAGCGGCGTTTCGCCCTTGACGTTTGCCCGGAAGATGTCGCCGGTGGAGATGGCGACTACGCCCAAGCGCCCGGAAATCCGCTCAGCCTGAGTTCCCTTGCCCGAACCCGGGGGTCCAATGATCAGCATTCTCGTCATCGCAAAAGCCCTTCGTAGTGACGTTGTTGTAGCTGCGCATCAATCTGCTTGACGGTTTCCAGGCCCACACCCACCATGATCAGAATTGACGTGCCACCGAACGGGAAGTTCTGGTTTGCGCCGATCAGGACGAGTGCGACCAGCGGAATCAACGCCACGAAGCCCAGGTAAAAGGCGCCGGGGAGGGTGATCCTGGAAAGCACGTACTGCAGGTAGTCCGCGGTCGGTTTACCCGCCCGGATGCCCGGAATGAACCCGCCGTACTTCTTCATGTTGTCCGAGACCTCTTCAGGGTTGAAGGTGATCGCGACGTAGAAGTAGGTGAAGAACACAATCATGACGAAGTACAACGCCATGTAGATGGGGTGGTCGCCCTTGGTGAGGTTGTTGTTGATCCACTCAACCCACGGAGCGATGGACTCTCCGGCCTTCGGCTGGTTGAACTGCGCAATCAGCCCGGGCAGGTAGAGCATGGAGGAAGCAAAGATGACGGGGACGACGCCGGCCATGTTCACCTTGATGGGGATGTAGGTGCTGGTGCCGCCTACGGTGCGCCGGCCGATCATACGCTTTGCGTACTGGACCGGAATACGCCGCTGGGACTGCTCCACGAAGACTACGAGTGCGACCGTCACGAGGCCGATCGCCAACACCGTGAAGAAGGTGCCCGGTCCCTTGGAGTTCCAGATGGCACCAAGCGAGGTCGGGAAGCCGGCCGCGATGGAGGTGAAGATGAGCAACGACATGCCGTTGCCCACGCCCTTCTCGGTAACCAGTTCGCCCATCCACATGATGAGGCCTGTGCCGGCCGTCAAGGTGATGACGACAAGAATCGTGGCGATGATGCTCGTGTCGGGGATGATCGGCAGCTGGCAGTTGGGCAGCAGCTGCCCGGAGCGTGCCAGGGACACCAATGTGGTGGCGTTCAGCAGGCCCAGCGCGATGGTCAGATAACGCGTGTACTGCGTCAGCTTCGACTGGCCCGAGGCGCCTTCGTCATACAGCTCCTGGAACCGCGGAATGACCACGCGGAGCAGCTGCACGATGATGCTGGCCGTAATGTACGGCATGATCCCCAGGGCAAAGATCGAAACCTGCAGCAGTGCACCACCGCTGAACAGGTTGACGAGCTGGTAGAGGCCGCCCTGGTCCTGATTGCTTGACAAACATTGCTGAACATTTTGGTAGCTCACACCAGGCGAGGGGATAAAAGCTCCCAAGCGGAAGATTGTGATGATTCCCAGCGTGAACAACAACTTGCGTCGCAGATCAGGCGTACGAAATGCCCGGCCGAATGCGCTTAGCAAGCGTCCTCCTGAGTTAAAAGTCCAAGGGTGTCGAAAGGGGTCATTGAAACCCAACACCCGAGTCTAACGGTTTGATGCGCCATGCGAACAATCGAGGGGTGTGCGCCATATGAAAAAACTCCCGGCGCGAGGGGCCGAAGCCCTCCACACCGGGAGTCTTTTCACAGCGGGCGATAGCCCCAGGGCCCTTTAGAGGGCAGTGGTGGTTCCGCCTGCTGCTGCGATCTTCTCAGCTGCGCTGGAGGAGAAAGCGTGGGCGGTGACGTCAACCTTGACGGTGATGTCACCGGTGCCCAGCACCTTGACGGGCTGGTTCTTGCGAACGGCACCCTTCTCAACCAGGGACTCGACGGTGACAGCGCCACCTTCCGGGAACAGCTCGTTGAGCTTGTCCAGGTTTACAACCTGGAACTCAACCCGGAACGGGTTCTTGAAGCCGCGAAGCTTCGGCAGGCGCATGTGCAGCGGCAACTGGCCGCCGGCAAAGCCAGCCTTGACCTGGTAGCGGGCCTTCGTACCCTTGGTACCGCGACCGGCGGTCTTACCCTTGGAGCCTTCACCACGACCAACACGGGTCTTGGACGTCTTGGCACCGGGGGCGGGACGCAGGTGGTGGACCTTCAGAGTGTTCTGCTTGTCGGCAGCCTCTGCGGCGGTCTTGTTCTCAGCCATTACTTCGCCTCCTCTACATTCACGAGGTGCGGAACCGTGTTGAGCATTCCGACGGTTACGGCATCAGCGGTGCGGACAACAGTGTGTCCGATGCGCTTGAGGCCGAGGGACCGCAGGGTCTCACGCTGGTTCTGCTTGGCGCCGATGACGCCCTTGATCTGGGTGATCTCCAACTGAGCGTCGGAGGGAGTCAGGTTCTTAGCCATGACTAGACACCTGCCTTTTGGTTCTGGAGTGCGCGCACCAGAGCTGCAGGAGCAACCTCGTCCAGCGGCAGGCCACGGCGGGCTGCCACGGAAGCGGGCTCTTCCAGTCGCTTCAGGGCGTCAACAGTCGCGTGAACGATGTTGATGGCGTTCGAGGAACCGAGCGACTTGGAGAGAACGTCGTGGATACCGACGCATTCCAGTACCGCGCGGACCGGACCACCGGCGATAACACCGGTACCCGGGGAAGCCGGACGCAGCATGACAACGCCTGCTGCGGCCTCACCCTGCACGCGGTGCGGGATGGTGCTGCCAACGCGGGGAACGCGGAAGAAGGACTTCTTAGCCTCTTCGACGCCCTTTGCGATTGCTGCCGGAACTTCCTTGGCCTTGCCGTAGCCAACGCCAACCAGGCCGTTGCCATCACCGACGACGACGAGGGCGGTGAAGCTGAAGCGACGACCACCCTTGACGACCTTGGCAACACGGTTGATGGTTACAACGCGCTCTACGAACTGGCTCTTCTCGGCCTCGCGGCCGCCGTCGCGGCCACCACGGCCACCACGGTCGCCGCGGCCCTGGCCACGGTCACCACGCTCGCCACGACGGCCGCCGCGGCGGTCGTCGGTGGCAGCAGCAGTCTCAGTTGCCTCAGCAGCTGCAGCTTCAGTCACCTGAATGTCCTTTTCGTTATTCTCAACGGTCACAGTGCCAGCCCACCTTCACGTGCGCCGTCAGCGACGGCGGCGATCCGGCCGTGGTACTTGTTACCACCGCGGTCGAAGACAACAGCTTCGATACCTGCAGCCTTGGCACGCCCGGCAACGAGCTCGCCGACGCGCTTGGCCTTGGCAGTCTTGTCGCCGTCGAATGCACGAAGGTCAGCTTCCAGAGTGGAAGCGTAAGCCACGGTTACACCCTTGCTGTCATCGACAACCTGGACGAAGATGTGGCGTGCGGAGCGGTTGACGACCAGACGAGGACGAGCAGCCGTGCCGGTGATGCGCTTGCGGATACGAAGCTGGCGACGGCTGCGTGCAGCAGACTTGCTCTTGTTCGACCGCTTCTTGTTAATTGCGATGGCCATGGTTTACTTACCAGCCTTTCCGACCTTGCGGCGGATAACTTCGCCGGCGTAACGGACACCCTTGCCCTTGTAGGGGTCGGGCTTGCGCAGCTTGCGAATGTTGGCAGCAACCTCGCCGACCTGCTGCTTGGAGATACCAGCGACGGAGAGCTTGGTCGGCCCCTCCACCGTGAAGGTGATGCCTTCGGGAGCGGCGACATTCACCGGGTGGCTGAAGCCGAGAGCGAACTCAAGGTCAGAACCCTTGGCCTGAACGCGGTAACCGGTACCAACGATTTCAAGCTTCTTTTCGTAGCCCTTGGTGACGCCCTCGATCATGTTGGCGATCAGGGTGCGGGTCAGGCCGTGCAGGGAACGCGAAGTGCGCTCGTCGTTCGGGCGGGTGACAGTCAAGGTGCTTTCGTCCAGGGTGACCTCGATCGGGCTGGCTACAGTGTGGCTCAGCTCGCCTTTGGTGCCCTTGACGTTGATGACAGAGCCATCAACCTTAACTTCAACGCCGGCAGGAACGGTGATGGGGAGACGTCCAATACGTGACATTATTCTCTTCCTTTCCCGTTACCAGACGTACGCGAGGACTTCGCCGCCCACGCCCTTCTTGCCGGCCTGCTTGTCAGTCAGGAGGCCGGAAGAGGTGGACAGGATTGCGATACCCAGGCCACCCAGCACGTGAGGCAGGTTGGTGGACTTCGCGTAAACGCGGAGACCAGGCTTGGAAATGCGGCGGACACCAGCAATTGAACGCTCGCGGTTCGGACCGAACTTGAGGTCGATGGTCAGCTTCTTGCCGACTTCGGCTTCCTCTTCCTTCCAGGCAGCAATGTAGCCTTCTGCCTTCAGGATGTCGGCAACGCGTGCCTTGAGCTTGCTGTACGGCATGCTCACGGTGTCGTGGTATGCCGAGTTGGCGTTGCGCAGACGCGTAAGCATGTCTGCGACAGGATCTGTCATAGTCATTGTGGGCTCTTGCCCTTCCTCGTAATGGTTTCCGCGTTGACTGCAAAGCAGCCGCGGCCGGACCTACTACGTAGTTATTAGTCTTCGGATTTGAACGGGAAGCCAAGTGCCTTGAGGAGCGCACGGCCTTCGTCATCGGTCTTTGCAGTGGTGACAACCGTGATGTCCATACCGCGAACGCGGTCGATGGAGTCCTGGTCGATTTCGTGGAACATAACCTGCTCGGTCAGACCGAAGGTGTAGTTGCCGTTGCCGTCGAACTGCTTGCCGTTGAGGCCGCGGAAGTCGCGGATACGGGGCAGGGCGAGGGACACGAGGCGGTCCACGAATTCCCACATACGGTCCCCACGCAGAGTTGCGTGTGCACCGATGGGCATGCCTTCGCGCAGCTTGAACTGGGCGATCGACTTGCGGGCCTTGGTTACCTGCGGCTTCTGGCCGGTGATCAGGGTGAGGTCGCGGACAGCGCCGTCGATCAGTTTGGAGTCCTTGGCGGCATCTCCAACACCCATGTTCACAACAACCTTCACCAGGCGGGGAACCTGGTTCACGTTCTCGTACTTGAATTCCTCAACCAGGGTCTGCTTGATGGAATCGGCGTACTTCGTCTTCAGACGCGGAACGATCTTCGCTGGAGTCTCGAGAGTCTCAGTCATTAGATGTCCTTCCCGGATGCCTTGGACACGCGGACACGGACGGTCTTGGAGACGCCGTCCTTCTCAACGGTCTCGAGACGGAAACCAACGCGGGTCGGCTTCTTGGTCGAGGGGTCAACAAGAGCAACGTTGGAGACGTGGATCGGGGCCTCAACGACCTCGATGCCACCGGTCTTGGTGCCGCGCTGCGACTGACCGACCTTGGTGTGCTTGGTGACTCGGTTGATGCCTTCTACCAGGACGCGGTTGGTCTCGGTGAACACGCGCAGAACCTTGCCCTGCTTGCCGCGGTCGCCGCCACGTTCCTGCTTGGCGCCAGTGATGACCTGAACGAGGTCACCCTTCTTGATCTTTGCACCCATGGGTTACAGCACCTCCGGAGCCAGCGAAACGATCTTCATGAACTTCTTGTCACGGAGTTCACGACCAACCGGGCCGAAGATACGGGTACCGCGGGGGTCACCGTCGTTCTTCAGGATCACAGCTGCGTTCTCGTCAAACTTGATGTAGGAACCATCCGCACGGCGGCGTTCCTTCTTGGTACGAACGATGACAGCCTTGACGACGTCACCCTTCTTTACGTTGCCGCCCGGGATAGCGTCCTTGACGGTTGCGACAATGACGTCGCCAATGCCTGCGTAGCGACGGCCGGATCCACCGAGAACGCGAATGGTAAGGATTTCCTTAGCACCCGTGTTGTCGGCGACCTTCAGTCGCGACTCCTGCTGAATCAATTTTTACTCCTTGCGTCGCGCCGGTTCTCAGACCGAAATGGAGCATACGGAATGAGCCTTGCGGAACGGTTGATCGGGGTGTCTCTTGACCTGCCTGGATTTTGCCAGTGCAGGCCTAAACTCCCGTGCCGCCAGCATCAGCTTCCCTTGCGGAAATAACTGCGCGGGGCAGTATGCCGCGGCACGATTGTTTACGAGGTGGTTTGTTGACGCACAACTGGCGCCATACAAACTCAATATCCTAGCACGTTTTGCGCTAGGGGCCGAAACGCGGAAAGGCCCGCATTCCTTCCGGAATGCGGGCCCTCCCACCAATCCATATCGCTGCCGGACAAAGCCCGGCGCGGGATTACTTAGCCTTTTCGAGGATCTCGACCAGGCGCCACCGCTTTGTAGCGGACAGCGGGCGGGTCTCAGAGATCAGAACGAGGTCGCCGATGCCGGCGGTGTTCTGCTCGTCGTGAGCCTTGATCTTCGAGGTGCGGCGAATGACCTTGCCGTACAGAGCGTGCTTCACGCGGTCTTCGACCTGAACAACGATGGTCTTTTCCATCTTGTCAGAGACAACGTAGCCGCGACGCGTCTTACGGTAACCGCGCTGTTCAGCGCTGGCTGCTGCTTCCGTCACAGTTTCCTTCTGTTCGCTCACTTGGCGTCCTCTCCAGCCTCGGCTTCGGCCTTATCAGCCTTGGCTTCTGCCTTCTTGGACTTCTTTTCTTCCTTGGCTTCCACAACCGGTGCGGCAACCTCGGCACGAATGCCCAGCTCGCGCTCACGGAGAACGGTGTAGATGCGTGCGATGTCCTTCTTTACCGCGCGCAGACGACCGTGGTTCTCCAGCTGACCGGTGGCGGACTGGAAACGCAGGTTGAACAGCTCTTCCTTGGCCTTGCGGAGTTCTTCAACGAGTCGCTCGTTGTCGAAACCGTCCAGCTGTGCGGATGCAAGTTCCTTGGATCCTACTGCCATTTCTATTCACCACCTTCGCGACGCAGAATGCGTGCCTTCAACGGGAGCTTGTGGATTGCCAGGCGCAGTGCCTCGCGAGCAACCGATTCTTCGACACCGGCGATCTCAAAGAGAACCCGGCCCGGCTTGACGTTTGCGACCCACCATTCCGGAGAACCCTTACCGGAACCCATGCGGGTTTCGGCCGGCTTCTTCGTCAGCGGGCGGTCCGGATAGATGTTGATCCAGACCTTGCCGCCACGCTTGATGTGGCGGGTCATCGCGATACGGGCAGACTCGATCTGACGGTTCGTGACGTAGGCCGGGCTCAGCGCCTGGATGCCGTACTCACCGAAAGTGACCTTGGTGCCGCCCGTTGCAGCGCCGGAACGACCCGGGTGGTGCTGCTTACGGTGCTTGACTCGACGTGGGATAAGCATTTAAGCCTGTCCTCCTTCTGCCGCGGGAGCAGCAGCTTCAGCTGCCGGAGCCTCTGCAGCAACAGGTGCTGCGTCAGCTGCCGGACGGTCGGTACGACGACGGCGGTCACCACGGTCGGCGCCACCCGGGCGGCCCGGGCGGTCGCTGGGACCGCGGCCGCGGGACGGAGCAGCAGCTGCCTGCTGAGCCAGTTCCTTGGCAGTGACGTCACCCTTGTAGATCCAGACCTTCACGCCGATGCGGCCGAAGGTGGTCTTGGCCTCGTAGAAGCCGTAGTCGATGTTCGCACGCAGGGTGTGCAGGGGCACACGGCCTTCGCGGTAGAACTCCGAGCGGGACATTTCTGCGCCACCCAGTCGACCGGAGCAAGCAATACGGATACCCTTGGCACCCGCACGCTGTGCGGACTGCATGGCCTTCTTCATCGCACGGCGGAAAGCCACGCGGGAAGTCAGCTGCTCAGCAACGCCCTGGGCAACAAGCTGTGCTTCCATCTCGGGGTTCTTGACCTCGAGGATGTTCAGCTGGACCTGCTTGCCGGTGAGCTTTTCGAGCTCGCCGCGAATGCGGTCCGCTTCTGCGCCGCGGCGGCCGATGACGATACCCGGGCGAGCCGTGTGGATGTCCACGCGGACACGGTCACGGGTGCGCTCGATTTCGACCTTGGCGATACCAGCGCGCTCCATGCCCGTGGACATGAGCTGGCGGATGCGGATGTCTTCGCGAACGAAGTCCTTGTACCGCTGGCCAGCCTTGGTGCTGTCAGCAAACCAGTGCGATACGTGATCGGTGGTGATGCCGAGTCGGAACCCGTGCGGGTTTACTTTCTGTCCCACTTAGCGAGCCTCCTCTTTCTCCGGGGTAGCGACTACCACGGTGATGTGGCTCGTGCGCTTCTTGATCTGAAATGCGCGACCCTGAGCACGCGGCTGGAACCGCTTCATGGTCGGGCCTTCATCAACAAACGCTTCGCTGATGTAGAGGTCTCCCTCGTCGAAGGCAACGCCGTCGCGGTCCGCGAGGACCCGAGCGTTTGCCATTGCCGACTGAACTACCTTGAATACCGGCTCCGAAGCTGCCTGTTCGGCGAACTTCAGAATTGCCAGAGCCTCATTCGCTTGCTTACCACGAACAAGGTTGACGACGCGCCGGGCCTTCATAGGCGTTACGCGGATGTGACGCGCAATAGCCTTGGCTTCCATTGCTTTCCTTCTCTCGTCTTAGCCGTAGAGCCAGCGCCTTAGCGGCGCTTGCCCTTACGGTCGTCCTTGACATGGCCGCGGAATGTCCGCGTAGGAGCGAATTCGCCGAGCTTGTGCCCGACCATCGACTCAGTGACAAACACCGGAATGTGCTTGCGTCCGTCGTGAACGGCAATCGTGTGACCCAGCATGTCCGGGACGATCATCGAACGGCGGGACCAGGTCTTGATGACGTTCTTGGTGCCCTTTTCGTTTTCCCTGGCGACCTTCACAAAGAGGTGCTGGTCTACGAAAGGACCTTTTTTCAGGCTGCGTGGCATGTGTCCAGGCTCCTATCGCTTGTTCTTGCCAGTACGGCGGCGACGAACAATAAGCTTGTCGCTCTCTTTGTTGGGGCGGCGGGTGCGGCCTTCACGCTTACCGTTCGGGTTGACCGGGTGACGTCCACCGGAAGTCTTACCTTCACCACCACCGTGCGGGTGATCGACCGGGTTCATGGCGACACCACGGACGGTCGGGCGAACGCCCTTCCAGCGCATACGGCCGGCCTTACCCCAGTTGATGTTCGACTGCTCGGCGTTGCCGACCTCGCCGACGGTTGCGCGGCAGCGCACGTCAACGTTGCGGATTTCACCGGAGGGCAGACGCAGCTGGGCGAAACGGCCTTCCTTGGCGACGAGCTGAACCGAAGCACCTGCGGAACGGGCCATCTTGGCGCCGCCACCCGGACGCAGTTCAACTGCGTGGATGGTGGTACCAACCGGGATGTTGCGCAGCGGCAGGTTGTTGCCCGGCTTGATGTCAGCGTCGGGGCCAGCCTCGACGAAGTCACCCTGGGACAGCTTGTTCGGGGCGATGATGTAACGCTTGGTGCCATCAACGTAGTGCAGGAGGGCGATGCGAGCCGTGCGGTTCGGATCGTACTCGATTTCGGCAACGCGGGCGTTGACGCCGTCTTTGTCGTGGCGACGGAAGTCGATCAGACGGTACTGGCGCTTGTGGCCACCACCCTTGTGACGGGTAGTGATCTTACCGGTGTTGTTACGGCCGCCAGTCTTGTGCAGCGGACGCAGCAACGACTTTTCCGGAGTCGATCGCGTGATTTCGGAGAAGTCGGCTACGCTCGAGCCGCGACGGCCCGGGGTAGTCGGCTTGTATTTACGGATTCCCATAATTCATTTCCTCGTTAAAGTGGTCTCCGCTACGCGAGCGGACCGCCGAAGATGTCGATTGTGCCTTCTTTGAGGGTCACAATTGCACGCTTGGTGCTCTTGCGCTGTCCCCAGCCGAATTTGGTGCGCTTGCGCTTACCGGCACGGTTGATGGTGTTGATCGATTCGACCTTGACGGAGAAAATTTTCTCCACGGCCAGCTTGATCTCGGTCTTGTTCGAGCGGGGGTCCACCAGGAAGGTGTACTTGCCCTCATCGATCAGGCCGTAGCTCTTTTCCGAAACGACGGGTGCAATGACGACGTCGCGCGGGTCTTTGATGGTGGCTGCACTCACTTGGCATCCTCCTCGTTCTTTGCCTTGTCAGCGATGAAAGCCTCGAACGCAGCCTTGGTGAAGACAACGTCGTCGGAAACCAGCACGTCGTAGGTGTTCAACTGGTCTGCGTACAGAACGTGAACATCCGTGAGGTTGCGCACGGAAAGTGCAGCAACATCGTTGGCGCGCTCGATAACAACGAGCAGGTTCCGACGCTCGGAAACTGCACGCAACGCGGCCAGTGCTTCCTTGGAGGACGGCTTGGGGCCGGCGACCAGTTCAGCAACGACGTGGATGCGGCCGTTACGGGCGCGGTCGGACAGGGCGCCACGCAGTGCGGCAGCCTTCATCTTCTTGGGGGTCCGCTGGCTGTAGTCACGCGGAGTCGGGCCGTGGACAACGCCACCACCGGTCATGTGAGGAGCACGGATGGAACCCTGACGGGCGCGGCCGGTACCCTTCTGCTTGAACGGCTTGCGGCCTGCACCGGAAACTTCGGCGCGGGTCTTGGTCTTGTGGGTACCCTGGCGAGCAGCAGCGAGCTGTGCGACGACGACCTGGTGCAGCAGCGGCACGTTGGTCTGGACGTCGAAGATCTCTGCAGGCAGGTCTACCTTGACAGTGCTAGTCATTTAACTAGGCTCCCTTCACGGCGGTGCGTACGAGGACGACCTGGCCGCGGGCGCCGGGGACGGCACCCTTGATAAGGAGCAGCGACTTCTCGGCGTCAACAGCGTGAACCGTGAGGTTCAGCGTGGTATGACGTTCTGCGCCCATGCGACCGGCCATTTTCAGACCCTTGAAGACGCGGCTCGGGGTGGATGCGCCACCGATTGAACCGGGCTTGCGGTGGTTCTTGTGCGCACCGTGGGAGGCTCCAACACCGTGGAAGCCGTGACGCTTCATAACACCGGCGAAGCCCTTACCCTTGCTGGTGCCGACGACGTCGATCTTCTGACCGGCTTCGAAGAGCTCAACAGAAAGCTCCTGGCCCAGTTCGTAAGACGCGGCGTCTGCAGTGCGCAGTTCGACGACGTGGCGGCGAGGAGTTACGCCAGCCTTTTCAAAGTGACCAGCCAGCGGCTTGGTGACCTTGCGGGGATCGATCTGGCCGTAGCCGATCTGGACGGCGACATAGCCATCAGTCTCTGCATTGCGCAGCTGAGTGATGACGTTGGAGTCAGCCTGGACGACAGTTACCGGGATGAGCTTGTTGTTCTCGTCCCAGACCTGGGTCATGCCGAGCTTCGTGCCCAGCAGGCCCTTTACATTACGGGTTGCGGTCATAGTTTTCTCAGCACCTCCCTACAGCTTGATTTCGATGTTCACGTCGGCCGGCAGGTCGAGACGCATAAGCGAGTCAACAGCCTTCGGCGTGGGGTCGATGATGTCGATCAGACGCTTGTGAGTACGCATTTCAAAGTGCTCACGGCTGTCCTTGTACTTGTGGGGAGAGCGGATCACGCAGTAGATGTTCTTCTCCGTCGGCAGCGGCACGGGGCCTACTACCGTTGCGCCTGCGCGCGTGACCGTCTCAACGATCTTCCGCGCTGAAACATCAATGACCTCGTGGTCATATGACTTCAGCCGGATGCGGATTTTTTGTCCCGCCATGTCGCCTGACTCTCTTTCAGTCTGTGCTGCCCTCGAATAAAGGCTGCCCTGTTCACTTACGTGTTGTATGTGGCTGCCGAAGCATTTGAAGTAGTACTACCACCCGCCGCACAAGCTGAATCCGGAGGGATCCGGGTTCCTCAACTTGCCGGTGTAACCGACCCCCGCGGTCGGGCGTGTCGCGATTTCCACGCAAACGCGTCCGACTTCCTTAGGGGATCTGGGTTATGTTTGGGCTTCAGCTTGGACCCTGACACCCGGCATTATCCGGATCGGGACGCGAAGAAGCGCTTGAACAACTCACCTAGTATGCCGGAATTCCCCGGCATAAGCCAATCGGGCCTCGCGGACCATTGCCATCAGCTCCTGCGCTCGGGATGATGGGGTCATGACTGTCCAAGATTCTGCCACGGTGGGGGATCTTGCAGGCCGCATCCGGCCGGACTTCACCTTGGGCGTCGCTGCGGCAGCCTTCCAGATCGAGGGCTCACTCTCAGCGGACGGGCGCGGACCGTCAAGCTGGGATGCATTTGCCGAGAAACCAGGCGCGATCGTCGACGGGCACTCCCCCGCAGTAGCCTGCGACCACTACAACCGGACGGACGAGGACATTGCCCTCATGCAGGATCTGGGCGTGGATTCCTACCGGTTCTCGCTCTCCTGGCCCCGGATCCAACCCGGCGGCAAGGGTCCCATCAACGAACAGGGCCTGGACTTCTACGACCGTCTGATCGACAAGCTCCTGAAGGCCGGGGTCTCGCCCATGGTGACCCTGTTCCATTGGGATACTCCCCTGCCGTTAGAGCACGACGGCGGCTGGCTGAACCGGGCGACGGCGGAACGGTTCGCCGAATACTCCGCTGCGGCCGCGCACCGCTTCGGTGACCGCGTGGCGCAATGGGTCACCCTGAACGAACCCGTTTCGGTCGCGTTGCAAGGTTATGCGCTCGGTGTCCACGCTCCCGGCAGGCGGTTGCTTTTCGATGCCTTGCCGGCCGCCCACCACCAGTTGTTGGGGCACGGCCTTGCTGTCCAGGCCCTGCGCGCTGCCGGCGTGGCGGGAACTGTCGGCGTAGCCAACGTCCATTCGCCAGTCCGGCCCGCAAGCAAGCGGCTTGCAGACGGTCTGATGGCCAAGGCCTTCGACCTCATCTTCAACCGGGTCTATGCCGATCCCATCCTCTTGGGGCGGTACCCGAAACCGCCACTACAGGTAAGGCCCTGGTTCCGGGCCCTGGGCAAGGTCCGCGACGAGGACCTCGAGACCATCCACCAGCCGTTGGATTTCTACGGCTTGAACTACTACTACCCCATCAAGGTGGCCTCGGGCCGCGGCGACGGAAGCGGACCCAGCAGCAACCCGGACATGATGGCCAAGCTGCCGTTCCATCTGGCAGCCTTCCCGGAATACGAAACGACGGGATTTGGTTGGCCTGTGGCTCCCGAACACCTCGGAATCCTGCTGCGGGAGCTGAAAGACCGCTACGGGCCAGCGCTGCCTCCCCTGTTCATCACGGAGAGCGGCGCGAGCTTCCCGGAGCCGGACCACACCGGGGGTCCGGTGCACGACGCCGATCGCATCAGCTACCTTGCTTCGCACCTTGGCCAGGCCTTGAGGGCCACGGCCCCCGGCGGGATCGCCCACGACGTCGAACTTCTGGGTTACTACGTCTGGACGCTACTGGACAACTTCGAATGGGCCGCCGGATATTCACAGCGATTCGGGCTGGTGCACGTTGACTTCGACACCCTCGAAAGAACCCCCAAAGACTCGTACTACTGGTACCAATCCTTGAGCAAGGCACGCAGGAGCTGATTCGAGCCCCTTTCGTGGACCGATCGTGCTAAATCAATCTTTCCTGTTGGCCCGATTGATGCGCTTGGCGCGCTCGATCTCGCGGCGGAAGTATTTCCTTCCCCACATCAGGCCCGCTACCACGACAACCACTACGATCAGAAAAATGAGCCATCCCATTCCGCATTCCTCCTTTGAGGCAACGCTATCAGGGCGCGGTCCTGTTGAGGCGCCAGACGGCAAGGACGATCAATGCCGGCTCGGAGGATGCCAAGGCGTAACCGCGTTACATACCAAAAAAGAACCCCGCCACGATAGTGACGGGGTTCTTCTTTGGTTTGCTACCGGTCGCCAAGCGGCCGGTCCTCCACCGATCTACAACTAGAAACTACTTGAGGATCTTGGTGACACGTCCCGAACCAACGGTGCGGCCACCTTCACGGATTGCGAAGCCGAGGCCCTCTTCCATAGCGATCGGCTGGATGAGCTCAACGGTCATCTCAGTGTTGTCGCCAGGCATAACCATTTCCGTGCCTTCCGGCAGGGTGATAACGCCGGTTACGTCCGTGGTACGGAAGTAGAACTGCGGGCGGTAGTTCGAGTAGAACGGGTTGTGACGTCCGCCTTCGTCCTTGGAAAGGATGTAGACGTTGGCCTCGAAGTCGGTGTGCGGGGTGATGGAACCCGGCTTGACGACAACCTGGCCACGCTCGACGTCGTCGCGCTTCAGACCGCGGAGCAGGAGGCCACAGTTCTCGCCGGCCCATGCTTCGTCGAGCTGCTTGTGGAACATCTCGATACCGGTAACGGTGGTCTTCTGGACCGGACGGATACCAACGATTTCAACTTCAGAGTTGATCGCGAGGGTACCGCGCTCGGCGCGACCCGTAACAACGGTGCCACGACCGGTGATCGTGAAGACGTCTTCGATCGGCATCAGGAACGGCTTGTCGCGGTCACGAACGGGGTCCGGAACCGAGTTGTCGACAGCTTCCATGAGGTCCTCGACGGACTTGACCCAAACCGGGTCGCCTTCGAGTGCCTTGAGGCCGGAAACACGTACAACCGGAGCGTCGTCGCCATCGAAGCCCTGAGCGCTGAGCAGCTCGCGAACTTCCATTTCAACGAGGTCGAGAAGCTCTTCGTCGTCGACCATGTCGGACTTGTTCAGCGCGACCAGCAGGTAGGGAACACCAACCTGGCGGGCGAGCAGAACGTGCTCGCGGGTCTGAGCCATCGGACCGTCAGTGGCGGCAACCACGAGGATCGCACCGTCCATCTGTGCAGCACCGGTGATCATGTTCTTGATGTAGTCAGCGTGACCCGGAGCGTCTACGTGTGCGTAGTGGCGCTTCTCGGTCTGGTACTCAACGTGGGAGATGTTGATGGTAATACCACGCTGGCGCTCTTCCGGAGCAGAGTCAATCGACGCGAAGTCGCGCTGCTCGTTGAGAGTGGGGTACTTGTCGTACAGCACCTTGGAAATGGCGGCAGTCAGCGTCGTCTTACCGTGGTCAACGTGACCAATGGTGCCGATGTTGACGTGCGGCTTAGTCCGCTCGAACTTTGCCTTTGCCACAGGTTCCTCCTAGAACGATTTCAAGTGAGTTGCTCCTCGGCCGCGCTTTTCGCGGCAGAAACTCCAGCAAGTCTACTTGGGGGCTTTGGATTTGGTGAAATTGCAGATTCAGGGACCATTATTGGAACCTGGAGTCTGTTCGCGCAGGGACCGGACTGCTGCCTGGGCTACAGCCCGGCGCCTGCGCTGAATGCTTTCCCGGAACGGGCCAACATCCTGGTTTATCCGTCGGTGATTACTCGCCGCGGTTCTTCTGGATGATCTCGTCGGCAACTGCCTTCGGGACCTCGGCGTAGCTGTTGAACGTCATGGAGTACACAGCACGGCCCTGGGTCTTCGAACGCAGGTCACCGATGTAGCCGAACATGCCGGACAGCGGAACGTGCGCGCGGATCACCTTGACGCCGGCGGCATCTTCCATGGACTGCATCTGGCCACGGCGGGAGTTCAGGTCACCGATTACTTCACCCATGTATTCCTCAGGGGTGCGGACCTCAACATCCATCAGCGGTTCGAGCAGAACCGGGTTCGCCTTGCGTGCGGCTTCCTTGAAAGCCATACGGCCGGCGATCTTGAACGCCATTTCCGAGGAGTCAACATCGTGGTACGCGCCGTCAATCAGCGTGGCCTTGATGCCGACAACCGGGTAGCCGGCCAGAACGCCGTCGTTGAGTGCATCCTGGATGCCCGCGTCAACGGACGGGATGTACTCGCGGGGCACGCGGCCACCGGTGACCTTGTTCTCGAACGCGTACAGCTCGCCGTCGGCGGTGTCCATCGGCTCGATGGCGATCTGGATCTTTGCGAACTGACCCGAACCACCGGTCTGCTTCTTGTGCGTGTAGTCGTGACGCTCTACAGCGCGCTTGATGGTTTCGCGGTAAGCAACCTGCGGCTTGCCGACGTTTGCCTCGACCTTGAATTCGCGGCGCATGCGGTCCACCAGGATGTCCAGGTGGAGCTCGCCCATGCCGGCGATGATGGTCTGACCGGTGTCCTCGTTGAGGGAGACCTGGAAGGTCGGGTCCTCAGCGGAGAGCTTCTGGATGGCCGTGGAGAGCTTCTCCTGGTCACCCTTGGTGTTCGGCTCGATGGCAACCGAGATCACGGGCTCCGGGAAGCTCATGGACTCGAGGACGATCTGGTTGTTCGCGTCGCACAGGGTGTCGCCCGTGGTGGTGTCCTTCAGACCGATCGCTGCATAGATGTGGCCAGCGGTAGCGCCTTCAACAGGCATTTCCTTGTTGGCGTGCATCTGGAACAGCTTGCCGATGCGCTCCTTCTTGCCCTTGGTGGAGTTGACCACCTGTGCGCCTGCTTCCACGTGACCGGAGTACACGCGGATGAAGGTGAGCTGGCCGAAGAACGGGTGCGCGGCAATCTTGAACGCCAGGGCCGAGAACGGCTCTTCGGCAGAAGGCTTGCGGGTGAGCTCCTTCTCTTCGTCGCGTGGGTCGTGACCGACCATGGGCGGGACGTCGAGCGGGTTCGGCAGGAAGTCAACAACAGCATCCAGCATCGGCTGTACGCCGCGGTTCTTGAAGGCAGAACCACAGAGAACCGGGTAGAGCTCAGAGTTGATGGTCATCTTGCGGATGCCGGCCTTGAGCTCCTCGACAGTGAGTTCTTCACCCTCGAGGTACTTCTCCATGAGTTCTTCGGAAGCCTCGGCAACAGTCTCAACGAGCTGTGCACGGTATTCTTCAGCCTTGGCCTGAAGATCAGCGGGGATCTCCTGGACCTCGTACTTGGCACCCATGGTGACGTCACCCTTGGCATCGCCCGGCCACACCAGGGCGCGCATCTCAAGGAGATCCACAACGCCGATGAAGTCGTTCTCTGCGCCGATCGGCAGCTGGAGGACCAGCGGCTTGGCGCCGAGGCGGCTGATGATGGTGTCTACGGTGAAGTAGAAGTCAGCGCCGAGCTTGTCCATCTTGTTGACGAAGCAGATACGCGGCACGTTGTACTTGTCGGCCTGGCGCCAAACAGTCTCGGACTGCGGCTCAACGCCTTCCTTGCCATCGAAGACAGCAACGGCACCGTCGAGGACGCGCAGCGAGCGCTCGACCTCAACCGTGAAGTCCACGTGGCCCGGGGTGTCGATGATGTTGATCTGGTTCTTGTCCCAGAAGCAGGTCACGGCGGCAGACGTGATGGTGATGCCGCGTTCCTTTTCCTGTTCCATCCAGTCGGTCGTCGAAGCGCCGTCGTGCGTTTCGCCGATCTTGTGGTTCACACCCGTGTAGAACAGGATGCGCTCGGTGGTGGTGGTCTTGCCGGCATCGATGTGGGCCATGATGCCGATGTTGCGGACCTTGCTAAGGTCGGTAAGCACGTCCTGTGCCACGGTGTCTCCCTTTCGGATGGACTACACGTTCGCCGCCAGCTCAGGGAGCCGGCGGCGTACGGGAAGTTTTACCAGCGGTAGTGTGCGAAGGCCTTGTTCGACTCGGCCATCTTGTGGGTGTCTTCGCGACGCTTCACAGCGGCACCGAGACCGTTGGACGCATCCAGGATTTCGTTCTGGAGGCGCTCGGTCATCGTTTTCTCGCGGCGGGCCTTGGAGTAGCCAACCAGCCAACGGAGAGCGAGGGCGGTGGAGCGGCCCGGCTTGACCTCAACGGGAACCTGGTAGGTTGCGCCACCGACACGGCGGGAGCGGACCTCGAGGGAAGGCTTGACGTTGTCCATGGCCTTCTTGAGGGCGGCGACGGGGTCGCCACCGGACTTGGCGCGTGCACCTTCGAGTGCGCCGTAAACGATGCGCTCTGCGGTGGACTTCTTGCCGTCGATCAGAACCTTGTTGATCAGCTGGGTGACCAACGGGGAACCGTAAACGGGATCGGAAACTAGCGGCCGCTTCGGGGCCGGACCCTTGCGAGGCATATTACTTCTTCTCCATCTTTGCGCCGTAGCGGCTGCGGGCCTGCTTGCGGTTCTTGACACCCTGGGTATCGAGGGCACCACGGACGATCTTGTAACGGACACCCGGAAGGTCCTTCACACGACCACCACGGACCAGCACGATGGAGTGCTCCTGGAGGTTGTGGCCAACACCGGGGATGTAGGCGGTAACTTCAACGCCACCGTTGAGGCGGACACGTGCAACCTTACGGAGAGCCGAGTTCGGCTTCTTCGGGGTGGTCGTGTAAACGCGGGTGCAAACACCGCGGCGCATCGGGCTGCCCTTAAGCGCGGGAGCCTTGGTCTTGGAGACCTTCGGCGTGCGGCCCTTGCGGACCAGCTGGTTAATCGTAGGCACTTTCGTGTTCTCCGTTGGTTGATCTCTGCTCCGCGCCCAGGCGTTGGCCTGTGTTTGCGTGAGAGCTTTGGCGTTGTCCATGCGGCCCTGGTCCGAAGACCGGTGGGCGTGCAAAAGTGCGGCATTCGTTGCGCACGTAGCCCGCAACCCGGAAACAGGCTCCACCCAACATCATGAGAACAAAACCGAAATGATGCTGCGGCGGCCTTCATCCACTGCCACACAGAACAATTACCAAAATTCTAGCATGGCTTGATCTGAGGCCTTAATCGGGTGTAAAGGGGTGAACCACCGCGGCGGGTGCCGCCCGCCGTCGTCGGGCACTTAACGGGAAGGACCCCGTACTCACTGAGTACGGGGTCCTTACCTTGACTAGAAGACTTCTCAGCGGAAGTCGTTGCCGAGATCGTAGTCATCCAGCGGGATGGCGTGGAACTCGGGAGCTCCGTCGCCGCCCAGGGCGTCATACGAGAAGTCGGTGAAGGCGCTGGGGCCCGTGAACAGGCTTGCCTTTGCTTCTTCAGTCGGCTCGACGGTGACCTCGGTGTAACGGGGCAGGCCCGTACCGGCCGGGATGAGCTTACCGATGATGACGTTCTCCTTGAGGCCAAGCAGCGGGTCGCTCTTGCCTTCCATGGCCGCCTGCGTCAGAACGCGGGTGGTCTCCTGGAAGGAAGCGGCCGACAGCCAGGACTCGGTTGCCAGAGATGCCTTGGTGATACCCATCAGTTCCGGACGACCGGAAGCCGGGGTACGGCCTTCGGACACCACGCGACGGTTCTCGTCTTCGAAGCGGCTGCGCTCAGCGAGCTCGCCCGGAAGCAGATCGGAGTCGCCGGATTCGATGACGGTCACGCGGCGCAGCATCTGACGGACGATGACTTCCACGTGCTTGTCGTGGATGCCGATGCCCTGGCTGCGGTAAACGCCCTGGACCTCGTCCACCAGGAACTTCTGGGCGGCACGCGGACCCATGATGCGCAGAACCTGCTTCGGGTCCACAGGACCGTTGATCAGCTTCTGGCCGACGCTGACGTGCTCGCCATCCTCGATGAGGAGGCGGGAACGGCGCAGCACCGGGTAGGCGATCTCCTCGGAACCATCGTCCGGGGTGATGATGAGGCGCATCTGGCGCTCGGACTCTTCGATGGCGATGCGGCCGGCTGCTTCAGCAATCGGTGCAACACCCTTCGGAGTACGGGCTTCGAAGAGCTCCTGGATACGGGGCAGACCCTGGGTGATGTCGTCGCCACCGCTGGCGGAAACAGCACCACCGGTGTGGAACGTACGCATGGTCAGCTGGGTACCGGGTTCACCGATGGACTGTGCGGCGATGATGCCGACGGCCTCTCCGATGTCCACGGTCTTGCCTGTAGCCAGCGAACGGCCGTAGCAGAGCGCACAGGTACCGACCTTGGACTCACACGTGAGCACTGAACGGACCTTGACCTCGGTGATGCCGGCTGCGAGCAGCTCGGCAATGACGACGTCGCCGCAGTCGGTGCCGGCAGCTGCCAGCACCGCGCCCTTGGAGTCGACGACGTCGACGGCGAGGGTACGTGCGTAGGCGCTGTTCTCGACGTTCTCGTCAAGGACCAGCTCACCGTTGGAGTCCGGCACCGCGATTGCAGTCATGAGACCACGCTCGGTGCCACAGTCCTCTTCACGGACGATGACGTCCTGCGAAACGTCCACCAGACGACGGGTCAGGTAACCCGAGTTGGCGGTACGCAGCGCGGTGTCGGCCAGACCCTTACGGGCACCGTGCGTGGCGATGAAGTATTCCAGCACCGACAGGCCCTCGCGGTACGAGGACTTGATCGGACGCGGGATGATCTCACCCTTCGGGTTGGCCACAAGACCACGGATACCCGCGATCTGGCGGACCTGCATCCAGTTACCACGTGCACCGGAGGACACCATGCGGTTGATGGTGTTCATCGGGGACAGGCTGTCACGCATCGCCTGGGCGATTTCGTTGGTGGCCTTGTTCCAGATCTCGATCAGTTCCTGGCGACGCTCGTCGTCGTCGATCAGGCCCTTGTCGTACTGGCCCTGGATCTTGGCAGCCATGGTCTCGTAACGGGCCAGGATGGCCGGCTTGGAGGTAGGCACCTCGATGTCGGAGATTGCCACGGTGACGCCCGAGCGGGTTGCCCAGTAGAAACCGGCGTCCTTCAGGTTGTCCAGCGTTGCAGCCGTGACAACCTTCGGGTAGCGCTCCGCGAGGTCGTTGACGATCCGGGAAAGCTCGCCCTTGTCGGCAACAGCCTCAACCCACGGGTAGTCCTCCGGCAGGGTCTCGTTGAAGAGAACCTGGCCGAGGGAGGTCTGGACCAGTGCGACCTGACCCGGCTCCCAACCTTCCGGAGCTTCCCAGCCGGCGTAAGGGACAAAGCCCTCAAGGCGGATCTTGACCTGGGAGTTCAGGTGCAGCTCGCGGGCATCGTAGGCCATGATGGCTTCCGCAACCGAGGAGAAGATCCGGCCTTCGCCGGCGGAACCAACGCGCTTGGTGGTCAGGTGGTACAGACCGATGATCATGTCCTGCGAAGGCAGGGTCACCGGGCGGCCATCAGACGGCTTCAAGATGTTGTTGGAGGAGAGCATCAGGATGCGGGCTTCAGCCTGCGCTTCGGGGCTCAGCGGCAGGTGGACTGCCATCTGGTCGCCGTCGAAGTCGGCGTTGAAGGCGCCACAAACCAGCGGGTGAAGCTGGATGGCCTTGCCTTCAACAAGCTGCGGCTCGAATGCCTGGATGCCGAGGCGGTGCAGGGTAGGTGCACGGTTGAGCAGCACCGGGTGTTCGGTGATGATCTCTTCCAGCACGTCCCAGACCTGCGGGCGGTAACGCTCGACCATGCGCTTTGCCGACTTGATGTTCTGCGCGTGGTTGAGGTCAACCAGTCGCTTCATCACGAACGGCTTGAAGAGCTCCAGGGCCATCTGCTTGGGCAGACCACACTGGTGCAGCTTCAGCTGCGGGCCGACGACGATGACCGAACGGCCGGAGTAGTCGACGCGCTTTCCGAGCAGGTTCTGGCGGAAACGACCCTGCTTGCCCTTGAGCATGTCGCTCAGGGACTTCAGCGGACGGTTGCCCGGACCCGTGACGGGACGGCCGCGACGTCCGTTGTCGAAGAGGCTGTCAACAGCTTCCTGAAGCATGCGCTTCTCGTTGTTGACGATGATCTCCGGAGCGCCGAGGTCAAGCAGTCGCTTGAGTCGGTTGTTGCGGTTGATCACACGGCGGTAGAGGTCGTTGAGGTCGGAGGTCGCGAAGCGGCCACCGTCCAGCTGGACCATCGGGCGCAGTTCCGGCGGGATCACCGGGACGGCGTCAAGAACCATGCCAAGCGGGCTGTTGTTGGTGGTCAGGAATGCGTTGACAACCTTCAGTCGCTTGAGGGCGCGGGTCTTGCGCTGGCCCTTGCCGTTCTGGATGGTGTCGCGGAGGGACTCCGACTCTGCCTGCATGTCGAAGTTCTCAAGACGCTTCTTGATGGCTTCGGCACCCATGGAGCCTTCGAAGTACATGCCGTAGCGGTCGCGCAGTTCGCGGTACAGGCCTTCGTCACCTTCAAGGTCGGCGACCTTGAGGTTCTTGAAGCGGTCCCAGACCTGCTCGAGGCGCTCGATCTCAGCATCCGCGCGCTTGCGGACGTTGGCCATCTGACGGTCCGCGGAGTCGCGGGCCTTCTTCTTGTCCGCAGCCTTGGCGCCTTCACCTTCGAGGCGGGCAAGCTCGTCCTCAAGGTCACGGGCGATCGTGGCGATGTCGCTGTCGCGGTTGTCGACGAGCTGCTTCTTCTCGAGGTCGTGCTCCACCTGAAGGTTCGGCAGTTCCGCGTGACGGCTCTCGGTGTCGACGCTCGTGATCATGTAGGCAGCGAAGTAGATGACCTTTTCAAGGTCCTTCGGGGCCAGGTCAAGGAGGTAGCCCAAGCGGGAGGGAACACCCTTGAAGTACCAGATGTGCGTGACGGGAGCGGCCAGCTCGATGTGGCCCATGCGCTCGCGGCGCACCTTGGCGCGAGTGACTTCAACGCCACAACGCTCGCAGATGATGCCCTTGAAGCGCACGCGCTTGTACTTGCCGCAGTAGCATTCCCAGTCCCGGGACGGGCCGAAGATCTTCTCGCAGAAGAGGCCGTCCTTCTCGGGCTTGAGCGTGCGGTAGTTGATGGTTTCCGGCTTCTTGACCTCACCGTAAGACCAGCCGCGGATGTCTTCCGCGGTGGCGAGGCCGATCTGCATGAGGCCGAAGGAGGATTCGCTGGACATATGGTCCCTGTTCTCTCTTGTTCTCTAAATTCTGAAGTCTTGGGTTTACGGAAAGAGGCAGCTGCCTTGGCTGGCGGTCTGCACCGCCAGCCAGAGCGGCTGTTAGACCTCTTCTACGGAGCTGGGCTCTGCGCGAGACAGATCAATGCCCAGTTCTTCCGCAGCCGTAAAGACTGCGTCATCAGAGTCACGCATTTCGATCGTCGTACCGTCCGTGGAAAGAACTTCCACGTTCAGGCACAGCGACTGCATTTCCTTGATCAAGACCTTGAAGGATTCCGGAACGCCAGGCTCGGGGATGTTCTCGCCCTTGACGATGGCTTCGTAGACCTTCACGCGGCCGTGGATGTCGTCCGACTTGATCGTCAGCAGTTCCTGGAGGGTGTAGGCAGCGCCGTATGCTTCGAGCGCCCACACTTCCATTTCACCGAAGCGCTGGCCACCGAACTGTGCCTTACCACCCAGCGGCTGCTGCGTGATCATGGAGTACGGGCCGGTGGAGCGCGCGTGGATCTTGTCGTCCACCAGGTGGTGGAGCTTCAGGATGTACATGTAGCCCACGGAGATCGGGTCAGGGAACGGCTCGCCGGAGCGGCCGTCGAACAGACGGGTCTTGCCGGAGGAGTCGATCAGGCGGTCGCCGTCGCGGGTCACGTTGGTGGAATCCAGCAGACCTGTGATTTCCTCTTCGCGTGCACCGTCGAACACCGGGGTGGCGACAGTGGTCTGGCCGGATTCACGAGGCAGGTTCGGGAGGTTCTTGACCCACTCCGGCTCGCCTTCGATCTTCCAACCGGTCTTCGCAACCCAGCCGAGGTGCGTTTCGAGCACCTGGCCGACGTTCATACGACCCGGAACACCCAGCGGGTTCAGGACGATGTCCACCGGCGTACCGTCGGCAAGGAACGGCATGTCTTCGATCGGGAGGATCTTGGAGATGACGCCCTTGTTACCGTGGCGGCCGGCGAGCTTGTCGCCGTCGGTGATCTTGCGCTTGGCAGCAACGTAGACGCGGACCAGCTGGTTGACGCCCGGGGGCAGCTCGTCGTCGTTGTCGCGGTCGAAGACGCGCACGCCGATAACCGTGCCGGACTCACCGTGGGGAACCTTCAGGGAGGTGTCACGCACTTCGCGGGACTTCTCGCCGAAGATCGCACGGAGGAGGCGCTCTTCCGGAGTCAGTTCGGTTTCACCCTTCGGGGTGACCTTTCCGACCAGGATGTCGCCGGCTTCAACCTCGGCACCGATGTGGATGATGCCGCGCTCGTCCAGTCCTGCGAGGACTTCCTCGGACACGTTGGGGATGTCACGGGTGATTTCCTCGGCACCAAGCTTGGTGTCGCGGGCATCGATCTCGTGCTCCTCGATGTGGATGGAGGAAAGAACGTCCTCAGCGACGATGCGCTGCGACAGGATGATGGCGTCCTCGAAGTTGTGGCCTTCCCAGGACATGAATGCCACGAGGAGGTTCTTACCGAGGGCGAGTTCACCTTGGTCCGTTGCCGGGCCGTCAGCGATGATGCCGCCGACTTCGAGGCGCTGGCCTTCGTTGACCAGGACACGGTGGTTGTAGCAGTTGCCCTGGTTGGAACGGGCGAACTTGTTGATGCGGTAGCTGGTTTCCGTGCCGTCGTCGTTAAGCATGGTGACGAGGTCAGCGGAAACTTCGTTGACGACACCGGCCTTCTTCGCGATGACAACGTCACCGGCGTCGACGGCGGCAGCGCGCTCCATGCCGGTACCCACGAACGGGGCCTCGGAACGGACCAGCGGCACAGCCTGGCGCTGCATGTTGGCACCCATGAGGGCGCGGTTTGCATCGTCATGCTCGAGGAACGGAATCAGGGCGGTAGCCACGGACACCATCTGGCGCGGGGAAACGTCCATGAACTGAACTTCGCCGGCCGGAACCAGGACGGGCTCGCCTCCACCACCACGGGCACGGACAAGCACGGTTTCTTCCGCGAACTTCTTGTCGGCGTCGAGCGGTGCGTTGGCCTGTGCAATCAGGACTTCTGCTTCGTCGTCGGCGGTGAGGTACTGGACCTCATCGGAAACGACACCCTCGGACACCAGGCGGTACGGAGTCTCGATGAAACCGAACGGGTTGATACGGCCGTAGGAAGCCAACGAACCGATCAGACCGATGTTCGGGCCTTCAGGAGTTTCGATGGGGCACATACGTCCGTAGTGGGACGGGTGCACGTCTCGAACTTCCATGCCTGCGCGGTCACGGGACAGACCACCCGGGCCAAGGGCCGACAGGCGGCGCTTGTGGGTCAGACCCGACAACGGGTTGTTCTGGTCCATGAACTGCGACAGCTGGGACGTTCCGAAGAACTCCTTGATAGCTGCCACAACAGGGCGGATGTTGATCAGGGTCTGCGGCGTGATCGCTTCGACGTCCTGCGTGGTCATGCGTTCGCGGACGACGCGCTCCATACGGGACAGGCCGGTGCGGACCTGGTTTTCGATCAGTTCGCCGACGGCGCGGATGCGACGGTTGCCGAAGTGGTCGATGTCATCGATCTCGACGCGGAGCTCGTGGTCTTCGCCATCGCGCTTGCCCATGAGGGTCTTCTCGCCGGCGTGAAGCGCGACGAGGAACTTGATCATGGCCACGATGTCTTCAACGTGCAGGACCGAAGCTTCCTTGTCGCCAAGAGAGCGGTCGATGCCGAGCTTGCGGTTGATCTTGTAACGGCCGACCTTGGCCAGATCGTAGCGCTTGGCGTTGAAGTACAGGTTGTCCAGCAGGGACTGGGCAGCCTCGACGGTGGGCGGCTCGCCTGGACGCAGCTTGCGGTAGATGTCCAGCAGGGCGTCTTCGCGGGTTTCGGTGGCGTCCTTCTCCAGCGTTGCGCGCATGGAGTCGTACTGGCCGAACTCTTCGAGGATCTGGCCTTCGGTCCAACCGAGGGCCTTCAGCAGAACGGTGACCGACTGCTTGCGCTTGCGGTCGAGGCGTACGCCGACCTGGTCGCGCTTGTCGATTTCGAGCTCGAACCATGCACCGCGGGACGGGATGATCTTTGCAGTGAAGATGTCCTTGTCACTGGTCTTGTCAGCGGTGCGCTCAAAGTAGGCGCCCGGCGAACGGACCAGCTGGGAGACGACGACACGCTCGGTGCCGTTGACAACGAACGTTCCCTTCTCGGTCATGAGAGGGAAATCGCCCATGAACACGGTCTGCTGCTTGATTTCACCCGTGTTGTTGTTCATGAACTCGGCCTTGACATACAGCGGTGCCGAGTAAGTGGCGTCACGGTCTTTGCATTCGGCCATGGTGTACTTCGGATCAGCGAACTCCGGCTCGGAGAAGCTCAGGGACATAGTGCCCTGGAAGTCCTCGATGGGGGAGATCTCTTCGAAGATGTCGGCAAGTCCAGAGGTGGTGGCGACGCTCAGGTCGCCTTCCTCGACGGCCTTCGCTACCCGCGACTGCCAGCGTTCGTTTCCGACCAGCCAGTCAAAGCTGTCCGTCTGCAGTGCGAGCAGATTCGGAACGTCCAGCGGTTCGTGAATCTTTGCGAATGAGAGCCGGCGAGTTGCACCATCGGTGCTTGCCGTATTAGCGGTTTCGTTATTAGAGGTGCTCGAGGCGACCAAGAGGGATCCTTCCACAGACCTTCAGGCGTTTTCAGATCTCCCCCGCTTGCACCCTGCAGATTGAATCCGCAGTGTACCTTTCCGGTTCCGCTATATGACCCGGGACCCCCGCTGGCCAAGACCATGCGCGTTCTTAACGGCACGTCGATGGCGCAGCTGAGAGGTAAAGCCCACCGCTATATGAAGGCTGAAGGTTAACAGGGAAGACGCAAATATCCACAATACGGCAAATCAACCCACCTGTCTACCCCACATCCCGCCCGAATGCAAGCACAGTTGCTGCAGGCATCTATGCGGCCCGGCCCGATACTGCCCTGGGCGGAATGTTGATCCAGGCTCCATTGTTGAATGGAGAGGTGATGTACGCCACGGTAACCTAGGCTCACCACCCTTGATCGGAAGAGAGAAAATGAGCACCCCCTCAGACACAACGGACAACAACAACGACGTTGTCATCCTTTCCGCCAGCCGCACCCCACAGGGACGGTTGAACGGCCAACTGGCCGGGCTCACCGCCGTCGAGCTCGGCGCTCACGCCATTTCAGGCGCCATCGCGGCGAGCGGCCTCACCGCGGACAAAGTGGACGCAGTGATCATGGGACAGGTCCTGCAGGCGGGCGCCGGCCAGAATCCGGCCCGGCAAAGCGCCATCGCCGCCGGAATCGGCTGGAACATCCCGGCCGTCACCATCAACAAGGTCTGCCTCTCCGGACTGACTGCTGTAATCGATGCCGCGCGAATGATCCGCAGCGGGGACGCCGCCGTCGTGGTTGCCGGCGGCCAGGAATCGATGAGCCGCGCCCCCCACTTGCTGCCCGGTTCGCGGCAAGGGTGGAGCTATGGGGCGATACAGGCCCTCGACGTCGCGGCCCATGACGGCCTCACCGATGCGTTTGATGGCCAGTCAATGGGCCTGTCCACCGAGATCAAGAACCTCTCCCTAGGCATAGACCGCCGGTCCCAGGATGAAGTGGCGGCCGCTTCGCACCAGCGCGCGGCTGCGGCCGCGGCGCAAGGAGTGTTCGACGGCGAGATCACACCCATCAGCGTCAAGCAGCGCAAGGGAGCACCCTTGGTGCTGACAAGCGACGAAGGCATCCGCCCCCAGACCACACTGGAGACCCTGGCCCCCCTGAAGGGCGCCTTTGCCACCGACGGAACCATCACCGCCGGCAACTCCTCTCCCCTGTCCGACGGCGCCTCCGCACTCGTTCTCACGAGCCGCCGCTTTGCCGACGAGAACGGCCTTGACTACCTCGCCGTCGTCGGCAAGCCCGGCCAGGTAGCCGGACCCGACAACAGCCTGCATTCGCAGCCTTCGAACGCGATACGGCACGCCCTGGACCGCGCGGGGTGGACCACGGGCGATCTGGACTTCATCGAGATCAACGAAGCCTTCGGTTCGGTTGCGGTGCAGTCCTTGAAGGACCTGGACTATCCCTTGGAGAAGTGCAACGTCCACGGCGGAGCCATTGCGATCGGACACCCGATCGGTGCCTCAGGAGCGCGTCTAGCCCTCCACGCGGCCCACGAGCTGAAGCGCCGCGGGAAGGGCAAAGCTGCGGTCGCCCTTTGTGGTGGCGGTGGCCAAGGCGAAGCACTGCTTCTCTACCGCGACTAGATCTTTGGCGTATTCGGCAGCGGGAGCGGCCATGAACGGAAATGGAGCATGAATGCGGGGCACTGAGCGATTCCTCGCCGACGCGGCCGCCCGCGGACTCGACGTCCAACTCGTGGAGCGGGCCGCGGCAAGCAGCCTTGACGAAGCGGCCCGCATCATGGGGATCAGTCCGGCGGACATCGTGAAGTCCCTCGTGGTCAAGCACCGGGATGGCACGTTCCTGTTTGCGCTGGTTCCGGGTGACCGCCAGATCTCCTGGCCCAAGCTGCGCGCCCTTCTGGGCGTCAACAAGCTGTCCATGCCCTCGGCAGACATCGCCTTCGAGGCAACCGGCTATGAGCGCGGTACCATCACGCCGCTGGGAAGTTCGAAGCCCTGGCCGGTCTATGCCGATGCCACCATCGCCGGACGCAGGATCTCCATGGGCGCAGGCGAACACGGATTCAGCGCTTTCGTGAAGGCCGATGAGCTGGCAGCCGCGCTGCAGGCCGTAGTCGCCGACATCAGCGACCCCATCTGAGCAACGCGGGGTCACTTACGGCCCATCCAGCGGCACCCAATGGGCCGTAAGTGACCCCGCGTTGCCCTTAAACGCAGGAAAGCCCCGCCCGGACGAATCCGGACGGGGCTTTCTGGGTAAAGCGGCGAGTTACTTGACAGTAACCGTTGCGCCTGCAGCTTCGAGCTGGTCCTTGGCCTTCTCAGCGGCTTCCTTGGTGGCGCCTTCGAGAACAGCCTTCGGTGCACCGTCAACCAGGTCCTTGGCTTCCTTGAGGCCGAGGGAGGTGATGGCGCGAACTTCCTTGATCACTGCGATCTTCTTTTCACCGGCAGCTTCGAGGATGACATCAAATTCGGTCTTCTCTTCAACTTCTTCGCCAGCGCCGGCGCCAGCCGGGCCTGCAACTGCAACAGCAGCAGCAGTAACTTCGAAGGTCTCTTCGAAGAGCTTGACGAACTCGGAGAGCTCGATGATGGTCAGTTCCTTGAAAGCTTCAATGAGCTCTTCGTTGCTGAGCTTCGCCATGTTTGGCGTCCTTCCTTTAGGTGGTGCTGCCACGGACGTCGTCCGTTACTGCACCGCAGTTTGAATGGGGAGAACTTAGTTCTCTTCGGTTGCTGCTTCAGCGGCTTCAGCCGGAGCGGCAGCCTCTTCTGCAGCAGCCTCGGCGGGAGCCTCTTCGGCAGCCGGTGCTTCTTCAGCGGCCGGTGCTACAGCGCCGCCCTCTTCTTCAAGCTTGAGGCGCAGAGCGTCAATGATGCGTGCAGCCGCGGCAGCAGGTGCCTTGAGGATGCCTGCAACCTTGGCGAGCTGCAGCTCACGGGACTCGAGGGCTGCCAGTGCGGCAACCTCTGCTGCGTTCAGTGCCTTGCCTTCGAAGTAGCCGGTCTTGATGACCAGCTGCTTGTTGACCTTGGCAAAGTCCGTCAGGCTCTTGGCGGCAGCAACCGCGTCACCCTTGATGAATGCAATTGCAGTGGGGCCGGCGAGCTGACCGTCGAATGCTTCGACACCAGCTTCCTTGGCTGCAATGGCGGTCAGGGTGTTCTTGACGACCGAGAACTTGGTGTCCAGGCCGAGAGAAACACGCAGCTGCTTGAGCTGTGCAACAGAGAGCCCACGGTATTCGGTCAGGACAGCGGCGTTCGATTCCTTGAAATCGTTGGTGATCTCAGCTACCGCAGAGATCTTGCTAGGCGTTGCCATAACCCTCCTTCCGGGGAATAAAGCCGGTTTTCCGGGTCCCCGCTCAAAAGAGCTGCAACTAAAAAACGCCCCGCGCAGATGCACGGGGCTTGGCTCAACACGATCGAATGATCGCGGAGACTTGCTTCGTTCACCTGCGCCGGCCGCCCTTTGTCAGGGTCCTTCGTCAAGGAATCCACTTGGTTCTTCCGCGCGTGGCTGCAGAGTTGAGCTGCGCCCGGAGGAGTGGATTCCCATCAACCGACGGTCTTTGGTAGTTCAAGCTTACGGGACGGGCAAGTGCATCGCCAAATCGCGCGGCCTTACTCGGAGGAGGTGACCCGCGGGCCCATGTTCGGCAGTTCCTTCTGCCACAACCCCGTGACCCCGGCCGTGGTGAAACCCAATTGCTTGTTCACCGTCAGCAGGTACCGGTTTTCGGGCGCATTCCAGGTGTAGATCACCCGGGCGTCGGGGAACTGTTCGCTAAGGCGCTGCATGTTGGCGACCTTGATGAGGAGCCCGAGCTTGTTTCCCCGGTGCTCCTGCAGGACGATCGTGTCGTCCTGGAAGACGACGTCCTGGCGTTGCGCCAGGACACCGATCGTGGTGAGTCCGACGATCCGCCCGCTCGCGACGTGCTCGACGGCGGTGACCACCGTTCGGCGCCCCTGCGCGACGGCGGCGTCCTCCGCCTGCCGCAACACACCGGCGTCGAACACTAACTGCTGCTGTTCGGCCTCGGCAGTCTCGCTGCCCTCGGACACCACTTCTCCGGCCGCGTTCTCCAGCGCGGCCACTGCTTCGAGCCACTGTTGCGGGCAGCGATCGGTCCAGTGGTGGACCCGATAGCGGCCGGCGTTCGCGGCTTCGGCCTCGGCCTCAAGCTCAGCGACGAGTTTTGAATCCAGCGGGAGCGCACAGGAACTGAACTGTTCGATGTGCTGGAGGGTGTAACCGGTACGACGGGCAAAGTCGACCTCGCGGCTGGCCAGGGGAACGAAGCCCAGGCCGCTGCCAGGTACCAGCTGGCCCTCGGCACCGCCGCGCAAGGACTCGGCAGGGTGGTTGGTGTCCACCATGATCATCGTCCGGCCCTCGCTTTTCGCGAAATGTTCGGCAGCTTCCAGAAGCTGCCGGCCGACGCCCCTGCGCTGGAATTCAGGAAGGATGTCGAGGGTGAACTCGGCCAGGTCCATGTTGTCGGCAAGGGGCAGCGCGATGTCCACGGTACCGACAATGCGGCCGTCGACGCGGGCTACGAGAATGACCTGGCGTTCGTAAGGATCGCCGAGTTCGAGCAATTTCTCCAAGGGAGTGTAGGCGAGATCGTCCGTGCCCCAGATCTGCATGCGGACCCTGCGGCTGACTTCGACGGCCGCCAGGAAATCCTTGGCGTCATCGGCGTCAAGGGAATCCGGGATCCAGAGTTGGCCGATCTCCACCGTGCTCGTCATTTGATCCTCTTTTGCCATTCGCCGTCGTATCCCGCCGGTTTGAAGCCGAGCTGTACGTTGATGGACAGCATATGTTCGTTTTCCTCGGCGTTAAAAGTCATGACGCGCTGGACGGCTGGGAATTCCGTTTGCAGCCTGCGCAGATTGGCCAGTTTCACGAGCATTCCCAGTCCATGGCCCCGGTGCGGCTTTGCCACCAAAGTATCGTCCTGTTCGGCCACCCAGGGCTTCGCTGGATCAAGGTAGATCACGGTGTACGCGACGAGCTCCCCTGTCCGCCGATGTTGCGCAGCGGCCACAAGGGCAGTCTGGCCCTCGGCAAGCGCTGTGTCCTCGAGTTGCCTGACGCGCCCAGCGTCCCAGGCCTCTGCCTCGATCTCGAGCCCTCCGGCCGGGGTGTCCGTGCTCATCCGGCCCATCAGCACGGCCATGTGGTCCACGTATTCTGCGGGGCACCGGTTCGTCCAGGCAAGGACCGCATAGGCGGCGTCGGCCTTGGAATGTGCCGCAAGCTCCAGGCTTGACCACTCCCCGCTGTGGTCCATGTCCAGGCTGCTGAATCTGCTGGCCTGTTCCAGGCTGTATCCGTTCTTGAGGCAGAAGGCCACTCCCGGACTGTCTTCGGGCACTCCCCCGGGTACTCCTCCTGCTCCTGCGGAACCGATCGGGTGTTCGGTGTGCGCCTGCAGGATGTGCCTCCCCTGTGCCTTGGCAATCCCCTCGACGGTGCGGAGCAGTGCGGTTCCGATTCCATACCGGCGGTGCCCCTCCAGAACATCTACATGGAGCCAAGCGGTGTGGACGTTGTCCTTGAGCGGAACCTGGCAGGAAGCGTAGCCGACGATGCTTCCGTCAACCCGGGCGAAGAAGTTGCTTGAGGCCTCGTATGGGGAATCCCGCCATCCGGCGAGCCGGGCCTGCGCCGATGATGCCCGGTCCAGGTTTCCCCAGGTTTCCAGCACCATGGCATCCATTACGGAGGAAAGCTCCCGGAATTCCTTGGCGTCCGGCCCATCCAGGGACTCCGGCAGGTGGAGCTCATGGATGCTGAAATCCGGAAGCCGGTCTGTCATGCCCTTAGCCTAATCAGCGGTCGCTACGCGCGATAGGTGCCGGTTTGCATACAACGAAAGGACCGCCCGGCGAATGCCGGACGGTCCTTTCAGAGTCGATGCTCCCGGTGGCTTACGCCTCGGTGAGAACCTTGGTGACGTTCGGGTCAACGGAGATGCCCGGGCCGAACGTGGTGGCGACCGTAGCCTTCTGGATGTACCGGCCCTTGGAAGCGGACGGCTTCAGGCGAAGCACCTCTTCCAGAGCGGCTGCGTAGTTCTCGGCCAGCTTCAGTTCATCGAAGGAAACCTTGCCGATGATGAAATGCAGGTTCGAGTGCTTGTCGACGCGGAAGTCGATCTTGCCACCCTTGATGTCGTTGACAGCCTTGGTGACGTCTGCGGTCACGGTACCGGTCTTCGGGTTCGGCATGAGGTTACGCGGGCCGAGGACCTTACCGAGACGGCCAACCTTGCCCATGAGGTCCGGGGTTGCCACTGCGGCGTCGAAGTCGGTCCAGCCGGCTGCGATCTTTTCGATCAGGTCATCGGAACCAACGAAGTCGGCGCCTGCAGCGATTGCTGCTTCGGCCTTGTCGCCCGTTGCGAAAACCAGGACGCGGGCAGTCTTACCCGTGCCGTGCGGCAGGTTGACGGTGCCGCGCACCATCTGGTCGGCCTTACGCGGGTCAACGCCCAGACGGAAAGCGACCTCAACGGTGGCGTCGAACTTGGACGGGTTGGTGTCCTTGGCGAGCTTGATGGCCTCGAACGGGGCGTAGAACTTGTCCGCCTCGATCTTGGCTACGGCTGCCTCATATGCTTTGCTGCGCTTTGCCATGCTGCTTATTCTCCTTGTGCAGTTGTGGTCTGCGGACCGCGCTGGGCCCTGCCACAGTTGGGAATCCGGCGTGGATCTCCAACATTTTCAATATTTCAATGGTGCCGGTTTCCCGGCGGGAGGAGATTAGCCCCCGACTGTATCTAATCGTCGAAAAATCTCCGGGACTCACTTCCGGCGAGTGCTTCGTTCCTCAGCCCTCACCGTCTGTTCATTCCTCGATTATTCGACAGTGATGCCCATGGAGCGTGCGGTGCCGGCGATGATCTTGGCAGCGCCCTCAAGGCTAGTGGCGTTGAGGTCTTCCATCTTGGTGGTGGCGATCTCGTTCACCTGTGCCTGGGTCAGCTTGGCAACCTTGACGGTGTGCGGCGTGGCCGAACCCTTTGCAACGCCCGCAGCCTTCTTGATGAGCTCTGCAGCCGGCGGGGTCTTGGTGATGAAGGTGAAGGAGCGGTCTTCGTAGACCGTGATTTCAACCGGGATAACGTTTCCGCGCTGGGCTTCCGTTGCAGCGTTGTACGCCTTGCAGAATTCCATGATGTTGACACCGTGCTGGCCAAGCGCAGGACCGATCGGCGGGGCCGGGTTGGCGGCACCTGCCTGGATCTGCAGCTTGATGAGGCCGGTGACCTTCTTCTTGGGAGCCAATGTAGGTCCTTCTCTCAATAACTTCCTAGGACACAGGAGCGTGCCTCAGGTTTATGGCCGCCATGGCAAGGCGACCGACCGCTCCGTGGCTGCTAAGCGGGCAACCGCGGGGCGAAATTCTTGGATCAACTAGATCTTGGTGACCTGGTTGAATGCGAGCGTAACCGGGGTTTCGCGTTCGAAGATCGACACCAGGACCACAAGCGTCTGGGAATCCATCTTGATCTCGGAGATCGTGGCGGGAAGTGTCTCGAATGGACCTTCCTTGACGATGACCGACTCTCCGACCTCGAAGTCGATGTCGACGGGCGTCTGGTGCTGCTTGTTGACCGGCTTGCCCTTTTCGGCCTGCTGCTCTTCGAAGACCGGAGCCAACATGGAGAAGACCTCGTCGAGGCGAAGCGGAACCGGGTTGTGTGCGTTGCCTACGAAGCCGGTAACACCGGGAGTGTGGCGGACGGCGCCCCAGGATGCGTCGGTCAGGTCCATGCGGACGAGGACGTAACCCGGAATGCGTACGCGGTTGATGATCCTGCGCTGGGCGTTCTTGATCTCAACCACTTCCTCCATGGGCACCTGGATCTCGAAGATGTAATCTTCCATGTCCAAGGTCTGGATGCGGGTCTCAAGGTTGGCCTTGACGCGGTTTTCGTAGCCGGCGTAGGAGTGGATGACGTACCAGTCACCTTCCTGGCGGCGAAGCTTGGCCTTGAACTCCTCAGCGGGGTCGGCGGGCGCTACAGCTGCAGCGGCGGCCAGGGCGTCGGCGTCGTCGGACGCGTCAGCAGACTCGTCGTCGGCGTCGGACACCTCGGCGTCGGACTCATCGGCGTCGTCGACGTCGGCAGTTTCGGGCGCAGCAGAATCGACCTCGGATCCTTCCACGGCGTCAGCCGTGGCGTGGGCCGTGCTTTCAGCGGGCCCATCCAGCTCAGTCTCAGTTACCTCGAGCTCCTGCTCAGACACTTGGTCTCCTGCTTCCTCATTGCCTAACATGCCTATTTAAATGGCTCAATTCCGCAAACCCTGCGAAATCCCTTGATTTTCCGGGGATTCCACGCGGTTTGCGGAGCGATCCGCTTAGTGGTTCGTGGTGCCAGTAGCGCCGAAAACCCATTTGATTCCCGTACCGAAAGCCAGGTCCAGGATGGTGACGACCAGCATCATGATGGCCACGAACACCAGCACCACGACTGTGTAGTTGACCAGTTCCTTACGGGTGGGGGCAACTACCTTCTTGAGCTCGCCAATTACCTGGCGAACAAAAAGCGCAATTCGAGCGAAGAGGCCGGAATCGGACTTCTTGGCAGGGCGGCCCTTCGAGCTGCTCGCAGCTGTTTCGGTCACCTGATCCTCACTCATCTATGCAAACGTCGTTGACCCGACTCTGATCAGAGTCATGGTTGCTGCGCTTGTTCCGAGCAAAACCCGGAACAGCTTGCGCAGGGCAGACAGGACTCGAACCTGCAACCTGCGGTTTTGGAGACCGCTGCGCTACCAATTGCGCCACTACCCTATGGAACGAATCCATATTTCGGCCGCACTCCATCGAAGCCAAGGAATCCAGACGAACACGAGATTCCGGAGCCTATCTGGGGCGCGAACCATTGTGATGTTTTTCAACACCGGTGAACCAGTCTACGCAACAACGTCGCGATAGTCGAACCGGGCCATTTCCGGAGCATTCAGGCCGTCCCGCTCGTGTGATCAGCGCTCGCTTGATCAGCCTGCACTGTCACTTTCCCGGCGTTAGCCCGATAGCTCCGCAGAACAGCATAAAGTAGATTTCGTCGAATCCCACCATCCAGCCCATGAGCTGCCCGCGAAGAACGGTGCTTTAATGTCTGCCGGAATACCAGCCGCCCGCATTTCACAGCGAATTTCCGCCATCGCCGAATCCGCCACCCTTGCCGTTGACGCCAAGGCCAAGGCGCTCAAGGCAGCGGGTCGCCCCGTGATTGGCTTTGGCGCCGGGGAGCCCGACTTCCCGACTCCCGACTACATCGTGAAGGCCGCCGTCGAGGCCGCCGGCCAGCCGAAGTACCACCGCTACTCCCCTGCCGCCGGCCTGCCGGAGCTGAAGCAGGCTATCGCGGACAAGACGTTCCGCGACTCGGGCTACAAGGTAGATGCTTCCCAGGTGATGGTCACCAATGGCGGCAAGCAGGCTGTCTACAACACCTTCGCCACACTGGTTGACCCGGGCGACGAAGTAATCATCCCCACGCCTTTCTGGACCACCTACCCGGAGGCAATCCGCCTCGCCGGAGGCGTTCCGGTCGAGGTCTTCGCCGGCCCGGAACAGGGTTACCTGGTCACCGTGGAACAGCTCGAGGCCGCGGTCACCGACAAGACGAAGATCCTGCTTTTCGTTTCCCCGTCCAACCCGACCGGCGCCGTCTACAGCGCCGAACAGGTGGCGGAGATCGGAAAATGGGCAGCGGCGAAGGGCCTCTGGGTAGTCACCGACGAGATCTATGAACACCTGACGTACGACGGCGTCCCCTTCACCTCGATTGCCACTGCCGCCCCCGAACTCGGAGACAAGGTGGTCATCCTCAACGGTGTCGCCAAGACCTACGCCATGACGGGATGGCGGGTCGGATGGATGATCGGCCCGGCCGATGTCATCAAGGCCGCCACCAACCTCCAGTCGCACGCGACGTCGAACGTTTCCAACATCATGCAGATCGCAGCCCTGGCCGCGGTCTCGGGCCCGTTGACCGCCGTCGACGAAATGAAAGTCGCCTTCGACCGCCGCCGCAAGGCGATCGTCGCCGGACTGAACGCGATCGAGGGTGTGGAATGCCCGACGCCGACCGGCGCCTTCTACGTTTACGCCGACGTCCGCGGACTGCTGGGCAAGGAATTCCCGACGTCGAACGGTACCGCCCGTCCGTCAACGTCCGCTGAGCTTGCCTCACTGATCCTCGACGAGGTTGAGGTCGCCATCGTTCCGGGCGAGGCCTTCGGCCCCTCCGGTTTCGTTCGCCTCTCGTACGCCTTGGGCGACGACGACCTCGCAGAAGGCGTTCGACGCCTCCAGGAATTCCTCGGCCAGGCCAAGTAGCCTTCCGCTTCCACAAACGCCCGCTCACCTTGGGATATAGGTGAGCGCGCGTTTGGGTTTAAGGCGCTATAGGTGAGCGGGCGTCAGAGGAGGCGGCGCTCGGCGGCCCACTTTGTCAGTTCGTGGCGGCTGGAGAGCTGGAGCTTGCGGAGTACCGCGGAGACATGGGTTTCCACGGTCTTGATGGAAATGAACAACTCCTTGGCCACCTCCTTGTAGCTGTAGCCCCGGGCGATGAGGCGCATGACTTCCAGCTCCCTCGCGGAGAGACGGTCGAGTTCGTCGTCGGCGATCTCGGCCGGGGAGGTTCCAAACGCGTCCAGGACAAAACCAGCCAGTCTCGGCGAGAAGACGGCGTCCCCGTCGGCCACGCGGATCACGGCATCGGAGATCTCGGGGCCGGAAATGGTCTTGGTGACATAGCCCCGGGCTCCGGCGCGAATGACGGCCACGACGTCCTCGGCGGCATCGGAGACGCTCAAGGCCAGGAAGCTCGTGCTCCCACGCAACGGCGCGGATGCGCTGATGACCTCCCGACCGCCACCGCCAAGGCCGCCAGGCAGGTGGACGTCGAGCAACACCACTTCCGGGTGAACCTCGGCAATCACGGCGATAGCTTGCTCCACGCTTCCGGCTTCGCCTACGACGTCGATCCTCGAATCGAGGTCGGCCTTCAGCCCGGACCGGAAAATGGCGTGATCGTCCACGATCACCACACGAACCTTCCGCGCTACTTGCTCTGATAGGGCGTTCATGCTTTGGCTTCTCCGTTTCGGTTCTCTGCTTTGTCGGCGTTCTCGATGGGCAGTTTCAGGCGTACTTCGGTGCCCTCCGAGCTACTGCTGATGACCGCAGTACCGCCGTGGCGCTTCATCCGTCCGATGATTGATTCCTTGACTCCGAGCCGGTCTTCCGGGACGGTATCGGGGTCAAAGCCAGGCCCGCGGTCCCTGACAAAAACCTCGCTGCCGGTGTCCGAGCTCTCGAGATAGACGGACACCGCGCCGCCGCCGTGCCGGGCGGCATTGTGCATGGCCTCCCTGGCCGCCAGCACGAGCGCTTCGTGCCTGTCTGTCATGGCGGCGTCTCCCACGCTGACGACGTCGACGGCGTGTCCGTGGGCGTCCTCGACTTCGGCTGCGGCCGCGGCAATCCGCTCCGCCAGGAGTCCCGCATCCTTGGCGGCGTCCCGGTACAGCCAGGTGCGCAGTTCACGCTCCTGGGCACGGGCGAGGCGGACCACGTCCTGCTCGGAACCTGCCCTGCGCTGGATCAAGGCGAGCGTCTGCAGTACCGAGTCGTGCAAGTGGGCGGCAATCTCGGCCCGCTCCGTCTCGCGGACCCGCGCCGCCCGCTCAGTTTCAAGGTCCTTCCAGAACTTCAAGCCCCACGGCAGCAGCACCAGGGCGACGCCGCCAAGCACTGCGATCGAAGCCAGCAGCGCGAGCCAGGTCTGCTCCCACGAGCCGGAACCGGACACCATGACCAACACCCCGGCAACCACCAAGGCCAGGCCCGCGGCAAGACGGACCCAGCCGCCTGCTTGGTCGGCCTTGGTCTTGTCCACCAGCCCGGCCCGGCGCGTCTCGTCCAACTGCATCCACGCGATCGACGCTCCGCCGAGTATGGCCGCCGCCGGGATCAGCGTGCCGAGAGGGACCTCGACGCCGAACTGCCGGGCGATGAGGATGGCGGCCACTAGGAGCAGGCCGGATCCGAGGAGGATCTCTTTCCCGTACTGGATGCGACGAATCCTGAACCAGGAGGCGAAGACGGGGGCCGGGGTGGACAGCGGCAGCGGCTGCGCGCCGCCGTCGGGCGCTGTTACCTCGAGAGGCATGCTCACCGAAAGGGGCATGCTCACCGCGGGAGCAATGGGCGACGCCGGCCGGCGGCTATTGCGACGGGCGCTTTCGTCGGCGGTGGGCACCATGACCCAAAGCCAGGCGTAGAAGGCCAGGCCCGCGCCGCCGGCGAACGAGGCAAGGACCATACCGAGCCGGATGTATTTCACAGGCCAGCCAAGGTGGTCCGCCAGGCCACTGCACACGCCGGCAATCATCCGGTCGCTGCTCCGGACCAGCGGCGGGCGTTGCATGGCGGTTGTCATGATTCCATCCAAACACGTATCAGGGCCTTCGGCGCTCGAAGCTGAGGGCATCTCAGGGGACCACTCAGGGAACGTTCAGGGTATCCCCCAATAGAGGGCGGCGTCGCCGGGCGGCAAGATCGAAGTATGAACGCAAACAGCATGAATCCCGAGGACTCCGGACAAGCAGCGGAGCCCGGCCAACCTGAAGAATCCAGCCAGCGGGCCGGGACAGGCTCGCCGGAAGAACCGGCCCAGCCAAGCGCCGCCAACAGCGGCGCCTCGCCGAACTACGCCGTTCCCGCTCCCCCGCAGAACTTCTTCAACTGGATCCGCAGCCAAGGCATCAGCCGTGGCCGGGACCGTTGGGTGGGCGGCGTAGCGAGCGGCGTCGCGCACCGCTTCGGCGTCGATCCATTGATCGTCCGCGGCATCTTCATCGTCCTTACCCTCTTCGCCGGTGTCGGCATACTGCTCTACGGCGTCGCCTGGGCGCTCCTGCCCGAACCGGACGGCCGCATCCACGCCCAGGAGGCCGGAGCAGGCCGCTGGTCCGCAGGCATGACCGGCGCCCTCGTCACGACCATCGTCGGATTGCCGGGCCTCGGCCGCGGTTTCTGGGGATGGGGCTGGAACGGCGTTCCTGGAATCCTCTGGACGCTGTTCTGGGTAGGCGGCGTCATCTATCTGGTCTACTTCCTGGTCCAGCGCAGCAAATCCCGCAACGGAAGGCAGACCACGGGCACGTACAACTATGCGGCCGCTCCACGTTCCCCTGGCGGGGCGGACACCCACGCCCCGGCAGGCTATCCGGCCGGCCCTTACAGCGCTGGTCCATATAGCGCCGGTACTTACGGCTCAAGCGCTTACGGGGCCGGAGGGGCCGGTAGTTACGGCTCAAGCGTTTACGGCACCGCCGGGCCCGTAACTCCCTCGGGGCCCTACAATCCGACGGGACCCGTCAATCCCTCCGGGCCCTACCCACCGGCTGGCGTTCCCAACCGCCCCGAACGCCCCCAGCGGCCGAGGCGGCAGGGACCGGGCGCGGCCATCGTAGCGGTCTCAGCCGGGGCGGCCCTGTTGGCCGGCGGAACGCTCAAGCTGCTCGACACCGGCAATGTCATCCACCTTGGCGACGCCGCCAACGCAGTGGTCTGGGCCACGGGCGCCGCAGTCCTCGGCCTCGGCATCCTTGTCGCCGGACTCCGGGGCCGTTCGTCGGGGCTGCTCGGCTTCCTGGCCGTAGCGACGCTCATAATCGGAGCCGTATTCAATGTCGCCCCCAGCGCGGACCACTTCCGCCTCCAGAATGCCCAATGGAATCCCGTGAGCATCGACGATGCCCGCAAAGGCTTCGACATCACGGGAGCCAACGGGACCGTTGACTTGACCAAGCTGAACCTGAGCGCGCCGTTGGGCTCCGACGTCGTGGTTCCGATGGACGTGACCGCAAGCAACATCAAGCTCCTCATCCCCGCGACCGTGCCGGTGGAGGTCCAAGCAGACATGACCTTCGCGAACCTCAAGCAGGACGGTAGCGCCGTCACCCAAAACAACGGCGGCACCCGGGACAGCTTCAACACTGACAAACCCGGCGCCAAGCTGGTCGTCAAACTCAACGGCACCTTCAGCAACGTCACCGTCCAGGAAGGAAACTGATATGAGCACGCACGAACCCACGCGGGAATTTGAGACGGCACCCGAACCCACGGCGCAAGCCACCCGGGCCAGGGTGGGCACGGTGGTCTGGGGGCTGATTGTCGTGGCACTCGCTGCTTTGATCATCATTTCCAAGCTCGGCCTCGTGGCGCTCAACGGCAACTATGTGTTGATCGGGCTCATGATCGGGGCCGGAGCGGCACTCGTGATCGGAGGCCTCGTGTCCGCCCGCTCCCGAAAGGGCAGCGGGTCAGGCCCGGACTCCGGGGCCGGCGCCGATTCCGACCAGCGGTAGCAAGCAGCACGTGACAAAGCAGCCACAACAGGGAAGGCTCTAGCCATGAACAAGTTCTTCAGCATCGTAAGGGGCATCGGCCTGAAGCGCGGTCCGCAGCGTTTGATCGGAGGGGTGTGCGGTGGCATTGCCGCCAAACTGAATGTGGACGTGGCCTACGTCCGCATTGGCTACCTGATCTTCTGCCTGCTACCCGGGCCTGCCGTGGTGATTTACGTGGTGGCTTGGCTGCTGCTTCCCAACCAAAGCGGCACCATTGCGCTGGAATCTTTCCTCACCCAGCGTTCGCAAGGCCGGAAGTAGCACAGCCGGGGTTTGCCCGTCCCGTTTCAACCCTGTTTCAAAAGTCTCATCCCCGGCGGTGGTCATGGTTTGTGTCCCACCCCACATTGCCCCCTACAATCATTGTGAGCTCAGCGTGGCGCTCTGCACGTATACCTCCTAGCCAGGATTTGAGCCCTCATGAAAATTGGAATCCTTACCAGCGGTGGCGACTGCCCCGGACTTAACGCGGTCATTCGCGGCGCCGTCCTCAAGGGAATTGCCATTCACGGCCAGGAATTCGTCGGTTTCCGGGACGGTTGGCGGGGCGTCGTGGAGGGCGACGTCATCGACATTCCCCGCACCATGGTCCGCGGTATCGCCAAGCAGGGTGGAACCATCCTCGGCACGTCCCGCACCAACCCGTTCGAGAACGGTGGCGGGCCGGACGTCATCAAGGCCCACATGGATCGCCTCGGCATCGACGCCATTATTGCCATCGGCGGCGAAGGCACCCTTGCAGCCGCGAAGCGCCTGACCGACGCCGGTCTGAAGATCGTGGGCGTCCCCAAGACCGTGGACAACGATCTCGACGCCACCGACTACACCTTCGGTTTCGATACCGCCGTCCAGATCGCCACTGAGGCCATCGACCGGCTGCGCACCACCGGGGAATCCCACCACCGCTGCATGATCGCCGAGGTCATGGGCCGCCACGTGGGCTGGATCGCCCTGCACGCGGGCATGGCGGCCGGCGCACACGCCATCCTGATCCCCGAGCAGAAAGTCAGCATCGAGCAGATCACCGAGTGGGTCCAGGAGGCCCACGATCGTGGCCGCGCACCGTTGATTGTTGTTGCCGAGGGTTTTGTTCCCGACCACATGGAAGCCCCGCACTCCGAACGCGGCCTGGATACCTTCGGCCGGCCCCGCCTGGGTGGCATCGCCGACCAGCTCGCCCCCGAAATCGAAGCCCGCACCGGCATCGAGACCCGCGCCACGATCCTCGGCCACATCCAGCGCGGCGGCGTCCCCTCGGCTTTCGACCGCGTCCTGGCCACCCGTCTGGGAATGGCAGCCATCGACTCGGTCGTGGAAGGCCGCTGGGGAACCATGGTGGCCCTCAAGGGCACGGACATCGAGCACGTGGGCTTCGAAGCTGCCCTGGGCAAGCTCAAGACCGTCCCGCAAAACCGCTACGACGAAGCCGCGGTACTCTTCGGCTAAGCCGCTGCCGTTCGGCTGAGCCGGTTCTTCATGGAGCAGGCCGGTACCACCAGGTGCCCGCCTGCTCCTTCCTTTCCAGGGACTGCATAGACTCGATGTCATGGAACTTGATGCGGGATCGGCGGAAATTGTGCTGCTGGCCTGGGCCCGACATTTAGGGTTCGACGACGAAGCCTTCAGTTTCGTTTCCGGCTCACCTGCTGCCCGCAACGGCGAGCGGTTGGTCCGGGAAGATGAGGACGCCGAATCCATTACGTTCGTGAGGCTCTTTGGCCGCTCCGCATTGGTGGCTCCGGGATGGGCGGCGGCCGCCGCCGTCGAACTCTCGGATGATCAACTAAGCGAGCATTCCGTACTGTTGCGGATCAGCCGCGAACACGGTGGCCACGGGCTCGGGACGTCTGCGCTGCTGTTCGCCGACGACCTTCCCCTCTTCCAGCCGGGCGGCGAAGTCACCGTTTCCCACGGCCACCCCGAGGCGATCGAGTTGGAGGGCAGGTGCCCTCCGGACGACGTCAATGAAGTCCATCTCTCCAGGATGGACCACCATTTCACCGTGATGGATGGCAACGAACCGGACCGCAAACCGGTGGCCTGCGGCGCTTATGCAGAGTGGCAGGGGATCCTCGCAGACTTGGGTGTCCTGGTGCCGCCGGAATTGCGTCGGCAAGGGCTCGGAACCCTGGCTGCCTCGATCGCTGCCCACGAGGCACTCGCCTCCGGCCTCACGCTGCAATGGCGGACTGCGCTGGACAACCGGGGCTCCATGGCGTTGGCCCGGAAGCTGGGATTCATCGACGGCGGTATCCAGACGTCCGTGCTGCTCCGCTAGCGCCCTCCACTGCCCGCGAGTTGGCAGACGATGCCCTCAAAATCGCATTTTGAGGGCATCGTCTGCCAGTTCGCGCGGACTAACTGTCTTGCGAAACAGTCTCAGGCTTGGCCTCTGCGGCAGCCGGGGAACCCCACCCCTGGACGGCTTTGGGCTTGCCAAACAGCAACGCCGCTACTGCGCCCAGCAGAATCGCAAAGGCCGGCAGCAGGACTGACTGGCTCATCGCCGTCGAGAAGCCGTCATGCAGGAATTCAGGCAACTTGCCGGTGAATCCGCCTTCGCCCGCCGGGGCGGCACCTGGCGGAGCCGCGGGCAGCTCGGCCGCGAGCCGGGACTGGATGAGTGCGGCGATGGCCGCCGATCCCAGTACCGCACCGATCTGGCGCGTCGTGTTGAAGACGCCGGAACCGGCGCCTGCCGAGCGCGGCGGGAGGTTGCGGGTGGTGGCGTTCGAGACCGGGCCCCAGATGAAGCCGTTGGCCACACCCTGGAGGGCGCTGGGCAGCAGGAACATCCAGATGGGAGTGTCCGGTTTCAGAAGGGTCGAGGTCCAGAAGAGTGCACCGGACAGGCAGACCAGGCCGAAGGCAGCGAACCAACGCGGGTTGATGCGGTCGATCAGCTTGCCAACGAAAGGTGCCAGCGCGCCGGAGATCACGGCCATGGGGATCATGAGCAATGCGGACTGCGTCGGGGACAAACCGCGGACTACCTGGTAGTAGAAAATGGTGGGCAACGGGAACGCGGTGATGGTGAAACCCACCGCCATGATGGTGGTGTTTCCCAAGGAGAAGTTGCGGTCCTTGAACAGGCCCAGCGGCAGCAGGGGTTCGCCTCCGCGGCGCTCCAGGAGCCACTGCCACAAGACGAACACGGCAAGGACCACGAGCCCCGTAATGATCAGTCCCCACACGGTAATGGGTCCGCTGACGGTGCCCCACTTGTAGCTTTGGCCCTCCTGGATGCCGAACACCAGCAGGAACATACCCGCTGCGGACAGCAGCACACCCAGGACGTCGAACTTGTGGCTGTGCGTGGTCAGCTTCGGTACGAGCCGGGTCACGAGGACAAAGGCAACGACGCCGATGGGAACGTTGACGAAGAAGATCCACTGCCAACCGAGGCCGTCAACCAACACGCCGCCGAGGATCGGGCCGACGAGGATAGCCATGCCGGCCGTCGCTCCCCAGAGGCCCATGGCCGCGCCGCGGCGGTCCGGCGGGAAGATCCGGGTAATGACGGCCATGGTTTGGGGCGTCATCATGGCCGCGCCGATGCCCTGGACCACCCGGGCCGCGATCAGCATGCCGATGTCGCCCGAGAGGCCGCACCACAGCGAGGCCAGGGTGAAGACCACGAGGCCGATCAGGTAGAGGTTCTTCGGCCCGAAGCGGTCACCGAGCCGTCCGGTGATCAGCAACGGGACGGCGTAGGCGAGGAGGTAGGCGCTCGTCACCCAGATGACGGCGTTGATATCGGTGTGCAGGCCCTCCATGATCCGCGGATTCGCCACGGAGACAATGGTGGTGTCGATCAGGATCATGAAGAACCCGACCACGAGGGACCACAGTGCGGGCCACGGTTTAGCTACGTTTTCCATGGGTTTCCTTTGACTGTGCTGAATCTATTGCAAGTTGGTTCGTGGGATGGGCGGTCACCATGGCAACTGCCCGCTGCGGAGATCATTTTGGAAGCTGCGTATCCAGTCGATTTCCGTCCGCAGCATGGTTTGTTGGTACTTGACGTCAATCCAGAACTTGGGCTCGACGCCTTTGGCAGCGACAGCTTCTTCACCGCGGACCAGGAAGTCGAGCTGGTTTTCCAGGTTCGCCACGCGGTGGTCCAGTAGTTCGAGTACGACGCCGGACGGCAGGTTGTGTGCCTCGGCGATCGCGTGGGGGAACACCGGGTACTCATTCACGGGTTCCGCCAGCATGTTCTGGAGGCGCTCGGTCAGCGCCTCCCGGCCGGTTCCCGTGATTCGGTAGGTGGTGCGCTCGGGCCGGTTGCCGGAACGGTCAATGCCTGTGGACTCGACCAAACCCGCCTCTTCCAGGCGACCGACTGCGTGGTAGAGCGTACCCGGCCGGACTTTGACCAAACGGTCCTCGTGGCGGGCCATCAGGAGCTGGTACATCTCGTAAGGATGCATCGGCGCCTCCACAAGTAGGGCCAATGCAGCGACGCCCAGTGGCGTCAGTGCGGCTCGTGCCATTTCCCCATCCTCCGTGCGAACTATTCCACAACAACTATTCCACATGGAATATTTGACCGCAAGGCAGCCGGCGCGGCGAGGCCGTCACGCATGGGCAAAGCCCGACGGCCCCGCCTTGGCCTATCCGAGCAGTCCGAGAATCTCCGTGCGGGCAAACATCCGGGCGGTGTCGCGCGCTGTGGGTGCACCGGCTTCGGGATCGGCACCGGCGTCGATCAGAACCCGGGCCACCTCCGTGTAACCCTTGAAGACTGCGCCGGCCAGCGGAGTCTGGCCACGGTCGTTCGCGCCGTTTGCATCGGCACCGTGGTAGAGCAGAAGCTGAACGGTTTCAGCGTGGCCATGGTATGCGGCCAGCATCAGCAGCGAGTCACCTGCGGCAGTGCGCATTCCAACCGGCGCACCGGCATTGAGGTAGCTGCGCAGGATCTGCGAGTTGCCCTCCCTGGCGGCATCGAACAAGGCATGCGCCAAGGCAATGGCCTCGTCATCGGCACCGCCCGTTTGGGCTTCGGCGCCCGTCGTTTCGCTCATCGATGGGGTCCCTTCAGGAATCCGGTCTGACGCCCCACCACCTGTCCGGCATCGGGCGCAACGATTACTTCCTGGGCGGCCGGATAAGGCTCCTCACCGTCCAGCACGGTCAGCACTTCGTGCGGGTCGACGGACCGCTTGATCAGAGCCAGTCCTACTGCCCCCATTTCGAAATGCTGGGCCACGGATGTCAGCGTACCCACCTTGCGCTCTCCGGCAAATACGACGCTGCCCGGCGCCGGAAGGGTGTGCTGCGAGCCGTCCAATTGCAGGAAAACGAGCCGCCGGGGCGGGTGTCCCAGGTTGTGGACGCGGGCGATGGTCTCCTGGCCCTTGTAGCAGCCCTTGGACAAGTGGACCGAGGTCCGCAGGAGATCGAGCTCGTGCGGAATGGTCTTCTCGTCCGTCTCTGCGCCGAGCCGGGGACGCCACGCGGCAATGCGGAGAGCCTCCGCCGCCAACGAGCCGGCGAGGGCCATGCCTTCAACGGCCGCTTCAAGCTCATCCGCGGGAATGAGGTACTCGAACCAGGGACGCTCAAGGCCGGGATGCGAGCTTTCCTCCACCACGCTGTAGGAATAGCCGCCGACGCCGATGTGCGGCCACGGGTCCTCCCACACGAGCCGCCCGGACCAGGCGCCAACGGGCTTGGTTGAGCCAACGACGGCCCAATCGGCCGACACGTCGGCCACCTCGACGCGCAACATGAACCGCATTCTGTCGAGCCACTCGGCCAGCGGGGCAGCCTCGGCGGCTTCGACCAGCAGCCAGGTGGTCCCGCCGTCGTCCACCACGCGGGCGTCAAACTCGATGCGGCCCTGGATGGTGAGGAGCAATAGTTCGCTCGAGACGCGGGGCTGGAGGTTGGTCAGTTGCTGCGAGGAAAGGGTGTTGAGCCAGCTCAGTCGGTCAGGGCCGGTGACGGTGACAACGCCCCGGTAGGAAAGATCGACGACGGCGGTGCCTGCGGCGAGTGCGCGCTGCTCCCGCAGGGGTTCGCCGTAGTGGGCCGCGACGCCGGAGTCCTCGCCGCCACCTTCTACAGCTCCGGGGCGCGACAATAGGGGGCTCTTGTAAGTCATATGTAGTAGAAGTCCTTGGGGCTCAGCGGTATTCCGGGTTTTCAAAATCGAAGCGTGTGCCGGCTTTCCATTCATCCGGGAGGTTGCCGTAGGCAGGAATGCCGCCGACGTCCTTGAGCATGCGGGCGTAGTGGAGCAGGTTCCACGTCATGAAGGTGGTGTTCCGGTTGGTGAAGTCGCTCTCGGGGCCACCGGATCCTTCGTCGAGGTAGCTGGGGCCGGGGCCGACGGCACCGATCCAACCGGCGTCGGCCTGCGGCGGAATCGTGAAGCCGACGTGCTGGAGGCTATACAGGACGTTCATGGCGCAATGTTTGATGCCGTCCTCGTTGCCGGTGATGAGGCAGCCGCCGACTTTTGGATAGTAGGCCCATTGGCCTTTGCTGTTGAGCTGGCCCGAATGGGCGTAGAGGCGCTCGATGAGCTTCTTGGTCTGGGAGGAGTTATCACCAAGCCAGATAGGACCGGCCACCACCACGATGTCGGCCTCCAACACGGCTGGGTACAACTCTGGCCACTCGTCAGTGACCCAGCCATGTTCGCGCATGTCCGGATACACGCCGGCGGCAATGTCATGGTCCACCGTGCGGATCACCTGCGTACTGACGCCCTGCTTTTCCATGATGCGCCGGCTGATGGCTATCAGTCCGTCGGTGTTGCTCACTTGCGGGGATGGCTTGAGCGTCCCGTTGAAAAACACAGCTTTGAGATCGTCATAGCTGGCAGGCTTTGTTGCTTCGTTCACTTGCTGCTCCCCTTTGGTTCGGACTGCGAAACGGGACGTTCAGTGAGACCTCTTCGGTGAGACCTTGAAGCCAGGGAACAAGCCCTCCTACTAGAGCTTCTTCAGGAAAGCTGAAGCGTGGGCCTCAAGCGACTTGCCCGGACTGGATACATCCCAGCGCCACAGCAGATTGCCATCCACGAGGCCGAAGATGCGTGTGGCCGCAGTGTATTCCTTGGAGTGGCCGCCGCGCATCACCATATCGGTGCTCATCTGGATCTGCGGACCTTTGATTTGGCCGTAGTACAGCTCGCTGATGCCACCGGGATGGGCGATCGTCACGGCGATGTCGAACCCGCCGTCCGCATTCCGGTGGGCCTCGACGTCGTCGGCAGTCTTCAAGACCGGGACGATTTCCGCGGGAATCAAGCCGGGGCCGCCGTCGGCGTCGAGCATTTTCCGCTCCAGCGCCCAAAAGCCTGTTTCCACCGTGAGGGGCCGCAACTTGGTGCCGTCCTCGTCGCTGAGCCAGCTTTCCGCGCGGTACTCCAGGTAGGGCAGACCGTGGTGCGTGAAGGAGACATGCTGGATGAAATGATCCGAGTCTTCTTCACCGGTTCCAAGCCGTCCCCGGCCTTCCCACTCACCAATGAGCCAGGAAAGGGGTACCAATTCGGGTGTCAGGTCGGAAGGGATTTCGATGGGCACAGCAATTACCTCAGTGGACCGGAAGGTACAAGTTGATCAAAAGCGATGGGAGCTCTACTTCTGGCCCTTGAAGAGACGGTAAACGACAAAACCAGCGAACCACGCCATCGAGAGGCTGGCCAGGCCGAGGAGGACAAGGAAGAAGATTTCAAATGCAAGTACGGACATGATGCCATCCTAACTGTTAGTAGATGAGTAGTTTGTCGATGAAGTAGCACATGGCGCCAACCGCCCAGACGGGAGCGACGCCCATTCCAAGGACGGCCGGGAAATTGAGGCGGCCGAGCCGAAGCGTCACCATCCGGCGGAAACTGACCAGGACCGAGCCGATGACGACGCCCACCACGATGGCGGCCACGATCGCGATATTGGAGAACACCAGGCCTGCCAGCGGAGCCACCAACCCGGCCGCCACGATGCCCAAAGGCGCCACGACCCGGTCCGGCCAGCGCAACAAGCCGGCGAGGAGGGCGACGGCGGCGCTGAGAGCGGCGACCAACACCATTTCCTTGATCCCGTTGAACCTCGCACCCGCAATCCAGCCCGCGCCAAGGCAGCTCAGCAGGACGCCGGCGCAGCTGCCAAGGGTGGATTCGAGCCGTTGGGCCTGACCGGTTCCGCGAATCAGCTGCACGACGAACACCGCGATCACGCCTGCGGCGATGAAGGCGGGGGTTGCGTCGAGAAATCCGGGGGCTGGCACGAAGCCGGCAGCCAGAGCTGAACCCGCACCGCTCAGGCCGATCACGGTGGCGAGTGTTTTCTTCGCGGGGACCGCTAGAAAATGGGGCCAACCGATGCCAACCGCGGCCGACGCCAGAACTCCGACGGCGACCAGCCCTTCCGTGGGACCGTAAGAGCTGGCGACGAAAACCGCGAGCGCCACGAGGCCGACCACCCCGATGCTCCAAGACTTCACTGCGCCCCTGACCTCACTGTGTCCCTAACCTCGTTGCGCCCTCGTGGGATCCTCGATGGGCCCCATTTCGTTCCAGGCTGCGAGCAACCTCCTGCCAATCCTGCCTTATACGGCACAAATATGTCGCAAACATGGGTTGAAGGTGACACGAATCCCTGACGTTGCAGGGGCCTTTGGGTATACTCGGTTGTCAACAGCGCTTCTTGTTGCAACGCTTCCGTTACAACGGAACCACGCCCCATAAGCAGCTACCGGCCGGTGGAAACCCGGTTCAGACGCCCGATGATGCGCGGACCGCCCATTGGAGGAACTATGTCGCACATCCTGCTCCTGACGAACAGCACCGGCTCGTCGGTAGACATCCTGCCCGCCTTGGAGCTATTGAACCACCGGGTCCACATCCTTCCGGCAGAGCCAACGGCCCTGCTCGAAACCGACCCCACCGACGTCGTCTTCCTTGATGCCCGCAAGGATCTGGTAGGAGCCCGCTCCCTGACCCAGTTGCTCAAAGCCACGGGCTTGAGCGCCCCCCTCATCCTGATCCTCACCGAAGGCGGCATGGCTGCCGTCTCTTCCGCATGGTCTGTTGATGACATCGTCCTCGACTCGGCGGGGCCGGCCGAAGTCGAAGCCCGGATCCGCCTGGCCGTGGCCCGCGCCATCCCCGGCGAAGAGGAAACCAACACCGAAATCCGGGCGGCCGGCGTCGTGATCGATGAAGCGAGCTACACGGCCCGCGTGAACGGGCAGCCGCTCAACCTGACCTTCAAGGAGTTCGAACTCCTGAAGTACCTGGCCCAGCACCCGGGCAGGGTATTCACGCGCCAGCAGCTGCTCACCGAAGTATGGGGCTACGACTACTATGGCGGCACGCGCACCGTGGACGTTCACGTCCGGCGCCTGCGCGCCAAGCTCGGCGTGGACCACGAGAACCTCATCAGCACGGTCCGCAACGTCGGCTACCGCCTGACCTTGGTCCGCTTGCCGGAAGACGAGCTCACGGAGGCCTAGGCTTCCGAAACCCTTCAAAACACAGGGAAGGCCCGGACTCACTGAGTCCGGGCCTTCCCTTGCTTGAGTGGAGGACATACGGGTCGAACGTATCGAGGCCACCCCACTGGTGGATCCCCCTCGTATCCTGCTTCGCGAAGCCGGACGAGATATAGACCTTACACGGCCAACACAGTGGCCGCAAAATCCATCCCGCCAAACCGGCCGGAGACGTATAGCCTTGCAGCATGAGCCCTGCGCACCCGGAGAACTGGCCCGCCCTCGTCGTCAAAGGCGCGTCGGACAACGACTTGTTGAAAGACATCAAGACGCTGGCCGCAGCTGCCGAGGAGTCGGACGGCAATCCCCCGCTGTCCGAACAGACCCTGGTCATGCTGCGCGGAGCCGATGCCGGCGACCACTCGGTGCTCACGCTGGCCCTCTATGCCCCGGACGAGCAGTCCGATCCCGCAAGCGGCCAGGATCTGGCGGGAATCGCCGTCGTGGTCGAAGCGGACGACGGGACGGGAGTCCTGGAAATGGCGGTGCACCCCAGCTACCGCAACCAGGGTGTCGCAGGCCGGCTGCTGGACTCGCTCCGGGACAGCCGCGGGCTCGAGGGGCTGAACGCCTGGTCCCATGGGAATCACGAGGCCGCCGCGGAGCTTGCGGCCCGTTACGGCTACGGCCCGGCGCGCGAACTGTGGAAGATGCGCCTCATGACCTCCACAGCGGAGCTGCCCGACGCCGGCCTCCCTGAGGGAGTCTCGCTGCGCGCCTTCGTGCCGGGTCAGGATGAGTCCGCCTGGCTGGCCGCCAACAGGGCGGCATTTGCCCACCATCCCGAGCAGGGATCCCTGACCAGGGCCGACCTGGACGCGCGGATGGCCGAGGACTGGTTCGATCCCGCAGGTTTCCTGCTGGCTGTGAACCCGGCCGGGGAGCTGCTCGGATTCCATTGGACCAAGGTGCACCCCCGGCAAGGACCCCATCCGGCCATCGGAGAGGTCTACGTCGTCGGTGTGACCCCCGCGGCCCAAGGGCTGGGGCTTGGCAAGGCGCTCACGGTCGCCGGAATCAGGTATCTCCAGAGCCACGAGCTGCACTCCGTGATGTTGTATGTGGACGCCGACAACACCGCGGCCGTCGCCCTTTACCAGAAGCTGGGCTTCGTCCGCTGGGACGTCGATGTCATGTATGCGCCCTTGACCCGGAAGTAATCCGGAACCAAGGCGTATCTGAAAGGCTAGGACATCTAGGATTCCGGCACGTGGAATCCTTGTAGGGTTGAATCAAACCCCCGCGCTGAACGAAGGAGAGCCCGATGAACCCGGACCCGGTCGGAACCACCAAAACCGAGGTCAAGGGCGCAACCTTGCCTCCCCGCTTCGGATCTTCCGAAGTGCCGGCTGCGCGGGCAACACAGGACCGCATCGACATTCCCGAATTTGCGCCCTCCCTTGAACCGGAAGGCGACATCACCCCGGACCGCTTCCTGGACCGCGAGCTGAGCTGGCTCGCCTTCAACTCCCGGGTTCTCGAGCTCGCAGAGGATCCGGACCTCTTCCTGCTGGAGCGGGTCAATTTCCTCTCCATCTTCGCCTCGAACCTGGATGAATTCTTCATGGTGCGGGTTGCCGGCTTGAAGCGGCGCATCGCCACCGGGCTCGCGGTCCCCTCCCCCGCCGGGCTGAGCCCGATCGAAGTCCTGGAGCAGATCGGCGATGCCGCCCGGAAGCTGCAGGAACGACACGCGCGCGTGTTTGCCGAGCAGATCCGCCCCGCTTTGGCCTACGAGCACATCCACCTCATGCGCTGGGACGAACTCGACGACGAGGCCCAGCACCGCTTGAGCATCATGTTCGGCGAGAAGGTCTTCCCGATCCTCACCCCGCTCGCCGTTGATCCCGCCCACCCGTTCCCATATATCTCCGGCCTTTCCCTCAACCTGGCCGTGATTGTCCGCAACCCCGTGAGCGACAAGGAACTGTTCGCACGCGTCAAGGTTCCGGACCAGTTGCCGCGGCTAGTCTCGATCGACGGACCGCGTGCCGGCGCGGTCCCGGGCCGCGTGGCACGATTCATCGCGCTCGAAGAGGTCATCGCCGTGCATCTGGACAAGCTGTTCCCCGGAATGGAAGTCATGGAGCATCACAGCTTCCGCGTCACCCGCAACGAGGACGTGGAAGTTGAAGAGGACGACGCCGAGAACCTCCTGCAGGCGCTTGAAAAAGAACTGCTGCGCCGCCGCTTCGGCCCGCCCGTCCGGCTTGAGGTCACCACCGACATCAACCCGAACATCCGTGCGCTCCTGGTGCGGGAACTCGGCGTCGAGGAATCCGAGGTGTACTCCGTTCCGGCTCCCTTGGACCTCCGGGGCCTGTCGGTCATCGGCGGAATTGACCGCGCCGACCTCCACTACCCCAAGCACGTGCCCCACACCTCGCGGTACCTGAACGAATCCGAGACCTCCAAAGCCGCCAACGTCTTCGCGGCGATGCGTCGCCGTGACATCCTGCTGCACCACCCGTACGACTCGTTCTCGACGTCGGTCCAGGCCTTCCTGGAGCAGGCCGCCGCCGACCCCAAGGTCCAGGCCATCAAGCAGACCCTGTACCGCACGTCCGGCGATTCCCCCATCGTGGACGCACTGATCGACGCCGCCGAGGCCGGCAAGCAGGTCCTGGCCCTCGTGGAGATCAAGGCCCGCTTTGACGAGCAGGCCAACATCTCCTGGGCCCGCAAACTCGAGCAGGCCGGCGTGCACGTGGTGTACGGCATCGTGGGACTCAAGACGCACTGCAAGTTGTCCCTGGTTGTCCGTCAGGAAGTGGATGGCCTCCGCCGGTACTGCCATATCGGCACGGGCAACTACCACCCGCGGACGGCCCGCTACTACGAGGACCTTGGCCTGTTGACCTCCAATGAGCAGGTGGGCGAGGACCTGTCCAAGCTCTTCAACCAGCTCTCCGGATATGCCCCCAAGTCGACCTTCAAGCGGCTCCTCGTGGCGCCGCGCTCGGTGCGGTCCGGTCTGATCGACAGGATCGAGACCGAGATCCGCAACGCCCGCGCGGGAATTACCGCCAAGGTCCAGATCAAGGTCAACTCCATGGTTGACGAGGCCACCATCGATGCCCTTTACCGGGCGTCACAGGCCGGGGTAAAGGTTGACGTCATTGTCCGTGGCATCTGCTCGCTGCGTCCGGGAGTGCCTGGACTGAGCGAGAACATCACGGTGCGCTCCGTCCTTGGCCGCTTCCTGGAGCACTCGCGCGTGTTTGCCTTCGCCAATGCCAACGATCCCGTGGTCTACATCGGCTCTGCGGACATGATGCACCGCAACCTCGACCGCCGGGTTGAGGCCTTGGTACAGCTCTCCAACCGCGAAGACACGGCCGAGGTCATGGACCTGCTGCGCCGTTACATGGACCCAGGCACGGCCAGCTGGCACCTCGACAACCAAGGCCACTGGACCAGGTTCCACCAGACCGAAGACGGCACGCCGCTGTTGGACATCCAGTCCTGGCTTCTTGCCTCCCGGTCCCGCCAACGTGCAGTTGCCCGGCGGTAGGCAGCGAAAAGTTGAAGAGCGATACACCTGTTGCAGACCAGACGGACCATCCCGGGGAGCCGATCGCCGTCACGGCGGCCGGCGCTATTCCTTGGCGCGTTACCAAGGGTGCCCTTGAGGTCCTGCTGATTCATCGGCCAAAATACGACGACTGGTCCTGGCCCAAGGGCAAGCTCGACTCCGGGGAAACCATCCCGGAGTGCGCCGTCCGCGAGATCAAAGAGGAGATCGGCCTCGACGCTGCCCTCGGGATCCCCCTTCCTCCAACCCACTACCATGTGGCGGCCGGGTTGAAGGTGGTGCATTACTGGGCCACGCAGGTCAACGGGTCCGTCATCAGGCCGGACGGCGGGGAAGTGGATGCCTACATGTGGGCCGCGCCGGACAAAGCGGCACGTTTCCTCAGCAACCCGACGGATGTGGGACCCCTCCAGGCGCTGGCGAAGGCACACCTGAATGGTGAGCTGGAGACCTGGCCCCTGATTCTGGTGCGCCATGCCAAGGCCAAGCCACGATCCTCCTGGTCCAAGGCCGAAGGCAGCCGGCCGCTGGCCGTGACCGGACTGCGGCAGGCGCTGGCCGTGGAACGGCTTCTGGGCGTGTGGAAGCCGCTGCGGATCGTGAGCAGTCCGTGGGCCAGGTGCGTATCCACGATCGCACCGTACGCCAAGGCAGCCGGAGCCAAGGTGAAACTCGTGGAGGCCTTGACCGAGCACAACCACCAGAGGAGCCCGAGGAAGACGTCCGCCGTCGTCGAGGGCTTGTTCGACAAGCAGCGCGGGGTTGCGCTGTGCACCCACAGGCCGGCACTCCCCACCGTCTTGAAGGCGCTCGGCGAGCGTATGGGCCCCGAGCTTCACGGGATGCTGCCTGCCCAGGATCCGTACCTGGCGCCTGGCGAGATGATCGTGTGCCACGTGGCCCAGGCAAACGGCCAGCGCGTTGTGGCCGTGGAACAGATCAAGCCCTTCGACGACTGACTCCAGTAAGCTGGGTGCGTGAGCATCCCAACCCCATATGAAGACCTCCTGCGCGACGTCATGGCCAACGGCACACATAAGTCGGACCGTACGGGCACCGGCACGCGGAGCGTTTTCGGCCGCCAGCTGCGCTTCGATTTGAGCCGGGGTTTCCCGCTCATAACCACCAAACGGGTGCATTTCAAATCCCTCGCGCTGGAGCTCTTGTGGTTCCTCCGCGGCGAGTCGAACGTGAAGTGGCTCCAGGAGCAGGGTGTCACCATCTGGGACGAGTGGGCGGACGCCCATCGCGAACTCGGCCCCGTGTACGGGGTGCAATGGCGCAGCTGGCCGACCCCCGATGGCGGGCACATTGACCAGATCGCCGAGCTCATGAAGGGCCTGGCCGCCAACCCGGATTCGCGCCGGCACATCGTCTCGGCATGGAATGTGTCCGAGATCAAGGACATGGCGTTGCCGCCGTGCCACGCGTTCTTCCAGTTCTACGTTGCCGACGGCAAGTTGTCCTGCCAGTTGTACCAGCGTTCGGCGGACATGTTCCTGGGCGTTCCTTTCAACATCGCTTCCTATGCGCTGCTGACCTGCATGGTGGCCCAGCAGCTGGGCCTTGAGCCTGGCGATTTCGTCTGGACCGGCGGGGACGTCCACGTTTACGACAACCACGTGGAGCAAGTCACCGAGCAACTCTCCCGGGAGCCTTACGAGTACCCGCAACTGCGCTTCGCCCGCAAGCCGGACTCGATTTTCGACTACACCTTCGAGGACTTCGAAGTAGTCGGCTACCGCCACCACCCCTCGATCAAAGCGCCCGTGGCGGTATGAACACCCAGGAAACTCCTGCCGCGGAAACGCTCAACGGAATCGGCCTGGTCTGGGCACAGACCGGCAGCGGAGTGATCGGCAAGGGCGGGACCATGCCTTGGCACGTTCCCGAAGATCTGCAGCATTTCAGCCGGCTGACAAAAGGACATCCGGTCATCATGGGCCGGAAAACCTGGGAGTCCTTTCCGGCAAAGTACCGGCCCTTGCCCGGCCGCACCAATATCGTGGTGACCCGGCAACACGGCTGGGCGGACTCGCCCGAAGCACGGGGCGCCGTCGTGGTTTCATCCCTTGACGCAGCCCTGCTCGAGTCCCAGTTCGCACCGGGCGGCCAGAATGTCTGGATCATTGGCGGCGGCGAAATTTACCGGCAGTCCATGGATATCGCGAATGTCGCCGTCGTCACGGTTATCGAAACCGACACCGACGGCGACACTTACGCGCCGGAGTTCGGCGAGGCCTGGAATCTTGAGGCGACGGAGCCGGCTGAAGGCTGGCTGACGTCCAAGAACGGCACCAACTACCGGATCGCCACGTGGCGCCGGACGGAAGACTGAGAATGCTGAAGAAACCTGAGACCCTGTTCGTGCTCGGCTACATGTTGTTGCCGCTCTTCGCGCTCCTGTCCGCGATCGTTGGACTCACCATGATCCTGGGCGGCAACAAGATCCTGGGAATCATCGTGCTTGTAGTTGTGACCCAGGTCTTCGCTTTTGGCGCCTTCTACGCCCTGCGCGCCCGCAAGGCGGCCCTGCTGGAAGAACCCGACTCCGGCAAGTAAGGCTCTGTGTGCCCTGCCCAACTGACTCGCATTAGTTGTCGTTATGAACGCCCAAAACGACAACAACTGCGGGGGCCCACGCCGCCAGGGTTCCCTGGCCGAGCTTGCGAGGCGAGGGCTGCGGTGGGGACAGTTGGGTTTGTCGTGGATTTCCTCGTGACGTAACCGACAGCGGCCGGGAGCCGCGAAAGTCTAGACTGGTTCAATGACTACAGCAGCTAATCCGTCCGTTGGACTGGTCGGTTGGCGTGGCATGGTCGGCTCCGTCCTGATGCAGCGCATGCAGGAAGAGGGCGACTTCGCCAACATCAACCCGGTATTTTTCTCCACCTCGAACGCTGGAGGTGCCGCGCCGTCATTTGCCGACGGCTCAGGCAAGCTCGAGAACGCGTTCGATATTGAGACTCTTGCCAAGCTGCCGATTATTGTCACGGCCCAGGGCGGCGACTACACGAAGCAAGTCCACGGTGAGCTGCGCGGCCGCGGCTGGGACGGGCTGTGGATCGACGCCGCGTCCACCCTGCGCATGAACGACGACTCCATCATCGTGCTGGACCCCATCAACCGCGACGTCATCGACGCAGGCCTGTCCGGCGGCGTGAAGGACTACATCGGCGGCAACTGCACGGTTTCCTGCATGCTCATGGGGCTCGGCGGCCTGTTCAAGAACAACCTGGTCGAGTGGGGTACCTCCATGACCTACCAGGCGGCCTCGGGCGGCGGTGCCCGCCACATGCGCGAACTGCTCAATCAGTTCGGCACCCTCAACAACGAAGTCAGCAGCGAACTGGACGATCCCGCCTCCGCGATCCTGGAAATCGACCGCAAGGTCCTTGCGACCCAGCGCACCGGCGTCGACGCCACCCAGTTCGGCGTGCCGCTGGCCGGCTCCCTGATCCCGTGGATCGATGCCGACCTCGGCAACGGCCAGTCCAAGGAAGAGTGGAAAGCCGGGGTGGAAACCAACAAGATCCTCGGCACGGGCAACGGAAAGCCAGGCAAGGACCATGTGGTCATGGACGGCCTCTGCGTCCGTATCGGCGCCATGCGCTCCCACTCCCAGGCACTGACGCTCAAGCTGCGCGAGGACCTGTCCGTCGCCGAAATCGAGAAGCTCCTCGACGCTGACAACGAGTGGGCCAAGGTCGTTCCCAACACCAAGGAAGCCTCCATGGCGGACCTCACCCCGGTAGCCGCCTCCGGCACCTTGGAGATCCCCGTGGGCCGTATCCGCAAGCTCGAGATGGGCCCTGAGTACATCAGCGCCTTCACGGTGGGCGACCAGCTCCTCTGGGGCGCTGCCGAGCCGCTGCGCCGCATGCTGAAGATCGCTACGGGCATCCTCTAGGACTCCTGCTTTCATCAACTAACTCGCAGTTGTTGTCGTTTTGAGCGCTCATAACGACAACAACTGCGAGTCAGTTGGGAGTCCCTCAACTCTCCATGAACCGCAGGTACTTCGCGGCCTGGAGTTCGAAGGAGCGCTTGGCCGCCAGAGCCAGGCCTTCAGTGGCGAACGGTTCGGGCACGACGACGGCGGTCCGGCCGGTGCCGCTGCGGGACCAGGTGCCCACCACTTCGCCGCGGGACACGATCATCCGTTTGAAGACACCGTTGCCGCCCGGAACGACCTTCTGGAAATGCTCCGGGGGCAGGACAAGGCTGCGGTCCGTATACCCCAGCAGGAATTCATCGAATCCCGGCAAGGCGAGGACCGTCCGCGAGCCGGGGACGCCGTCGTCGAGCAGTGCTGCCGTCTCAGGCGACAGCCAATAGGACGTTCCACGGAAGACGAGCTCAACGAGTTGGCTGCGAATAGCCTCGTGGGCTGCCCGGACCTCGGCTTTGGGAATCTGGGTCCACCACGCGAAGTCCGAGAGCGTGGCCGGTCCGTGGCTGCGCATATACCTGAGCAGGAATTCGGCAATTCCCTCTTCACGGCCTAAGGCCTTGGATTCCGGAATCCACTCATCGAAGGCCACGAATAGTTGCTGTCCAAGCGCTTTGCCTGCCGTGCCGGCCGGAGGACCTTGGACCAGCCAAGCGTTCTGGCACAGGATCCACAGCAAATGGATCCCGCGTTGGGCCGTGGTCACTTGGCCTGCGGATTCGAAGATCTTGAAGAGTTCCTCGCGCGTTGCGCCTGGGCTTCCGGCGACCCGTTCAAGGGCAAGGTCCCGGCACGTCGCGATGTCTGCCTCGTCGATCCCAAGCTCCCGATGCCGTGCGGCAACCGAACGCATGGACCGATCCGTGGTGATGGCCAGGATCCAGCGCAAGTCCTGCGGCGGAACCAAGTGAAGTGTGCCCCGCATGGGCCAGGACCGGACCACTGTGCCGTTCTCCAGCGCTTCCAGCACCTTCGAGAGGCCGGAACCGGGGACCCGCTGTCCCACCGCCCAGAACGCCGAGGCAAGGTCCTGGGCCTGCATCGCGCCCATCCTGGAGACGCATTCCTCCGGGCTACTGAATCCGCCAAGCAATCCTTGGCTCGCAAGGCGCAGCCTGCCCATGACTTTGGGAGTGACGCTGATCTTCGTCGAAGCTGCCATGGCCCCATCATAGGATGCACGGCGGACAGCTTCGGTCCTCATTAGCACGCTGGAGGAACTCCCATGCCGCTCACAGGGGCCTTCCAGCGGGCCCTCCTACGCTAGGGGAATGCTGTTCGGTGAGTTAGGTCCGCTGCTGCGGCCGCTCAGCCGGCGGTTAGCGGCCGCTGGTTGGTGCGCCGCCGCCGTCGGGCTTGTCTGCGGCTTGGCAATAGCTGTTGGTGCGGGGGTCCGGTTGTCCCCGTCGATGCAGGCTGTCCAAGAGGTGGGACTCGCCGCCACTGGCGCCGCGGCCCTGCTTCTGGGCCTTGCCGCCGCGTGCCAGCCCTCGTCCGAGCGGCACGTTGACGATTCCGAACCAGGGTTCCAGACAGGCGCGAGCGATCAAGTGCGCAGCTTCCTGCTTGCCGCCATCGTTATGCTCCTGGGAGTGGCAGGCTTTGCGGCGGCCGGCTGGATTTCGCCCGGCGGTCCGTCGCCCCAGAGCATAGCGTTCAGCCAGATCTTCCTCTTGGGGGCCGCCAGCTGCGGGCTGACGTTCCTGCTGCTCAACAAGGTCCTCCCGAGCGGAAAGCGCTGACGGGCGTTCCTCGCGGGTTCCTAAGCGGTTTTCTACAGGGCCAAACCGATCAATAGCGGCTCCGGATGCAGCTCAATGCCAAAACGCTCGACGACGCCGCGGCGAACCTCGCGCGCGATCGCCACCATGTCCTCCGCGCTGGCTCCCCCCCGGTTGGTGATGGCCAGGGTGTGTTTGGTGGACAGCGAGGCGCGGCCGCCGGAGACGCTTGCGGGTTCGAGTCCGAAGCCCTTTCCGAAGCCGGCCTGGTCGATCAGCCAGGCTGCCGACAGCTTGACGAGTCCATCGTTTCCGGCCGGGTACTGGGGCGCTCCCTCGGGCAGTGACGCGGCCGCTGCGGCCGGGACAATCGGGTTGGTGAAGAAGGAGCCCGTGGAATAGGTGTCCCTGTCCGATGCGTCGAGGACCATGGCCTTGGAGGCACGCAGCCGCAGGACTTCGCGCCGGACGTCGTTGGAATACGCGCGTTTCCCGGCCTCGACCCCGAGTGACCGGGCCAGCTCTGCGTACCGGATGGGCGCGCTCATGCGTCCGAGCGGCAGCTGGAATTCAACTGTCAGCACCACGTATCGCGGTGAGCCCTCGGTGGTGGTCTGTTTGAGGATGGAGTCCCGGTAGCCGAACTTGAGCTCGGAGTTGGTGAAGGTTTGCACGGCGTTGCGTTCGCGGTCCCAGGTACGGACCGCGGCGATGGTCTGGGAGACATCGGCACCGTAGGCGCCCACATTCTGAACAGGAGTGGCGCCCGTGGCTCCGGGGATGCCGGAAAGGGCCTCAAGTCCCGACCACGCGTGCAGCACCGAGTGCTCCACGAAGGCATCCCAGTTGTGCCCGGCCTGGACCACCACGGAAACGCCTCCGCAGCTATCCTCCGAATTGACGGTGAAGCCTTGCGAAGCGATCTTGAGCACGGTGCCCGGGTATCCGGCGTCAGAGATCAGCAGGTTGGAACCACCACCGATGATGAGCAGTTTGTCGCCCGCAGCATCCGCCGTGCGGACGGCGTCGATGATTTCCGCTTCGTTGCGGGCCTCCACGAAGGTGCCGGCGGGGCCACCAACAGCGGCCGTGGTCAGTTCGGAAAGCATCGTCTGGGTCACCAAACAAGCCTAGCGGGGATTGCCTGCCCCAGCCGACTCAGGGGTGCGCCGACTCAGGGACACGCCGGCTCAGGCGCGCGCTTAGGGGTGCGCCGACTCAGGCGCGCGCTTCCGCGAGACCGGCGCCAGGAAGAAGCTCGCGATGAGCAGGACCAGGACGGCGAGCAAGGAATGCAGGATGCCGAAGTGCTCCGCCAGCAGTCCCAAAAGCGGCGGACCGCAAAGGAAAGCTCCATAGCCGATCGTGGAGACGACTGAAACCCGGGCCGCCGCATGGGCTGGATCGTCCGCGGCGGCGGACATGCCCACCGGGAACCCTAAAGAGGCGCCAAGACCCCAGATGGCCAGAGCAGCGAAGGCGAGCCACGGCACGGGGGCGAAGACAAAGAGCGCCAGGCCCACCACAGCCGTGGCCGAGCACCAGCGCATGACGGGCACCCGGCCGAAGCGGTCCAGGACCACCGTCCCGGCAAAACGGCCCACAGTCATGAAGGTCACGAAGATTCCGTAGCCGATGGCTCCGGCAGCATCGGATTGACCGTGGCCATCGGCCAACGCCAAGGCCACCCAGTCCCCCGCCGCGCCCTCAGCCAAGGCGAGCCCCAGGACGAGCAATCCAAGCAGGAGGGTCCGGCGTTCGCGCCACGCCCGCGCCACCATGCGCTTGCTGTCCAAAGGTTCGGCAGGTCCCTGCTGGCCGGGCTGACTCGGCTGGATGACCGGCAAGGGGCCGGTTGAAGGATCTTCGAAGGTGTCCGGCCTTTCGGGCTTGAAGGCCTTGGCAGCCCCTCGCGCTATGGAATGGCGGGTGATATCCGCACGGAACCAGGCAGTGGCTGTCACCACCGAGACCGCGACCACCAGGCCGGCCGCGGCCAGATGCCAGAAGACCGGCAGTCCCGCGGCGGCGGCCCAAGCGCCGAGCCCTGCGCCCGCAACGGTGCCGAGGCTGAAGGATCCATGGAGACGAGGCATGATGTGCCGTTCGAGGGCGCGTTCCAGTGACGCCCCCTCGACATTCGATGCCGTGTTCCAGCTGGCCGTGCCGAGGCCGATCACCATGAGTCCAAGCGCTACGACCACCGGGCTGGCCAGCACGGACGTGCCAAAACCGGCAACCGCGAGGCCGAGGCCCACCATGGCGCCGCCGATCCGCGTGGTCAGTCGTGATCCGAGCCGGATCACGATCACCCCGGACGCCGACACAGAGAGAAACGATGCCACAGTCATGCACATCAGCAGGAGCCCTACCGTGCCGGGCGTCAGGTTCAGGCCATCGCGGATCGCGGGCAAGCGGGAGACCCACGAAGAGAAGGCCAGGCCGCTGGCGCCGTACGCGGCCACCACAGCATTACGCCACCGCGACAATTCCGCCGCGGTGGCGCGAGGTGCTGATTGTTGCAACCGGCTCAAGCGAGCTTCACAACGGCCTGGGACTTCATGAGGACCTTCTGGCCGGCAAAGGTGACAGTCAGGTCGATGCGCGCGGTGCGGGCTTCGGCGTCGAGCGCTCCCACCACTCCGGCAACCTCAATCACGGCGCCGGGCTCGCTGGTACCGGTCGTGTCGGTGACCAGCACCGGTTTGGTGAAGCGCGTCTGGTAGTCGACGACGGCGGCGGGGTCGCCGGCCCAGTCGCTCACCAGTTGCACGGCGGAGCCCATGGTGAACATACCGTGGGCGATGACTCCGGGAAGTTCGACGCCGGTGGCGAAGGATTCGTTCCAGTGGATCGGGTTGAAGTCGCCGGACGCGCCGGCGTACTTGACCAGGTCCTGGCGCGTAACCTCGATGCTGCGGGTGCCGATTTCCTGCCCGACGGTGAGTTCTTCAAGTTTCAAGCTCATGGTTACTGTCCCTCTCCGCGGACCAGGATGGACGAGGTGGTGGTGGCGACCCTTTCGCCGTCCACCGTCGTGATTTCCGAACGCGTGGTGATCATGGCCCCGCCGCCCATGGCGCGGACGCCGTCGACGTGCAGTTCGGCCCGCAACTGATCCCCCGCAACGATCGGGCGGTGGTGCGTGAAGCGCTGATCCGCGTGAACCACGCGGCTGAAGTCAATCCCGGAATCGGGGTCCTCGATCAGCTGGGCATCGGCCCGCTGCGCGACGATGATGGCGAAGGTCGGCGGGGCGACGAGGTCGCTGTGGCCAAGTGCTTTGGCGGCTTCGACGTCGAAGTGGGCGGGATGGGTGGCCTTCACGGCCCGGGCGAACTCCCGGATCTTTTCGCGGCCGACGTCGTACACCTCTGCGGCAGGGTAGCTGCGGCCCTGCAAGTCCGGGTTAATAGTCATAGTCCAACCCTATCGGCCCGGGACGTGTCTCCGGATGAGCATCGACGCCGTACCGCTACTCCGCGGCAGGCGGTCCGAACCATTTGGTGAGCGCATCGTCGAGGCCCAACTGGGATCGGTCTCCCACCCAAGCTACATATCCGTCCGGCCGAATCAACACGGCGGCGGGAGGAGCGACCTCGCCGAGTGCCGGAAGCTCCCAGGTCCCAGGGTATGTGGCGTCGACCAACTGGACGCGGTCCGCCCAAGGCGTGATGTCGATGCCGCCGGGCTCGCCAAGGTTGAGGAGGACCGGCCGGGCATCATGCAGCCGGCTGAAGACGCGCAAGGGGCCGTCCGGAGTGACGAGGTCGAGATCGGGCATTCGGCGTCCGAGCAGCGGGTGCCCCTCGCCGGCGTCGTAATGTACATCGAGGCCGGATTGCATCGCGGCGAAGGTCTTGCGCGGTTCCTCCATGCCGAGGAGCTCGGCAATGACCTCGCCCACGGCTTTTGTGCGTTCGTCCGGGCGGCGAAGGGCGACGCTCGCCATCGTGTTTCGCAGCACACGGGCGGCCACCGGGTGGCGCTCGGCGTGGTAGCTATCGAGGAGGCTCTCCGGCGATGTCCGCTTGACCACCTGGGCCAGCTTCCATCCCAGGTTCACGGCATCCTGCACACCCGTGTTGAGGCCCTGTCCGCCGTCGGGGGCATGCACGTGCGCGGCGTCGCCGGCGAGCAGGACTCGTTTGTCGCGGTAGCTCGCGGCCTGCCGGGTCATATCGGTGAATCTGGAGATCCAAATAGGGCTGTGGATCCCGTAATCCGTCCCGCATACGGCGATGAGTGCCTCGCTCAGGTCATGGAGGGTGGGTTCGCTGGCGGGGCCTACGTGCTCTTCGGTCACCATGACCCCCACGGGCCCGCCATCCGCGTAAACCACCTTGCCGTCGAGAATCTTGTAGTCCAGCTTGCCGAAGGAGTGGATGCCGAAAGCATTGGGGTGGACGCCCAATGGCGGCAGCTCGGTCATCTCGACCTGGGCGATCAGGGCACTCGTGGTCGGATCCCAGCCGGGGAACTCAATGCCGGCTGCCTTGCGGACCAGGCTGCGTCCGCCGTCGCACCCGACGAGGTATTCCGCGCGCAACGCCCCGCGGTCGGACAGCTCGACGTCGACGCCGGTCGCGTCCTGCGCGAAACCGGTTACCTCGCGTCCGTAATAAATCGGCACCGCAAGCTCGGCGACCCAGCCGGCCAGGATGCGCTCTATGTGGTTCTGCCACAGCCCTAGCCCGTAGTTGTGCCGGGTGGGAAAGTCGCTGATGTCAAAACGGACGCCGCCGAACCCCGCCACCTGGGCCACCTGCCCCTCGGACAGGAACCGATCAGCGATTCCGCGCTGATCGAGGACCTCAATGGTGCGCGAGTGCAAACCGCCCGCACGTGAACCGGCGAGATCCTGGTTTGGGCGCCGCTCGACAATCGCGACATCGACGCCGGCCAACGCCAGCTCGCCCGCAAGCATCAGCCCTGTGGGGCCTCCTCCGGCGATCACCACCGCATGCTTGGTCATCGCCGTGCTCCGCCAGGCTACTTCTTCAAGCCCTTGCGCACCTGCTGTCCGCGGACCACCATGCCCACGACATGCAGGACCAGGCCGAGCCCGATCACGAACAAGGACGTCAGTGCAAGGCCTTGGTTATGGGAGGTGTTGCCGATGATCGTAAGGATGATCCCGACGGCGATAAGCCCCATCGCGCTGAAAACCAGCGTCTTGTAGGCGGTAGAGGCCGTGGCCCAGAATTCGTTCAGCACCCCCCAAGTTTAGGGCACTTGCCAGAGCAGCGGGTCCTGGGGGCCCGGAAACCCGGAAACCCGGAAACCCGACGAACGCTCGCTCACCTATCAACGGTTGCGGGCGAACGCTCGCTCACCTATAGCGGCCAAACCGCGGACCCTCGCTCACATATAAACCGTTGCGGGCCGACGCTCGCTCACATATCAACCGTTGCGGGCCGACGCTCGCTCACATATCAACCGTTGCGGGCCGACGCTCGCTCACATATCAACCGTTGCGGGCGAACGCACGCTCAGATCATCTGCGCGATGGTTTCGGGAATTGCCGTCATAAGTGAGCGAGCGTCCTGAAAAGGCCGGACATAAGTGAGCGGGCGTCGGTGGGGCGCCCTTAGAGGGAGGGCTGGACTCCGAAGGCCACCGCGAGCTTCATGATCTTTTCGGCGCGGCCGAGGCGCGGAAGGTCGGAACCGTCGCGGATGACCCTGCCGTTGGCTTCGAAGTCGTTCATGAAGTCGGTGGCCCAGGCGACGTCGGACGGCGTGGGGCTGATGACCTCGTTGATGACCGTGGTCTGGTCGATCGCCAGGCAGAGCTTACCGGTCATGCCCATGGTCACCGTGATTCCGGTCTGCTCGCGCAGGATCGGGTGGTTGGTGCCGACGGTGGGGCCGTCGATCGGTCCCGGCAGGTTGCCAACGCGGCTCGCGACGACGAGCTTGGCACGCGGGTAGGCCATTGCCTCAGGGGTTGCGGCCATGCCGGTGTCCCGGCGGAAGTCGCCCGAACCGAAGGCCAGGCGGAAGGCACCTTGGGCGCGGGCGATGTGGTTGGCTTCCTCGATGCCGAGGGCCGACTCAACGAGGGCGACCACAGGGGTCTTGCCGTCCATGCGGTGGAAGGACTCGGTGACCTGGTCCGCTGACTCGGTCTTGGCCAGCATGACGCCCAACAGGCCCGGCGTGCCACGCAGACCGGCGAGGTCATCGGCCCAGAACGGGCTCGTGGCGTCGTTGATGCGGACCCAGGCCTGGCCGCCGGCGGTCAACCAGTTGATGACGTTATCGCGGGCGATGTCCTTCTGGGACGGGTCCACAGCGTCTTCGATATCAAGGATGACGGCGTCCGCGCGCGATGAGGCCGACTGGTCGAAAAGCTCCGTCTTCATGGCGTTCACGAGGAGCCAGGAACGGGCAATGTCTGCGGGAATTTTGCGGGTTGACCGAATGGACTCGGCGGCGGTGCTTGACGTCATGTATCTACCGTATCCGGCCAGCCGCCAGGAACGCTAAGAATCTGGCACCGGTGTGAGCATCAATACGAACAAAACGATTGTGACAGGCCATCCCCGGATTCCGGACGCAGGGGGTCATGCGGCTCAACCCTGTGACGCGAAGCGAAATGAGTCCTTGCATTGCCCGGAGTTTCGCGCGCATTTCGCCGGATTTCGCCCGGTTTCCCGGCATTTCCGGGCGTTACTGCCGGGCTTCCCCTGAGCAGTGGACATGCGCTTACATCGTTCCCACCGGCAGTTCGGTCTGCTCCAGACCGCGCCCGGAAAAACGAATTCCACTCCCCAGAAAGTAGCTCCCATGAAACTGCACCAGCCCCTGCTAAGCGTCGCGGCCGCCGTCGTACTTGCGCTGACGGTGACCGGCTGCGGCGGCAGTGCCCAAGCGGGAGACCAGAAAGCCGGCCAACCAGCCGGTCAACCGGAAATCAGAGTGCTCCGCTACCAAGGCTCGGCCAACAACGTCGGCCTCCCCGAACTGGCTGCGGACCTCGGTTACCTGGGTGACATCAAACTCAATTGGTTAGGCAACACCATCAGCGGTCCCCAGGACATCCAGTCGGCGGCCACTAACCAGACCGACTTCGGCGGAGCGTTCGCCGGAGCCGTGGTGAAGCTGATTGAGGCAGGGGCTCCGGTGACCGCCGTCGTGAACTACTACGGCGAAGACGCCAGGACCTTCAACGGCTTCTACGTCAAGGCGGACAGCCCCATCAAAACCGCCAGGGACCTCATCGGCAAGAAGATCGCAGTCAACACCCTGGGAGCCCATTCCGAAGCCGTCATCAACACCTACCTCAGCAAGAACGGCCTCAGCCAGGACGAAATCAAGCAAGTACAACTGGAAGTGCTCGCGCCCAACGACACCGAAGAAGCGATCCGCCGCGGCCAAGTGGACGTCGGAAGCCTGGGCGGGGTCCTGCAGGACCATGCGGTTGCCGCCGGTGGACTGCGCTCCCTCTTCAACGACTATGAACTCTTCGGCACCTTCGCCGGCGGACAGTACGTGCTCCGCAACGACTTCATCGAGAAGAACCCCAACACGGCGCGGACCTTTGCAACGGGCGTGGCCAAGGCCATCAAATGGGAGACCGAGACGCCGCGCGACCAAGTGATCGCGCGCTTCAAGAAGATAATCGACGCCCGCGGACGCAATGAGAGCACCGCGAACCTGCAGTACTGGAAGAGCCCCGGAGTACCCGACAACGGTGTGATCAAGGACGAGGATTTCAGCCGCTGGTCCGCCTGGCTGAAGAGCTCGGGGATTGTCAAGAACGATCTCGCACCGTCGAAGTACTACACCAACAAATTCAACGATCTCGCATCAAGCACCCCTACCCCAAGCACCGCGAAGGGATAGTGATGACCGCCAAAATCAGCCTCCGCAATGTCACCAAGCAATTCGCCGTCCGCCCCGGCAAGGGCTCCAAGGGCGCCAAGCGCTTCCAGGCCTCCAAGACCGGCGCGAAAGACCCCACTACGCTCACCGCCCTCGACTCTTTGAGCCTCGACGTGCGCGACGGCGAATTCCTCACCTTGGTGGGGCCCAGCGGTTCCGGCAAGACCACCTTGCTGGACCTCCTGGCTGGCCTGTCCACGCCCACCTCTGGCGAGGTATTGGTGGACGGCCAGCCCGTGACGGGTCCCGGGAAGGACCGTGCCGTGGTTTTCCAGCAGTACGCGCTCTTTCCCTGGCGCACGGCGTCGGCCAATGTGTCGATCGGGCTTGAAGGCAAGGGCACGGACGGGCGCAAGCTCAATCGCCGCGAACGTGCCGCCAAGGCAAGCGAATACCTCAAACTGGTTGGCCTGGCCGGCTTCGAGGACCGTTTCCCCCATGAGCTCTCGGGCGGCATGAAGCAGCGAGTGGCCATTGCCCGGAGCCTCGCCTATGAGCCCGATGTGCTCCTCATGGACGAACCCTTCGCCGCGTTGGACGCCCAGACGCGTGAACAACTCCAGGACGAGCTCCTGCGGATCTGGCGGGCCACGGGAAAGACGATCGTGTTCATCACCCACGGCATCGACGAGGCCGTGTACCTGGGGCAGCGCGTCGCCGTCCTCAGCGCCCGGCCCGGACGGCTCAAGGAAATCGTGGACGTGGACATCCCGGACCGCGGCGGCGAGGACGACATCCGCTCGCACCCCGCCTTCGTCGAACAACGGCACAAGGTCTGGACCTTGTTGCACGACGAAGTCCGCGTGGCCCAGGACGCCGGGCATCGCAAGATCCTGCCGGACGGCACGGCCCCGGATGAAGTTCCGGGAACAACTCTCGAAAGGAGCGCAGCCTGATGACCACAACACTCGCGCAACAGCCCGCGGCGAGCGCCGCACCCAAGCAACCTCCCGCCGTCGGGCACTCCGGTCCTGTTGAGGCGAGGCGTCGGCGCACGACGGCGATACCCGCCTTTGTGCGGACCGCCGCCGCGCGCGCCGGTTCCGGCCTGTGGAAGGCCGCAGGGATCATCGCTTTCCTGGCTCTCTGGGAACTCGGGCCGACATATCTGGCCAGCCCGTCAACCCGGGTATTCCTGCCGCCCTTGCACGAGGTCCTAGCAGCGTGGGGCAAGCTGTTCGAATCCGGCACCATCCAGGGGCATCTGGCCGCGAGCCTCACCCGTTCGGTGTCGGGTTTCGGCGCGGCCCTCGTGGCTGGCGTGTCCCTCGGTCTGCTGATCGCCTGGTACGGACGGCTCAATTCGGTGCTGAACCCGCTCCTGGAACTGTTCCGCAACACTGCCGCGCTTGCACTGCTGCCTGTTTTCACACTGCTGCTGGGGATCGGCGAAGAGTCCAAGATCAGCATCGTGGCGTATGCGGCGTTCTTTCCGGTCCTGCTGAACACGATCGCGGGCGTGAAGACCGTGGATCCGCTGCTCATCCGGGCCGCGAAATCGCTCGGCCTCTCGAGCCTCGCGCTGTTCCGCAAGGTGATTCTGCCCTCCGCGGTGCCCACCATTTTCACGGGAATCCGCATGGCCGGCACGGCTTCCATTTTGGTGTTGATCGCCGCCGAAATGGTGGGAGCGAAGGCGGGGCTCGGCTACCTGATCGTGAACGCCCAGAGCAGCTTCCTTATCCCGGACATGTACGCCGGCATTCTCACGGTGTCCCTTCTGGGTTTGGCCGTGAATTTCCTTCTTGTCGCCCTGGAGCGGCATTTCTCCCGCTGGCGGACCGCCGTCGGGTCCGGGTCCTGACCATCAACCCACCTATCCCGTAAGTCCCTAGAGAGTCACAACAGAAAAGGAACAAAAAATGTCCGTCATCACCGAAACAAAGTTGGAATTTGCCAAGCTCGGATCCCGCATCGGCGCCGAAATCCGCGGCTTCGACCTCAGCGGCGATCTCGCCCCGGAAACCGTGGCGCAAATCCGGGCCGCGCTCAACGAACACAAGGCCCTCGTTTTCCGGGAGGCCAACATTCTCAGCGACGAGGCCCAGGTGAAATTCGCCAGCCACTTTGGCCCGCTCACCACGGCGCATCCTACCGTGGCCTCCGTGGAGGGCGAAGAGAACGTCCTGCCCGTGGACAGCGAGAACGGTTCCGCCAACAACTGGCACACCGACGTCACGTTCGTGGTCAACCCGCCGCAGGCTTCGACCCTGCGCAGCATCGACCTTCCGTCGTATGGAGGCGAAACCCTGATCGCCTCTTCGGCGGGAGCGTACGCGGACCTGCCGGACGAGCTCCGGAACTTCGCGGACACGCTCTGGGCGATCCACACCAACGATTACGACTACTCGGTGCCGAAAAACCTGGAACATGAGAACGCCGATGAGCGCCGCAAGGAGTTCACCCGCATCAAATTCGAAACCGCCCACCCCGTGGTGCGTGTCCACCCCCTGACCGGCGAGCGCGGATTGTTCATTGGGGGCTTCGCGCAGCGTCTTCGGATCGTCGGGCTATCGAATACGGAGTCGAAGGACATCATCCGCTTGCTGCAGGCCTACGTCACCCGTCCGGAGAACGTGGTGCGCGTGAACTGGGAACCGAACCAGTTGGTGCTCTTCGACAACCGCATCACCCAGCACTACGCCCCCGACAACTACGACGGCCAGCCGCGCAAGCTCAACCGCGTGACCATTGCCGGCGACATCCCGGTGGGAGTGGACGGCAAACAGAGCCAATCGATCCAGGGTGACTCGTCAGCGTATTCCCCGACGTCGGGGGCCCACGTCGTCGCGCCGCTGTAGTAGCACGCGTGTGTTGCTGTAGCTGTCGTAACCCAACTAACTCGCATTTATTGTCGTTTTCAGGGCTCATAACGACATCTAATGCGAGTTAGTTGGGCTTAACGGGCTTAGGGGAGCTTGCTGCCCCGCGCAGCCACCCACAGGCCATACCACTCGGTCCGCGTCATGGCTGCGGCAACTGCGGCAGCATCCGCGCAGGCAGCGATCCGCGCGGGGTTGGAACTGCCCAGCACCGGGGAAATACGTGCCGGATGCTTCATGAGCCACCCCAACAAGACGGCCTCAGGAGTGACACCCTTTGCTTCCGCGAACTGGGCGACAAGAGCGGCAGTCGCAGTGTCCGCGGCAGTCGGGAATACCGGCGTCGAGCCCGTGTACCGGCCCTGGGCGAGGGAACCATAGGCCTGCAGCTCAATCCCCTGGCCGACGCAGTGTTCCAAAGTGCCGTGCGGGAAACTGTAGCCGAGGGCGTCGTCGTGGTTGACCAGGACAGTGCTCTCGAGCCAGGCCCGCCGGTGCAGGCTCATTTCCAGCTGGTTGGCGACGATCGGCACCTCCAGCTGGTCCTGCAGGAAGGTGATCTGCGCGCCGGACATGTTGGACACGCCCAATTGGCGCACCTTGCCTTCCGCCATGAGCTGCCCGACGGCGGACGCCACCTCTGCGGGTTCCATCAAGGGGTCGGGGCGGTGAAGCAGAAGCACGTCGACGTAGTCGGTCCGCAACCGTTCCAGGCTTCCATTGACCCGTTCCAGGATGGCGTCCTTGCTGAGGTCGTAATGTCCGTCGACGCCGGGCTGGCCTAGCCGGATTCCGCACTTGGTCTGGAGCTGGATTTTCTCCCGCAGCCCTGGCGTCCCGGCCAGGACTTCACCGAAGACTGCCTCGGACTTGCCGCTCCGGTAGATGTCGGCGTGGTCGAAAAGGGCGATCCCGATGCCCATGGCGGCTTCGATCGCGGCCGCGGCCTGATCAACTTCGGCAGCCGCGTATTCGCCGCCCTCCCAAGAACCTCCGAGGCCCATGCAGCCATAGATGAGCCGGCCGGACGCGATTTTGCTTTTTGCAGTCATTTTCAAACTCTTTCACATGCAACTGACCCGCAGTTGTTGTCGTTTACAGCCTTCAAAACGACATTAACTGCGGGCCAGTTGGGTCAGCGGTCAGCGGTCAGGGACTAGACAATCCAGGCCGTGGTGTTTGCCGGGAGCTTGCCGCCGTCGAGCGGTGCGCTGCTCACGACGACGGTGCCTTCCGGAAGTGCCACCGGTTCGGTGCCGAAGTTGGTCACCGACTGCCAGCCGTTAGGCCGCGAGAAGTGCAGCACCGACTCATTGCTCGAGGGGATCCATTCAAGGTCCTCGGCCGCCCGCAGCTCCGAACGCAGTTCCAGGGCCGTGCGGTACAGCTCCAGGGTGGAGCCGGGAACGTTGTCCTGCGCCTCCACGGCGTAGCCGGCAAACCATTCAGGCTGTGGCAAGTGGGCATGTCCGTCGCCGAAGCCGAACGACGAACCTTCACTGGTCCACGGCAGCGGGACACGGCAACCGTCGCGGCCGACGTCGACTCCCGGGTTGCGGAAGAACGCGGGGTCCTGGCGCTGGCCGGCCACGATGTCGCCGACTTCCTGCAATCCAAGTTCCTCGCCCTGGTACAGGTACGCGGAGCCCGGCAGGGCGAACATCAGCAGCGACGCGGCGCGGGCACGGCGCAGGCCGAGCTCGGCGTCGACGTCGGCGGCCGAACCGCCGTCGAGCAGCCATTGCTTGCCGTCCTGGCCCAAGCCGTCACGGCCGCCACCCGCGGGCAAACCGTAGCGGGTCGCGTGCCGGACGACGTCGTGGTTGGAGAAGACCCAGGTCGAGGAAGCACCGGATGCCGCGGCCTCGCCGAGGTTCTTGGTGATGATCGTTCGGAACTGTTCGGCGTCGAAATCGGCCTGGAGGAGGTCGAAGTTGAAAGCCTGGCCCAGTCCTTCGGGGCTTGCGTAGCGGGCGCGGCGGTCTGCGTGGACCCACGCTTCCGCGACGGCCGTCCGGGGCGGGTTGTACTCGTTGAAGACCTTTCGCCACTCGGCGTAGATTTCGTGCACCTCGTCGCGGTCCCAGAACGGGTGGGCGCCCAAAGCGTTGTCGCCTTCCTTGGGCAGCTCGGTCTTGGAGGGCAGAACCTCCGGCAGGTCCTTCGTGAGGGCATGGGCAACGTCGATTCGGAAGCCGTCCACGCCACGGTCGGACCAGAAGCGCAGGGTCTTCAGGAAGTCCTCGCGGACCTCGGGGTTGTCCCAGTTGAAGTCCGGCTGCTCCTTGGTGAAGATGTGCATGTACCACTGTCCGGGGGTGCCATCCGGTTCGGTGATGCGCTCCCAGGCCGGGCCGCCGAAGATCGAGTCCCAGTCGGCCGGGGGAAGTTCGCCGTTTTCGCCCAGGCCGTCGCGGAAGATGTAGCGTTCACGGGCTGCCGAGCCCTTCGGGGACGCCAGCGCCTCCTTGAACCATTCGTGCCGGTCCGAGGAGTGGTTCGGGACGATGTCCGCGATCAACTTGATGCCCGCGGCGTGCAGGGCGGCCGCCATCTCATCGAAGTCGGCCAGGGTGCCCAGCTTGGGGTCCACGTTGCGGTAGTCGTCGACGTCGTAGCCACCGTCAGCAAGGGCCGAGGGGTAGAACGGGCTCAACCAGACGGCGTCAATGCCGAGGGACAACAGGAACGGAACCTTGGCGGTAATGCCCTTGATGTCGCCCAGGCCGTCGCCGTTCGCATCGGAGAAGCTGCGCGGGTAGATCTGGTAGACAGCCGCTTGGCGCCACCAGTTGGGATCGGCCATGCGCTCGGAGTCGGTGTGAGTTGCCATGGTGACGGTGGAGGACAAAGGGAATCCTGTTCTGTGTCGACGCTTCGATGGATGGGACTTTTATTTAGAATCTAAATTTAGTACCTCAAGTATTATGTGACGCATACCTACAGGAGGTCAACAGCCATGGCTGAAATCGCGACTGCCACGCCGCAGATGCTCCGGCGGTTCAACGCGGCCACCGTGCTCGGAGCCATCCGTTCCTCCAACGCCGTGACCGTTTCGGAGCTGATGGACGCCACCGGCCTGACCCGTGCCACCACCATTTCCGTGTGTGAAGACCTCATGGCCCGGGGCTGGATCCGCGAGCTGGAAAACCAGCGCGATTTCGGCGCCTACCAGAAGGGGCGCCCCGCGCGGCGCTTCGAGCTCGACGAAAGCGCCGGCTGCGTCCTGGGAATCGACGTCGGCGTCCTCAAGACCACCGTAGTCGTGGCCGATCTGCGCGGCAGGACCGTCGGACGGGCCAGCGGGCCATTTCGCGCCAGGGAGATCGAAGCGGAGGAACGGATCCGCGTCATCAGCCAAACCGCGCTGCTCGCCCTCGAGGCTGCCGGAGTGGCACCGGACAAGGTCCTTGCGGTGACGGTCGGGCTAGCCGCCCCGGTGGGCCGCGACGGAAATATCCTCGTCAGCCAGCCGTTCTGGAGCCTGTTCGACGTCGGCCTGAAGAAGGCCCTGCACGACCTGCACGGATGGGCGGTAATGCTGGAGAACGATGCCAACTTGGCCGCATTGGGCGAATGTTGGCGCGGCGCCGGCAGCGGCGTCCAGGACCTGGCCGTGCTCCTGGCCGGTGAGCGTTTCGGTGCGGGCCTGGTGGAATCCGGCAGGCTGCTGCACGGTACTGCCGGGGGCGCGGGTGAAATGGCCTATTTGGACATGGTGGAGGGTGTCGGATCGGCGGACGGCCTCGCTGCACTCGCCAGGCTGTGGGCGGCGGAAGCCGTGGCGGGAAAGTCGAAAACGACGCTGCGGACGGCAGCCCCGCCGGACCGCGAGGTGACCGCCCAACACGTCTTCGCCGCAGCTGCCCAGGGTGACAAAGTTGCGCTGGACATCCTGGACCGGCTCTCGGACCGGCTGGCCCGCGTGGTCTCCACGGTGGCCATCTTGCTCAACCCGGAGCTCGTGGTAATCGGCGGCGCGGTGGCAGATTCGGCGTCGGTCCTCCTAGAGCCGGCCGCCCGGAAGCTGGCTAGCTACACCGCTACTCCCCCGCGGTTGGCAGCGTCCCCCTTGGGCGATGCGATCGTGGGCATCGGCGCGGTGCGCCACGCACTGGACCACGTGGAGAAGAACTCTTTGGATCTGGTGTTGCGGCGCGCGTAGGGCCTTCGGAGGCTAGTCCGGCATCGCCATGGTGCGGAGGTCGAGCTGGCGCAGCACCCGGTCCGCCACCTCGGGATCCATCCCCGGTTCGCTCCGCGCCGCGACCACTTCCTGGCGCGCGGCGTCGAGGGCTATGGTCTGGACCGCGATCGCCAGTTCCCTGCCGCGTTGGCGCTTTTCAGCGTCCGACTCATTCTTCAACGTCCCGTCGAGCAGCTCGGCATGCAGGCGGGTCATCTTTTCCTTGACGAGGGCCACCTTGTCCGCCGGCAGCTCCTTCATCAGATCGTGTTCCTTGAGCGCAGAGATTGCAGCAGTCTGGGCGCGTTTGGCCAAGAGCCGCGCGGCATCCTTTTCGTGTGAACCGTCTTCGGACGCCTTGAGCACGCGCATGAGCCACGGAAGGGTCAGCCCCGGCAGCACCAGGGTGGCCAGCAGTACGGCGCAGGCGATGACCAGGATCTCGTGCCGGGCAGGGAAGTCACTGCCGTCCGCAATAGTCAGCGGAAGGGCCAAGGCGAGTGCTAGCGTCGCGAGCCCGCGCATGCCGCACCAGGTCAGGATGAGGACCTCCTTGGGGGAAGTGGGCTGCAGCAGGTTCTTCCGCTTGCGGGCCGAGATTGCCAAAAGCCCGAGCCAGGCGAAACGGACAACGAAGACGAGCACGCAGACCGCCACGGCCGGGCCAATCATGCCGTAAATCGCTGCGCCCTCGTCCCGGATCACATGCCGGATCTCCAAACCCACAAGGCCGAATGCCAGGCCCGTAGCAAGGAGTTCCACCACATCCCAGAAGGCGGTGCGGGTAACGCGCTCGGCCGCATCCTGCGACCGCGCGTGCCGCTGTGTCTCGAGGGCCGTGACGACGACGGCGATCACCCCCGAAGCATGCAGCTCTTCAGCCAGGATGTATGCAGCGAAGGGAATCACCAAGGTCACGGCACTTCGGGCCACCATGGAGGTGACCAGCTTGGTGATCAGCCTCGTCAACCAGCCCATCGCAATGCCCACAATGACGGCAAGGGCGGCACCGATGACGAATTGGAGCACGACGCCGGCCCCCAGCCTGGTGCCTGAAACCGTCGCCGCCACCGCGGCCTGGAAGATCACGATCGCGGCAGCGTCGTTGAACAGGCCTTCGCTCTGCAGCACGGTGATGAGCCTGCGCGGCATGTGGACGCGGCCGGCAACGGATTCAACCGCGACGGGGTCCGGCGGAGCCACCATGGCGCCCAGTGCGATCGCCGCAGGAATGCCGATCCCTGGAATCATGAGCCACGTGGCTCCGGCAACGGCCGCCGTCGAAACGACCACGAGTGCCACCGCCATGAGCAGAAGCGTCCGCCAACGGACCCGGAAGACCGCCCAGGAACTTTTCTGGGCGGTCGCGAAGAGCAGCGGAGGGAGGAAGATCGGGAGGATCAGTTCAGGCGCAAGCTCAAAGTCCGGGAAGCCCGGGATGAAGGTCATCGCCGCAGCCAGCAACAGCATCAGCACCGGGTACGGGAGCCGCAAGCGGTCCCCCAAGCCCACGGCCACGACCGTTGCAAGCAGCAATCCAACAATGAGTGCCAACTGGTCCATGTTCCCGATTTCCTCAGACGTCGTAGTGGCAGCGTCCCGGGCATTGCCTCGGGACTAGCCCTACCAACATATCCCGACGACATGCGGTCCCGGCCCGGCTCCGGGCCCGGCAGCGTGTGGCTAGGACACGGTAAGGGCCTCCACCACAGGCACCGAGCCGTCCCTGAACTCGATGGTGCGGCGGACAGTCTCGGGCAGTTCCAGGACGGCGGCAGCCACTAGGGCAACATTGGCCCGCGAAGTTTCGGTCCCGGTGCCCGGATCCGCGGGGCTTACCTCAATGAGCGCAGACCCAGGATTGCTGGTCAGTGCGCCCGGGCCAAGGATCGTCCAGTCGAGGTCAGTCGCACGCAGATACTCGTCCGCCGCGGCCTTGGCATCCGCGTAGGCGTAGAAGCTGTTGTCCTCGGGAACGCCATGGCCGGGTCCTGCGCCGAAGTAGGACACCATCACATAGCGGGCCACGCCCGTTTGCGCCGCGGCATCCATCGAGCGGATGGCGGCGTCTCTGTCCACTGCATACGTACGGTGCGGATTGCCTCCGCCTGCCCCGGCGGACCACACCACCGCGTCGTGGCCGTCAAGTGCAGAGGCGATCTCCGCCGTCGTCGAATTCTCGACGTCGAGTACTACCGGGGCGGCACCCGTCACCTCGACGTCGGGCGCGTGTTCCGGATTGCGGATGAAGGAGGTGACCGAGTGACCTTCGTTGCTCAGGATGCGGGACAGTTGCAAGGCCACCTTGCCGTGGCCGCCGATGATTGCGATTCGACTCATGGACCCATTCTGTCCCAGTGGTCAAGTGCGTGGTCAAGCCCCTCAGACACGGTGGATAAATTCTCGAAAAACGGTCTCCGCGCATTTGCAGAGCACATTGCCGAATTCGTCAATTCTCGGGATAAATATGACTACTAATTACTAAGCAGACTTAGTTTAGTAACAATCACACCTCCCCGCCCGAGGGCTGGCAGTCCAGGCTCCTGCAAGCACCCGCCCCCTGTCGAAGACGCCTTGCGAGTGTTTGACCGGCAGCCCGGAATAAAAGCGAGTGGCACCCACTCGTGTAGAGCGAATTCCCCATTCCTACACTCAAATTACCTGCAGCAGGAAAAAGGAAATATCTCTTTCACAAATCTCACTGATGGATTTATCAAAACGGGTTCATACATCCCTTTGATGGATTTATCAAAGTAGATGGATCGAGGGATTCCTCAGTGCTGCGCATTTAAGCAAAAGGGTCTCAATAAGCGCCATCCCCTGCGCCTGCGTATCACTTCCCGGGCCAGCCAACCGACCGGCCCCAGAAACGATGAATTACGGGGATCCGACATGTATCAACAGGACTACAGACACAGCGGGATCAGCGGAGGCAACGTCCTCGCCCTGATATCCGCGGGGGTAAGAACACTCACGAGGTACAAGGCGTCAATAGCCGCCTGGGCGATCGTGGCGGTGGTGGCCATCGCGGCCGTGACGATGCAGAACTACGCACAGGTACTTGCGCCTGCAGGCACGAGCGCCGCACTTGCCCCGCAGGTCGGCTCGGGAGCCGGTATTGCCGCGCCTTCGCCGGCCGCTGCCAGTCCGACGCCGGCTGCCAGTTCCACGCCTGCAGCCACTCAGGCGCCAGTACAGACGCAGGCACCGGCCGCCGTCGCGCCGTCAGCGCCCGCAGCGGCGCCGGCCGCAGCTCCACCCGCTCCTGCTCCTGCTCCTGCTCCTGCTCCTGCTCCTGCTCCTGACACGAACGCCTACACGGTGGTCAGCGGCGACACTGTTGGCTCCATAGCCGCCAGGTTCGGCGTCGACGTCAACGGGATGCTGGCAGCCAATGGGCTCAGCGCCTATTCCGTCATCGTGCCCGGCCAGGTGCTAAAGCTGACAGGGCCGCCGGTTGCCGCGGCCCCCGCCCCTGCACCTGCCCCCGCTCCGGCGCCAGCGCCAGCAGCCGCCCCAGCTCCCGCTCCGGCGGTGCGGACCATTTATGTTGCGGGCTCAGGCGGCCAGGCGGCCGTGGACAGTTGCATTGGCCCGATCCATTTCACCCCCACGGACGCCTACTCGCTGTTCATTACCGAACATGATTTCTGCGGGGGGTGGGCACAATTCTCGGGTATCGGCGTCGGCGAGACCGTGAGCATCCCCGGCTATGGCACGTACACAGTGACGGCGCGTGGCCAGGTGCCTCAAGGCGGGACCACCAACAACGTCGCAGCGGTATTCGGCGGATTTCCTCGGGCGGTATTGCAAACATGCATCCCGGGCACCAACCAGATGCTCGTCATCGCACTGAACTGAGTGCGGTCAGGACGGCAGGCCCGCGGAATTCAGCGTCGTAAAACAGAAGCAGGCCAGAAGCTGAACGCTCCTGGCCTGCTTCTGTGAGGGTGGGAGGTTCGATCTCCCCACCAGACCTCGCTCAACAGCCTTCATTTTGGGAGACTGGATCAAGACCTGAGATTGGGGCGAACTTGGACGGACAACAATGGATCTGGGTTGCGACAGTGCTGGTCGTCGCGGCGGTAGTAGCCATTGTCATGGCCTTTGGACGCCGGTGAGAGCCGCCCGTTGATCGCGAATGCGTCCAGGGCCTGGCCTTTCCGGACGGGCTCCGGTATCGCGGCCCGGTAGCGACTGTCTCTCAGGGCGCAACAACTTCGGGTACTTCCGCTTCTTGTGCCACAGCACGAGCAGGTGAAGAGAACACATCAGCACAACCGTGATGCCAACGAAGACCACAAGGTCAATGAGATAGCGGCCAAAATCCACGAGCAAGGATGCCTTTCGGTCCGGACAACCTCCTGATCGTAGCTGGAGATAGCCCACAGACGAAACGGCCCGCTACACGGTGAACCTCAAGGAAACACTAAGAAAAGATCAAGATTCACTTAAGACTGCCCGCTCGGGCGCCAAACGCTTATGGGAGAATCTGTTTGTTCTCAAGCACGTAAGTCGCTGGCCAAGATCTTCGAGAAGCGCCGCCACCTGAGGATTGGGGGACACTCAAGTGGCGGCGCCTCTAAAAACTATCGGCCGGTCGGACGCGCTCTCAGCTTTTCGACAGGATCTTTACGAAATCTTTACGGCAAGTGCCCAGCAGACTTGCGGGCTTCGATCAGGACCATGGGCAGGCTTTGCTGGCCGCCGGAAGGGCGATTTCTTCGATCCGCATCTGGCTCGGTGCGACACCCCGGAAACGAAAAAGTCCCCACCTTTGAACTGGACTTTCAAAGTAGCGGTGGGGAGGCTCGATTCACCCCCAGAAATCCCCATTATCGAACCGGCCCGTTCCAGGTCACTCGGTTTTCCCTCAATGCTGTCAGGACGACAGAGCCTGTCCTCATGGTCACCGAGGCTTAGGCGGATAATCCGCCCCTTTACCGGCCCTTCGCAGATGAGCGTGGTTAGGGCCGTCTGACGCCTAGGGCAGGAGCGTG